>NZ_JABERD010000412.1 GCF_013044505.1 Streptomyces sp. S3(2020) | reverse complement strand
GCAGGGCTTTCGTGTTCTTGTATCAACCAGTAGACGGCAGACGCGATGCTCAGGCGTCTCGGGGGCTCGCAGATGTGTATAAGAGATCGACGACGTCCAGCCCCCGCTCGACGAATCCGCCTGGAGGACCCCGCCCTTCACCCTCACCGAAGGCGACGACGGCCGCTGGTACGGGCGCGGCACCGCCGACTGCAAGGGCAACATCGTCATGCACCTCACCGCGCTCAGGGCGCTCGGCGAGGACATCCCGGTGGGCCTCAAGTTCGTCGCGGAGGGCTCCGAGGAGCAGGGCACCGGAGGGCTGGAGGCCTACGTCGCCCAGCACCCGGAGCAGTTCCTCGCCGACGCCCTGCTGGTGTGCGACACCGGCAACGCCGAGGTCGGCACCGGCACCGCGACCATCACCCTGCGCGGCCTCGCCAACCTCGTCGTCACCGTCGAGACGCTCCGGGGCGAGGTGCACTCCGGCATGTTCGGCGGCCCCGCCCCCGACGCCCTCGCCGCCCTGATCCAGATGCTCGCCACCCTCCGTGACCCCGAGACCGGCGCCACCCGGATCAACGGCCTTGACTGCGAGCGCACTTGGCCCGGGGTCGGCTACGACGAGGCGCAGTTCCGCGCGGACGCCGGCGTCCTGGACGGCGTACGGCTCACCGGCACCGGCACGGTCGCCGACCGCCTCTGGGCACGCCCGGCCGTCACCGTCCTCGGCATCGACTGCCCGCCGGTCGTCGGCTCCGCCGCCGCCGTACCGCCCACCGCCCGCGCCCGGGTCAGCCTGCGCGTCCCGCCCGGCACGGACGCCGAGCTGGCCCGCGAGACCCTCACCCGGCACCTGACGGACGCCGCCCCCTGGGGCGCGCGGGTCACCGTCGAGACCGAGGGCACCGGCTCCCCGTTCGAGGCCGCCACCGACGGCCCCGCCTACACGGCCCTCGGCAAGGCCATGGAGCAGGTGTACGGCACACCCCTCGCCTTCCTCGGGCAGGGCGGCTCCATCCCGCTGTGCAACGTCCTCGCCACGACCTACCCCCGTGCCGAGATCGTCCTGATGGGCGTCGAGGAACCCCGCTGCCTCATCCACGCCCCCAACGAGAGCGTCGATCCGAGCGAGATCGAGCACATGGCCCACGTGGAGGCGCTGTTCCTGCGGGAGTACGCGGCCGGACATCGGCGCTGACATGACTCAGTCGGCCGACGAAGGCGACGAACTTCAGCGACTCCGCGCGCGGGTAGCCCAGTTGGAGTCCCAGCGGCGTCCCCGTAAACACCGGGCGCGATCACTCCTCGCCACCCTGCTCGTGATCCTCGGATGTGTGCTCGCCCCGCTGTCCGTCGTCGCCGCGTGGACCGCCGACGTCATCGGCGACACGGACCGCTACGTCAAGACCGTCGAGCCGCTCGCCTCCGACCCCGACATCCAGGACGCGGCGGCCCGGCGCGTCACCGACGCGGTGATGACCCACCTCGATCTGACCGCCCTGCTCTCCGGCGCCGCGCCCGCCGAACGCCCCCGCCTGGAAAAGGTGTTGGGCAAGCTCGGGGACTCGATCGAGGACGCCGTGCGCAGCTTCGTGCACGACAAGGCGCAGGCCGTCATCGCCTCGGACGCCTTCCACGGCATCTGGACCGACGCCAACCGCCGTGTCCACAGCGCGGTGGACAAGGCGCTCACCGGCAGCGGCGGCGGAGCCGTGAAGATCGACGAGGACACCGTCACCCTCGACCTCGCCCCGGTCGTGGAACGGGTCAAAGAGCGCCTGGTGGACGACGGAATGACCGTCGCCGCGAAGATCCCGCAGGTCCACACCAACTTCACCCTGGTCAAGGCCGACGACATCGGCCAAGTCCGCACCTACTTCCGGCTGTTGCAGCTGGCCGGCACCTGGCTGCCGGTCCTCGCCATGGCCCTGGTCGCCGCCGGTGTCCTGCTCGCGGGCCGCCGCCGCAGGGCCCTGATCGCCGCGGCGATCGGCTTCGCCCTCGCCACCGCGCTGCTCGGCATCGGCCTCACCGTCGCCCGGGTGATCTACCTCGACGCCCTGCCCGCCGGTATCTCGCAGGCCGCCGCCGGATCCGTGTACGACACGCTGACCCGGTTCCTGCGGCGGGCGGTCCGGGTGGTGGTCGCCCTGGGCGCGGTGCTCGCGCTGGCGGCGTGGCTCACCGGACCGGGCCGCAGGGCGACGCTGGTGCGCCGGCTGTGGACCTCGTGCATCGAGGCCGTACGGGGTGTCGCCGACCGCGCCGGGCTGCGGACCGGTCCGGTCGGCCCCTTCGTCCGCCGGTACCGCGAATGGATCGTCTGGGCGCTGGTCGCCGCCGCCGTCCTGGCCTACCTGCTGTGGTCGTACCCGACCGGCTGGGTGGTCGTGGGCCTCGCGCTCGCGCTGCTCTTCGCCCTGGCGGTGGTGGAGTTCCTGGCGGCGGAACCTAGCGAGGACCCAGCGAGCGTTCCATGACCCCGGCCAGGTGCCGGTCGAACACCTCCCGGGTGTCCGGCGTCAGCGTGCGCAGGGCGACCAGGGCGGTGATGACGACGTCGCACAGCTCGCTCCGGACGTCGTCCCAGGTGTGGGACGTGCCCTTGCGCGGGTTCTGGTTCATCGCGCCGATCACCGCCTCGGCCACCTCGCCGACCTCCTCCGACAGCTTCAACAGCCGTAGGAGGAGGTCCTGTTGTCCGCCGAGCGGGCGGTTCGACTCGAGCCACGTCCACAGGGCGTCGATGCCCGACCAGATGTCGGGGTCCTGATCACTCATGGACGCAGCTTGGCACGGTCCGCTCAGCCGTCGCCGAGCAGCTTGTCCATCTCCTCGATCTCGGCGGTCTGCGCGGTGACGATGTCGTCGGCCATGGCGGTGGCGGGCCGGTACTTACCCTTCGCCTTCTCTGTCTCGGCCATGTCGACGGCACCCTCGTGGTGCTCGACCATCAGCTTCAGGAACAGGGCGTCGAACGCGTCGCCGGACGCCTTCTCCAGCTTCGTCATCTCGGCGCCGTCCATCATACCGGGCATACCGGGCATACCGGAATGCGCGTTGTGCTCCATGCCCGGCGTTTCCTCGCCCCAGGACTTCAGCCAGCCGGACATCGTCTCGATCTCCGGGTCCTGAGCCTTCTCGATGCGGGCCGCGAGGTCCTTCACCTCGGCGGACGAGGCCCGGTCGGCGGCGAGTTCCGCCATCTCCAGGGCCTGGCGGTGGTGGGGGATCATGCCCTGCGCGAAGGAGACGTCCTGGGCGTTGTGGGAAGCGGCGGACGACGAGGGGGAGCTGTGACCGCTCTCGTGACCGCTGCCGGCGTCACCGCAGGCCGCCAGGACGAGGGCGGCGGTGACGGTCGCCGCCATGAGGGCGGCACGGCGCGTACGGGTGGTGCTCATGCTTGAACTCCTGCTGGATGAAAGGGATCTGGACATGCCGACGCGCACACCGAGGTGCGCGGCGCGGTGTCTAGATCCGCAGGAGTTGGAGTTCCGCCAGGGACGGGGGAGCGCGAGCGCCTTCCGGGTCCGAGCCGGCGTACGCGCGCGGTGCTTCCTCCCGTACGACGCCGGCGACCGGGTCGGGCACGAGCGCGGGCAGCGTCGGCCCACCGCTGACCGCGGCCGCCGCGCAGGTGGCGTCGGCGTGCGAGACGTGGCCCGAGCCGCAGTGACCCGCTCCGTCGCACCCGTCATGAGCGGCCACCACGGAGACGGCGGCGGCCATCGACGGGGCGTGCGGGTGCTCGTCGGCGACCGCCGCGCCCGGGGCCAGGGCGTGCATGCCCATCAGCCCCGCCAGCAGAGCCAGCACGAGCAGCACCCGCCACCGCCACAGGGGCGGTCGCGCGGGGCGGGGCTGATGGGCATGCAC
>NZ_JABERD010000411.1 GCF_013044505.1 Streptomyces sp. S3(2020) | reverse complement strand
CGCCGGGGGGTGGGATAAACGCCGGGGCGCGCTCAGGTGGGGCGGTCCGCTCGACGCGGGTGGGCAGGGGGCCGGAGGTGGCGAGGCGGCTGGTGGTGGGGGCGCGAGGTTGGTGCGTGAGGTGACTGATGCCGGAGGTGGGGCCGGTAGTCGCATTGCGCGGTGGCACGGGGAGGCCTGTCTGGTGGGAGAGGGGGGGTGAGGGCTGGTGGGGTGTCAGAGGGCCGAAGCTCCGTGCCGCGCGCGACAGCGCGCTCGGCACGGTGTGACGGCCCTCAGACACCCCCCAAGCCTTCATCGCCCCTCCCCGAAAAGGACGGTCTCCCCGTGACAACGGACAGTTCGAGTACGAGCAGAACCGACGGCATCAGTACCTTCAAGGGCCAGGAGCGGGCCCTGCGCGCCGACCGCCTGGGCACCGGGGGCCTGCTGCTCTCCGTGCTCGCGGCGACCGCGCCCCTCATGGTGGTCGCGGGTGTCATGCCCACCACATTCGCGGTGATCGGCATCGTCGGACAGCCCCTGCTCTTCGTCCTCCTCGGCGTGATCCTCGTCCTGTTCGGCATCGGCTACGCCGAGATGAGCCGGCACGTCCACAACGCCGGCGCCTTCTACGCGTACATCTCCCGCGGCCTCGGCGGCACGGCCGGCGCGAGCGCGGCGCTGGTCGCCCTGGTCGCCTACAACGCCCTCCAGGTCGGCATCTACGGCATCTTCGGCTTCGAGGTCTCCGGCCTCTTCGCCACCTACGCCGAGGTGGAGGTGGCCTGGTGGATACCGGCCCTGGTGGCCGCGCTCGCCGTCGGCGCCCTGGGCTGGCTGAAGATCGACGTCAACGCCAAGGTGCTCGGCGTCCTGCTGGTCATCGAGGTGGCCCTGGTCGTCATCTTCGACATCGCCGCCGTCGCCGACCCCGGCAAGGAGGGCCTGTCCCTGCACGCCTTCAACCCCGACACCCTCACCGGCGCGGGCGTCGGCACCGCGCTGTGCTTCTGCATCGCGGCCTTCCTCGGCTTCGAGCAGGCACCCGTGTACGCCGAGGAGACCAGCCGCCCGCACGTCCTGGTGCCCCGCGTGATGTTCCTGGCCGTCGGCGGGGTCGCCGTCTTCTTCGCGGTCAGCAGCTGGGCCCTCACCGTCGCCACCGGGCCCTCCGCGATCGTCGGCGAGTCCCAGAAGCAGAGCGCCGGACTGCTGTTCAACCTCACCGAGTCCCGCCTCGGCGGCACCTTCACCGACGTCCTGCACATCCTGTTCGTGACCGGCATGTTCGCCGCCATGCTCAGCTTCCACAACGTCGTCGCCCGCTACGCCTTCGCGATGGGCCGCGAGGGGCTGCTCCCCGCCGCCTTCGGCCGCACCACCGGCAGCAGCGGCGCCCCCGGCACCGGGTCCCTGCTCCAGACGGTCGTCTCGGTGGTGATCGTCATCGCCTTCGCAGTCGCCGACGACAAGCCGACCGGCGACCCGACCGTCCCCGTCCTGCACCTGTTCACCTGGTTCGGCAACATCGGCGCCCTCGGGGTGATCGTGCTGATGGCGGCGGCCTCCTTCTCGGTGGTCGTCTTCTTCGTCCGCCGCGGTGCCGTCGGCGCCCAGGCCTGGCGCCTGGTCACCTCCGCGCTCGCCGGGATCGCCCTGCTCGTCATCGCCGGCTACACCGTGAAGGACTTCGACGTCCTGGTCGGCGCGGGACCGGACTCCTCGCTGAGCTGGCTCCTGCCCGGCATCATCGGCCTGGCCCTGCTCGTCGGCCTGGCCCAGGGCCTGTTCCTGCGGGCCCGCTCGCCCGAAGCCCACGCCCGTATCGGTCTGGGCAACGAGGCGTTCCAGCTCGACAAGGCGGCCTCTTCGTAAGAAGTGGTTACGGAAGTCTGACGGACACCCGCGAAACCTGGCCCGCCGGGGCTCGCGGGTGTTCGAATGAATACGTGAACTCCGGACAACCCGAGGAGCAGGGCAGGCCCATCGGCCGCCGTGTCCTCCTCGGCACCCTCGGCCTGGGCGCCCTCGGCGTGGTCGCGGCGCCCACGCTCCAACGCGGCCTGGAGTCCTTCCTCGGCAGCGCCGCCGACAAGGACCCCACCGGCCTCACGGGCCTGCTCCCCAACGGCGGCGGCTTCCGCTACTACTCGGTCGCCTCCTCCGTCCCCCACAAGAACGCCTCGGACTACCGCCTGAAGATCGACGGCCTCGTCGACCGCCCGGCCACCTACACCCTGGACGACCTGAGGGCGATGCCCCAGACCCGGATGGTCAAGGACGTCCAGTGCGTCACCGGCTGGCGGGTCCCCGACACCCCGTTCGAGGGCGTACGCCTCTCCCGGCTGCTCGACACCGCCGGAGTGCGCTCCAAGGGCACGGCGATCCGCTTCACCTGCTTCGACGGCACCTACACCGAGAGCCTCACCCTCGACCAGGCCCGCCGCGCGGACGTCCTGGTCGCCCTGCGCATGCAGGACAAGGACCTCGGCCACAGCCACGGTGGCCCGGTCCGCCTCTACGTCGCACCCATGTACTTCTACAAGTCCGCCAAGTGGCTATCCGGCATCACCGTCACCGAGGACGTGGACCCCGGCTACTGGGAGGAGCGCGGCTACGACGTCGACGCCTGGGTCGGCAAGTCGAACGGACGGGACGATGAGCCTACGAGCTGAAGTCCCGCCCCGGACGCGCGTACGCCGCTTCGGCCGAGCCCCGCGCTGGGTGCACCGCACGACCGCCGCCCTGATGGGCGTCTGCGTGCTCACCGCCGCCTGTCTCTACGTCCCCCAGCTCGCCGAACTCGTCGGCCGCCGCGAGCTGGTGGTCCGCGTCCACGAGTGGTCCGGCCTCGCCCTGCCGGTCCCCGTCCTGGCCGGCCTCGCCTCCCGCCACTTCCGCGCCGACCTGCGCTTCCTCAACCGCTTCGGCCCGCACGACCGGATCTGGCTGCGGGCCGCCCTGCGCCGCGACAAGCGGCCCTCGGCGCGCCCGGCGGGCAAGTTCAACGCCGGGCAGAAGATCTACGCCTCCTGGATCGCCGGCGCCACACTGGTGATGCTCGGCACCGGGCTGCTGATGTGGTTCACCCACCTCACCCCGATCCAGTGGCGCACCAGCGCGACCTTCGTCCACGACTGGCTGGCCCTGACCATCGGTATCGTCCTCGCCGGTCACATCGGCATGGCGCTAGGGGACCCGGAGGCGCGGCGCGGCCTGCGGACCGGGACGGTGAGCCGGGAATGGGCGGAGCGGGAACACTCGTTGTGGCGCCACTGACGCGCCGGGCGTCGCCGACTCGGACACCGTGGGAGCGGGCGCCACGACGGTGAACGCGTCCTCGGCCCGCACCTCGACGCCCCCGAACCGGACGGCCACGTCGACGGCCTTCGGCAGGCCCTCCACCACCGGCACCACCACGTTCAGCACCAGATGGTCACCCGCCTCGGAGGCGAGGACCGGCGGTCCCTCCAGCTGCCGGCCGTCGATGAACACCCGCCCGTCCCGCAGCAGTTCGGCATGGTCGAAGTACGTTCCGGCCAGCTCGACGGCGACGGTCTCCCCGGGCCGTGCCTGACCGTCGTCACCCGCGTCGACCCCGGCGATCGCGTACGCGCAGGCGGGCGCGGCACCGGAGGCGGCCTGGAGCCGCACGGTGGCGGTGGGGTGGCGCCGGTGGAAGTCGAGCAGCCCGCCGAGCACGGTGTACGCGGCCCGCCCCTTGCAGGTGTCGGACTTCCCCGCGAGCGCGGCGAAGTCCCGTGCCGCCGTCTCCCAGCTGCCGCCCCTGCCCTGCACGGCGAGACAGGCGGAGGCGAGCCCGCGCAGCAACCGCCACTCGTCGTCCGCCGGTGTCCGGGGGATGACATCGAGGGCGGACCGGCACCGGGTGGGGGCGGAGGAGGTCGTAGACGCTGGACGGGTCCGGTACGC
>NZ_JABERD010000410.1 GCF_013044505.1 Streptomyces sp. S3(2020) | reverse complement strand
GGGGGGGGGGGGGGGGGGGGGGGGGGGGGGGGGGGGGGGGGGGGGGGGGGGGGGGGGGGGGGGGTGGGGGGGTGGGGGGGGGGCGGGGGAGGGGGGCGCGGGGGGGGGGGCGGGGGGGGGGGGGGGGGGGGGCGGGGGGGGGGGGGGGGGGGGGGGGGCGGGGGCGGCGGCGACCACGTCCGCGTACCGGTGTGAGGGGATGTCGTAGTGGTCCCGTTCGAAGGCCCGCCGCGGCACGCCCAGCCCGTCGGCGAAGGCGTGCAGTTCGTCGTACGACACATCGCTGACGAGGTGCGACCACATGCGGCCGTGCCCGGGCCAGTCGGGCGGGTCGACGTAGACGGTCACGAGGACGCCACCCCGCCGGTCGCGGGACCCAGCGACCCCACCGCGGCGACCTTCACCCCCGCCTTGTGACACACCCAGTGCGGATCGGGCCCCAGTTCCGGCTCGACGTCGAGGGCGTGCGGATCGCCCGCCTCGCACACCGGGCACAGCGGCCACCGCCCGTACCGCTCCAGCAGCGCGTCCTGGACGTCCTGCGCGACCAGCCCGGCCACGAACTCCACCCCGTCCGGCCACTGCTCCACCCACCAGCGCCGCTGCACGACGGAGTCCTCGACCAGCGACACCACGTCCGCCTCGGCGACCTCGCCCGCGACCAGATCGGCGAGCACGAGGGCGCGTGCCGCGTGCAACGCCTGCTCCAGGGGGCTGATGGGGTGGCCGGAGGGATCCATGCACCCATTGTGCGCACTCTTGACCCCAACACCGAGCCGAAAATATCTTTCATATATGACCCAGGAAGTGAAGGAAATTTTCGGCAACGGCTCGGGCGGCGCCCCACCGGCCCCCGCCGCCCTCGCCGCCAAGGTGCGCACCCTCGCCCCCTCCATGACCCGCTCCATGCAGCGCGTCGCCGAGGCCGTCGCCGGCGACCCCGCGGGCTGCGCGGCCCTCACGGTCACCGGACTCGCCGAACTCACCGGCACCAGCGAGGCGACCGTCGTGCGCACCGCCCGCATCCTCGGCTACCCCGGCTACCGCGACCTCCGCCTCGCCCTCGCCGGCCTGGCCGCACACCAGCAGTCGGGCCGCGCGCCCGCGATCACGACGGACATCGCGGTGGACGACCCCATCGCGGACGTCGTCGCCAAGCTCGCCTACGACGAGCAGCAGACCCTCGCCGACACCGCGGCCGGCCTCGACACCGTCCAGCTGGCCGCGGCGGTGGCGGCGGCCGCGACCGCCCGCCGCATCGACGTGTACGGCGTCGGCGCCTCCGGTCTCGTCGCGCAGGACCTCACCCAGAAACTGCTGCGCATAGGGCTCATAGCCCACGCCCACCACGACCCCCACCTCGCCGTGACCAACGCGGTGCAGCTGCGGGCGGGCGACGTGGCGATCGCGATCACGCACTCGGGCGCCACCGGCGATGTCATCGAGCCGCTGCGGGCCGCCTTCGAGCACGGAGCGACGACGGTGGCGATCACGGGCCGGCCGGACAGCTCGGTCACGCAGTACGCCGACCACGTACTGACGACGTCGACGGCGCGCGAGAGTGAACTGCGGCCCGCGGCCATGTCGTCGCGGACCAGCCAGCTGCTGGTGGTGGACTGTCTGTTCGTGGGGGTGGCGCAGCGGACGTACGAGACCGCGGCTCCCGCGCTCGCCGCGTCGTACGAGGCGTTGGCACATCGACACCGCGGTAAGCCGTAAGCCGTAGCCACGCCATCGGATCAGACGAGATGAGATCCGATGAGATCAGATCGGATCACTGAAAGTAGCCGCCCCCCATGCCTTCCACCTCCCACCCCCGTGCTGTCCGCGCCGAGTTGGAGACCCTGACCACCGAGGCCTTCCGGCCCGAGCTGGCCGAGATCGACCGGCTTCCCACCCTCGACATCGCGCGGCTCATGAACGCGGAGGACGCCACCGTGGCCGCCGCCGTCGCCGCGGGGCTGCCCGTCATCGCCGCCGCCATCGAGGACATCGCCGCCCGGATGAGCCGCGGCGGCCGCCTCGTCTACGCCGGTGCCGGTACCGCGGGGCGCCTCGGCGTGCTGGACGCCTCCGAGTGCCCGCCCACCTTCAACACCGACCCCGCGCAGGTCGTCGGCCTGATCGCGGGCGGTCCCGAGGCCATGGTCACCTCCGTCGAGGGCGCCGAGGACTCCAGGGAGCTGGCGGAGGCGGACCTCGACGCGCTGGAGCTGCGGGCGTCCGACACGGTCGTCGGCGTCTCGGCCTCCGGCCGCACCCCGTACGCGATCGGCGCCGTCGAACACGCCCGCGCCCGGGGCGCGTTGACCATCGGCCTGTCCTGCAACGCGCACAGCGCGCTGGCGGCCGCCGCCGACCACGGCATCGAGATCGTCGTGGGTCCGGAGCTGCTCACCGGCTCCACCCGGCTCAAGGCCGGCACCGCCCAGAAGCTGGTCCTCAACATGCTCTCGACGATCACGATGATCCGGCTGGGCAAGACGTACGGGAACCTCATGGTCGACGTACGCGCCTCCAACGAGAAGCTGCGCGCCCGCTCCCACCGGATCGTCGCCCTCGCCACGGGCGCGGCGGACGAGGAGATCGAGCGGGCTCTGGCGGCCACCGACGGCGAGGTGAAGAGCGCCGTCCTGACGCTCCTCGCCGATGTCGACGGCCCCACGGCGACCCGCCTTCTGGAGGAGTCCGGCGGCCATCTGCGCGCCGCGCTGGCGGCGGCGGGCGGCTGACCAGCACGCTCGGTGCGTGCCTACCTCGACCGATCTCGCCCCGGCCCTCCTCCCCCTCGTCGGCGGCCCCGCGAACATCACCTCCGTCGCCCACTGCATGACCCGTCTCCGCCTGGGGCTGGTGGACCGCGCGAAGGTGGACGGGGCGGCGCTGCGGGCGCTGCCGGGCGTCCTGGGCGTGGTCGAGGACGACACGTACCAGATCGTGCTGGGCCCGGGCGCGGTGGCGCGGGTGACGGCCGACTTCGAGGCGCTGCTGCGGAAGGAGACGCAGAAGGCCCGCAACGCGACCCCGGTGAAACTGGCGCTGCGGCGCGTGGCGAACGTCTTCGTCCCGCTGATCCCCGCGCTCATCGGCTGCGGGGTGCTGGCGGGTCTCAACGGTCTGCTGGTGAACCTGGGCTGGCTCCCGTCGCTCACTCCCGCCCTGGCGGCGATCGCCACCGCCTTCATGGCCCTGATCGCGGTCTTCGTCGGCCACAACACCGCGAAGGAGTTCGGCGGCACACCGGTGCTGGGCGGGGCGGTCGCGGCGGTCGTGGTGTACCCGGGGGTGGCGAAGGTGACGGCGTTCGGGGTGGCGCTGGCGCCGGGACAGGGCGGGGTGCTGGGCGCGCTGGCGGCCGCGTTGCTGGGGACGTACGTCGAGAAGTGGTGCCGCCGCCGGATCCCCGGGGCGCTGGACGTCCTGGTCACCCCGACCCTGACGGTCCTCGTCTCCGGCCTGGCGACGCTGTACGTCCTCATGTACGCGGCCGGCGCGGTCTCCTCGGGGATCGGCACGGCGGCGAACTGGCTGCTCACGACGACGGGCCCGTTCGCGGGCGCGGTCCTCGGCGGCCTCTTCCTGCCCCTGGTGATGCTGGGCCTGCACCAGGCCCTGATCCCCATCCACACCACCCTCATCGAACAGCAGGGCCACACGGTCCTCCTCCCCCTCCTCGCCATGGCGGGCGCGGGCCAGGTGGGGGCGTGCCTGGCGGTCTACGTCCGGCTGCGCCACGACACGGCCCTGCGCACGACGATCAGGTCGGCGCTGCCCGCCGGGCTGCTGGGGGTGGGTGAGCCGCTGATCTACGGGGTGTCCCTGCCGCTCGGCCGCCCGTTCCTGACCGCCTGTGTGGGCGGGGCGGCGGGCGGGGCGTTCGTCGGCCTGTTCGAGATGCTCGGCGACAAGGTGGGCGGGCG
>NZ_JABERD010000409.1 GCF_013044505.1 Streptomyces sp. S3(2020) | reverse complement strand
ACGTCATCGAGGCCCGCGGAGGCGGCCTCCTCGCCCCCGTACCGCCGATGCTCCCCCACCCGCTCGCTCTGCAACGCGCCGTGCGCCCTCTCAAGCGACACGTGCCGTCCCCCCGCGCCCGGGTCCTGGACGAGCGGGCCACGGCCGACCGCATCGCCCGCCTCGGCGCGCATCCGGACGTCTGGCTGCCGGTGCTGCGCCCGGCTCCGGACCGCTGGCTGCGGCTGAACCTGGTGTACGACACGGGCCCCACGATGCCGATCTGGCGCCCCTTGGTCCGCGAACTGCACGGCACGCTCGCCCAGTCGGGCGTCTTCCGCACGGTCACCCTGCACCGGGCCACCCCTGACGGGCACGCCCACCACGTCCCCGCGCTCGCCGACGGCCGCACGGTCACCCTGGTGGTCAGCGACTGCATGGGCCCGCAGTGGCGACCGGGTCCCGCGGGCGACCGCTGGTACCGCACGCTGCACCGCTGGGCGCGCCGGATGCCGCTGGCCGTCCTGCAACCCCTGCCCGAGCGGCTGTGGCCGACGACGGCCCTGCCCGCGGAACCGGGCCTCCTGACGGCCCCGCTCGCCGCGGCCCCGTCGGCGGCCCTCGCGTTCACGCCGTACGAGGCCGACGCGCCGTCCGCCGCCGAGGCGCTCGCCCTGCCGGTCCTTGAACCGGGCCCGGTCTGGCTCGCCAACTGGTCCTCGCTGATCGCCGCGCAGGGCGGTGCCCGGATGCCGGGCGCGGCGGCCCGGCTGGCGCGGACGCCTCCGCCGCCGGCCGAACCGTCGACCCCGGACATCGCGTCGCTCCCGCCACGCGACCTCGTCCTCCACTTCCGTGCGACGGCCTCCCCCGAGGCCTTCCGTCTCGCCGGCCATCTCTCCCTCTCCGCCCCCTCCCTCCCCGTCATGCGCCTGGTCCAACGCGCCCTGGAATCCAGCCCCCGCCCCCAGCACCTCGCCGAGATCATCCTCAGCGGCATGCTCACCGCCGTACCGGGCCCGCCGGGTTCCTACGCCTTCCGTCCCGGCGTTCGGGATCTGCTGCTGCGGACACTGCCGCGTACCGCGCGCGGTCGGACACGTGAGTTCCTCGCGCGCGTCGGCGAATCGATCGACCAACGGGCAGGGGCCGCGGCCGGGGAGTTCCGGGTCGAGGCAGGCGGCGAGGGCACGCCGTTCGCGACGGTGAGCGAGGAGACGGTCCGGCGGCTGGGCGGGGAGGGACTGCTCAGGGGGCGGTACCGGCCGGTGGGGGTCTTGGAGTCGCCGATGTGGGAGGCGGTGGACGTACGGACCGATCGGCGGGTGGTCGTCCATGAGTACGCGGAGCGGACGCCGGACCCGGATCTGTTCCGGACACAGGCGGCCGCACTCGCCGGGCTGCGGCATCCGAACGTGGTGCCGGTGGTGGACCACTGGGTGGACGACACCGGGCCCTACCTCGTGACGGAGTTCCTGGACGGGGTGACCGTGGCCGAGTTGGTGCGGGGCAGCGGGCCGGGAGTCTTGGACCAGGTGTACGACCGGATCCAGGGGGGTGTGGAGGCGGGTCTCGACGCCCTGCACAAGCGCCGCCTGACGCACGGTGAGAGCGGCTGGGACGGCGTACTGCTGCGACCGGACGGTACGGCTGTGATCACCCGGTTCGACCTGGGCACGCCGTGGGTCCGGGACAGCGCGGAGACGGACCTGCACGCGTTCCGTGCTCTGTTGGAGGGCCTGGCGGCCAGGACAGGCATCCGGGTGACCCGGCCCTTGCGCATCGGCATGCTCGGCCCGCTGCGCGTCGGTGACGGCGACCGCACCTTCCCTCTCCCGTCCCCCCAGGCGCAAGCCATGCTGTGCATGCTGCTCCTGAAGACGGGCCACCGCGCGACCACCGCCGATCTGACCCAGGGCATCTGGGAACAGCCCCCCGCCGATCCGCGGGAGGCCCAGCGTTCACTCGCCGACGAGCTACGGGAACTCCTGGGCCCCACCACCCTGGCCGAATCGCCCGACGGCTACGCCCTGCACGCACCGGACGCAGTCATCGACGTCGTCCGGTGCGAGCAACTCCTCGCCGAACGCTCCCCCGACCAGCCACCGCGAGCCCAACGTCTGCCGGTCCAGAAGGCGTTGGACCTCTGGTACGGCACCCCCCTGGCCGGACTCCCCGGCCCCGCCGCCCGTGCCACCCGCGCCCGCCTCCACGCACTCCGCCTGTCCCTGTGCGCCACCCGCGCCGAACTCGACCTGGAACTGGGGGACTTCGCACAGGCCGCCGTCGACCTCGCCCCCCTCGTCCGAGAACACCCCGACCACCAGGACGTCCGCCGTCTCCACATCCTCGCCCTCAAGAACCAGGGCCGGATCTCCGAAGCGCTGGAGGCGTACGAGTCCTTCGAGGAGTACCGGCAACGGCAGTACACCGACCCCCTCGACCCCCTGACCCCCGTCCTCCAGGAGCTCCATCGTGAGTTGACCGAGGCCTCGGAGCTCCAGCGCCCCACGATCGTGTTCGAGCTGCCCCACGGCGACGATCCCCGCCACTCCCTCGGCCGGACCGTGATCCGCCTCCTGGCCGACGGCGACCTGCGCTCCCACCAGTACGAGATCCTGGCCCGCGACAACGGCTACGTCGTCCTGACCGAGCCCGGCACCCATGTGCTGCCCACGCTGGTCGCCGTACTGCACGGGCTGCCCGAGCACCTCGCCACCCTGGACGAGCCGCCGCAGGTCCGGGTGACGTTCTGGCACAGCCCGTGGTTCGCCGGCCCGGGCCGGCCCGTCGTACCGCCGCAGGTGCAGGGCATACTCGACGAGTCGTGGGCGGACGTCACCGTGCTCGTCTCCCCCATCCTGTACGACGAGTTCGCGAGCAACGCGGCGGCGGAGACGGGGCGGTTCCAGCCACTGTGGACGGGGGGACAGGCGGGGCCCGTCGCCTGGTACTGCCCGCTGCATCTGGCGTCCCCGGAGTCCGAGGCCCGCGACCTGGTGCGCGGCCCGTTCACCACACACGACGTCACTCAGCTGGGACCCCCCGTCGCGGGCCGCAAGGCGATCGTGCTCGCCCCGTCCGGCGGCCCCCTGACCCCGCTCGACCCGAGCCACCTGTGGAACAGGCACCGACCGCGCATCGTGGACTACTACGAGGTCGACCTCTCCATCCACCAGGCCGCCCACGAGGTCTCCCTGCCGAGTTCCGGCGGCGGAGCCTTCGCCGCCTCGGTCGAACTGTCCTGGCACGTCGACGACCCGGTCGCCTTTCTGCGCGCCGAGACGGAGAACGTCTCCGCGGTCCTCCTCGACCATCTCCTGAAAGTGGCTGCCCGCATCACACGCCGCTACCCCCTGGAGCGTGGGGGCGCCGCCCAGCATGCACTCCGCGGCGGGCTGCGCGGATGGCCGGTGCCGGGCCTGTCGGTGACCTGCTCGGTGGGACTGACCCCGGAGGGCGCACCGGCACCGCTCCCCCAGGTCCACCTCCCGTCGTACCCCCCCTTCGCCCGCCTCCTCCGCGAAGCCGAAACCGTGCTCATCGGCTTCGACGGCCCCCTCACCCGTCTGTTCACGACAGAGTCCGCCCGCACCGCCGCCCTGGATCTCCTAGCTCTGGTCACCGAGCACCGCCACCCGGACGAGGCGCTGGAGGGCCGCCCCCTCGGCACCGCCCAGGAAGTGGGCCTGAACCCCTTGGACGTGCTCCGCGCCTTCGCCGACAGCGGCGTCGGACAGACACTGCGCCGCCGCCTGGACGACCTGGAGCTGCGCGCCGTCCCGCACACCCACCCGACCCCGGACGTCCACGCCCTCATTCGGGCCCTGACCACCGCCGCGCGCCGCGTCGAGGTCGTGACGGACGTCAGCGCGCAGGCCGCCGAGCGCTGTCTGTCACACCACGGCATCCCGCCGGCCGGCGTTCACGGCCGCAGCGACGACCTCACCCTGCTCATGC
>NZ_JABERD010000408.1 GCF_013044505.1 Streptomyces sp. S3(2020) | reverse complement strand
CCTCCCCCGAGCGGTACGCCTGGTCGCCGACGGCCAAGCAGTGCTGTCCCCCCGGATCACCTGGCCCCTGATCGATACCTGCGTACAGCGCTCCCCCCCCCCCGCCCTGCACCGCCCCCCCCCCCCCGCACGCGAAGTCCTGGCACTGACCGGCGCGGGTCTGTCCGTCCGGGAGATCGCCGACCGCCTGGTCATCTCTCATTTGACCGCCCGCACACACGTCAGACGCACCATGGTCAAACTCGGCGCCCGCCGCCGCGCCGGCCTGGTCGCCATCGCCTACGGCGCCGGTGTGGTCCACCCCCGCACGCACCGACGCGTCCCCTGACCGCCACATCCGAACCACCGGCCGATTTAGCCACGTCCAAGGGATCCCCGTAAGGCTCGCCCCGCACGACTGACGCGTACGAAAGCTCGCTACGCCCTGACCAGGCATGCGACCACAAAGGGGGAACCTGTGATCAGCAGACGCTCACTCATACGCACCGGTGCGGGCGCCGGAGCTGCCGCCGCGCTGACCGTCTCCAGCGGCGGAATGCTGCTGGCCGGAGCCGGCCCCGCGGCCGCCGCACCCTCCTGGGACACCCTGCGAGCCGCCCTCACGGGCACCCTCGTGCTCCCCGGAGAGTCCACGTACGACCAGGCGATCCAGCTCCACCAGGCCAAGTGGGACGCGATCCACCCCCAGGCGGTCGCCTACTGCAAGACCGCCGCCGACATCGCCACCTGTATCCGCTTCACCCAGAACAACAGCCTGGCCTTCTCGGTCCGCAGCGGCGGCCACAGCAACGCCGGTTACTCCACCACGCCCGGCCTGGTCATCGACGTCTCCCGCCTCAACACCGTACGCACCACCGGATCCACGGTCCGCCTCGGCCCCGGAGCCCAGGGCGTCGACATCGTCAACACCCTCTCCGCGCAGGGCCTCCAGGTCGTCTCCGGCACCTGCCCCACGGTCGCGATGGGCGGCTTCCTCCAGGGCGGCGGCCTCGGCCCCGCCTCCCGCAAGTACGGCACAGCCGCCGACCGCCTGGTCTCGGCGAGGGTGGTCCTGGCCGACGGCAAGTCGGTCACGGCCTCCGCCAACGACAACCCGGACCTGTTCTGGGCCCTGCGAGGAGGAGGCGGCGGCAACGTCGGCGTCGTCACGGAGTACGAGGTACGCCCGGTCGCGATCCCGTCGCTCACCCTGTTCAACCTGACCTTCGCCTGGTCCGACGCAGCCGACATCGTCCAGGCCTGGCAGCAGTGGATCATCAGCGGCCCGCGCGAGCTGAACACGCAGCTGCTGTTCACCCTGGCAACCGACCAGGGCGGCGAGCCGCACGTCATCCTCACCGGCACCTACGCCGGCACACAGAGCGCCGCCGAGAACACCCTCAACACCTTCATGACGTCCCACGGCAAGGCCAGCGTGACCCGACAGGTCGTCGAACTGCCCTACCAGCAGGCCATGATGACCATCTTCGGCTGCGGCACCCAGACCGTCAGCGAATGCCACCGCGTCGGCTACTCGCCCGAGGCCGTCCTGCCCCGCGAGTACAACGCCACCTACCGCAACACACTCTTCAGCAAGGCCCAGACCCGCACCTCCATCCAGGACACTCTGGCCCGAATGGAAGCCTCCCTGCGCCCCGGCCAGTTCCGGGTCCTGGCCCTCCTCTCCTACGGCGGCCGCGTCAACGACTACAACACCGGCGCCACCGCCTACTCCCACCGCACCACCCAGTTCGAGGTAGGCATCCAGCTCGCCCACACCATCGCCGCCCCCACCCAGGAGGACAAGGCCGCAGGCGACGCCTGGCTCAACGCCACCTTCACCACAGTCGAGACAGCCGGCAACCACGAGTCCTACCAGAACTTCATGGACCCGGCCCTGGCCAACTGGCAGCAGGCCTACTACGGCCGCAACTACCCCCGCCTACAGGCGATCAAGTCTTCCTACGACCCGCACCACTACTTCACCTTCGCCCAGGCCATCGCCTGACCCCTGACCTCCCGACCCTCCTCCCTGCCGGCGGTCCGCTCACCCCCCTTCCGAGCGGACCGCCGGCCCCACCCACAACAGCCTGGTAACAGCTGTTACCATGCTCGTATGGCAAAGACACAACTGGGCGCCCGCGTCGACGACGAGGTCGCCGAACTCGCCAAAGCCCGAGCCAAGGACCGCGGCCTGAGCGTCGGCGACTACATCGCCGAACTCGTCCGGGAAGACACCGACGGCCTGCGCGCCCGCGGTCTCGACGCCGCCCGCCGCTTCCTCGACGAACACCAGGCGATCTTCGACGAGACCGAGAACGCCGACCAGAACACCCCCGGAGCCCACGCCGCGTAATGGACCTGCACATCGACGTCCCCTGGATCCTGCAAGTCGCCGAAATAGCAGGCGCCCACGACCCCGCCCCCGACGACTACGGCATCCCGGTAGCCGCGGTAGCAGCCCACAAGGCCGAACTCCTCGACCAGCCGGTCTACGACGGCCCCTACGCCCGCGCCGCCGCCCTTATCCACGTCCTCGGCCGCTGCCGCTGGCTGGAACGCTCCAACATGGCCGTAGCCGCCGCGACCGGCGTCATGTACCTGGAAGCCTCAGGCATCCCCGTCAAGCCCACCCGCAGCGACGCGATCGCCCTACGCGACCTGCTCCGCGACCCCACCTGCACCACGTCGGGAATCGCCACCCTGCTCCGCACATGGCCCACAGCCACCTGACACACCCCGAGGACCCATGGCGCGCGCAGGACTGACCCCACAACGCCTCACCCAGGCCGGCGCCGACCTCGCCGACGAGATCGGCTTCGACCAGATCACCGTCTCTGCCCTCGCCAGACACTTCGACGTCAAGGTCGCGAGCCTGTACTCACACGTCAAGAACTCCCACGACCTGAAAACCAGGATCGCGCTACTGGCCCTGGAAGAACTGGCAGACAGAGGCGACACAGCCCTGGCAGGCCGAGCAGGCAAAGACGCCCTGGCAGCCCTGGCAGACGTCTACCGCGACTACGCCCACGAACACCCCGGCCGCTACGCCGCAGCCCAACTACGCCTCACCCCAGAAGCAGCCGCAGCCAGCGCCGGCACCAGACACGCCCAGATGACCCGAGCAATCCTCCGCGCCTACCACCTCACAGAACCCGACCAAACCCACGCCGTCCGCCTCCTCGGCAGCACCTTCCACGGCTACATCACCCTGGAAATGAACGGCGGCTTCAGCCACAGCACCCCCAACTCCCAGGAAACCTGGCCCCGAATCCTGGAAGCCCTTGACACCCTCCTACGCAACTGGCCGGATACCTCGTCCTGACGGCGTCTCGGCATTACCTGATGATCCGTCAGGTTCGAGGGGTCTTTGTTCTGAGGATCCAGAACACTCGGGGAGCTTTTGTTCTGGAAACCTAGAACAAACAGTTTGGTATCACCGCAGTTCAGGGGCACTTTTGGCGCGAAACTCTCTTATCTATCACTAGACAGCGCTGGACGCCCGAACCTCTTCGTGGGTTTCAGGGTTGGGGCGTAGTGGAGGCTCTGTGTCGGGTGTGGGCCTGGTCGGTTGCTCGGCGGTCTTGTTTTTTTGGGGCAATAGCGTGGGGTGAGGGGGTTGTCCATATGTGCCTGAGGAATTGAGCCCGTACGCTGAGAGTCAGGCTGAACTTTTGTCTGGGAAGGTCTGTTGGGGTTGACGTTTGTTTGCTGGGTTACTGTTGGGCCGGGGAGGGGGAGTGTCTTTCCTGACCGTACGCCATCTGATGTTCCGTCACCTTTCCCTGATGCTACGTCAAGTGCCCTTTAGACAGAGCTAGTTGCTGCTGCAACGGAGCCCCGCGGAGCGGGCTCCGCCCCCGGATTGGTGTTGTGTGGTGTTTTGTCGGTGGGGTTTTTGTTGCTGTGGTGTCAGTGGCAGACCCGGTTGTTTGTGCTGGTCAGTGCCTGAATGGGGGCTGACAGTGGTTGCTGAGGCTGCACTGACAGAAG
>NZ_JABERD010000407.1 GCF_013044505.1 Streptomyces sp. S3(2020) | reverse complement strand
GGGCGGGCGCCAGCGCAGGTCGCCGACGGGTGGTGCGGCGAACGGGATGCCCTTGAAGGAGGTCACACCGTCCCGCCGCTCCCCCACGAGCCGGCCGCCCGTCGTGCGTACCCGGGTCACGCCGGCGCCTTGTGCAGTACGCCGTCCTTCATGATCGCCGCCAGTCGCCGGCGGTCCTGGAGGATCGCGATGTCCTCCAGCGGGTCGCCGTCGACGAGGACGAGGTCGGCGAGGAACCCCTCGCGGACCAGGCCGAGTTCGTCGCCCATGCCCATGATCCGGCCGCCGTGGAGGGTGGCGGCGCGCAGGGCTTCGGCGGGGGTGAAGCCGAACCAGTCGACGAACAGTTCAAGGTCGCGCAGGTTGCGGCCGACCGGGTTCCAGGCGAAGCCGTAGTCGCCGCCGGGCACGACCCGCACGCCGCGCCGCACCAGCTCGGGCACGACCTCGCGGACGGCCTCGGCGGTGGCCTCGACCTCCATGCCGGGCTCGGGTTCGCTGTCGGTCTCGTGGAGGTTGGCGTGGATGATGCCGGGGGTCGGGGCGACGAAGAGGCGGTCGCGGGCGGCTTCGAGGAGGTCGAGGGTCTCCTCGTCGGCGAAGGTGCAGTGGTAGATCGCCCGGATGCCGTGCCGTACGGCCATCTTGATCGACTCGGCGGCGTGGGCGTGCGCGGTGAGCCAGACACCGTGGTGGTCCGCGGCCCGCGAGGCCGCGGCGACCTCCTCGTCGGTGAACTGCACGATCCGCGAGGTGCCGTGCACGACGGCGCTCTCGCCGGACAGGGACAACTTCACGATGTCGACGCCGAGTTCGGCCATGTCCGTGACGAAACGGGAGACGGACTCCGGGTCACTGGCGCGTCCGTCGATGCCCGGGAAGTCGTACACACCGGGCTCGACCATCCCCGCGCTGCCCTCCCAGGAGGCGGCCTTCAGTCTCGGTCCCGGCATCCAGCCCTCGGCGAAGGCCTTGCGGGCGGCGGTCTCCGTGCGCGGGAGACGGTTGCCGCCGGAGTAGGCGCTGGTGATGCCGTGGTCGAGGAGGACCCGTCCGGCGTGGGCGACGAGCAGCGCCTTCTCCTCGTCGGGTTCGTCGCGGCGCCGGGAGCGGTGTTCGACGGTGGAGCCGAAGCCGAGGTGGGCGTGGGCGTCGACGAGCCCGGGGAGGAGGGTGCCGCCGCCTCCGTCGATCACCCTGGCGCCGACCCGCATGACGCGGTCCTTGACGGCGGTGATGCGGTTGCCCTCGACGAGGACCTCGGCCGGGAAGGGGTCGCGTCCGGTGCCGTCGAAGACCTGGACGCCGGTGAAGACGGTACGGGTCATGGGGTCGCCTTCCGGAAGCGGTGCCGCATCTCCCCCACCGATCCGATCCGGCTGACCAGTTCGTCCTCCGGGGTGAGGAACCGCTGCGGGGTGCGCCGGTTGCCGACGCCCGCCGGGGTGCCGGTGAAGATGAGGTCGCCCGGCAACAGGGTGCAGAACTCGCTGAGATACGCGACCAGTCGGGGGATCGGGAAGATCATGTTGCCGGTGCGGTCGTGCTGCACGACCTCGCCGTTCAGCTCACAGGTCAGTTCCAGGTCGTCCCGGTCCTCGATCTCGTCGAGGCTGACCAGTGCGGGGCCGACCGGGCCGAAGCCGGGGTGCGACTTGGCGAGGGAGAACTGGGCCGGGCGGCCCGCGAGTTGCGCGATCCGCTCGGACAGGTCCTGGCCGACGGTGAGCGCCACGACGGGGTCCCAGCCCTTCTCCGTCGGGACACGGCGGGCTTCGTGGCCGATGACGGCGACCAGTTCGAGCTCCCAGTCGACATTGCCGGGCGGCAGGTCGACGGTGGTGTACGGGCCGGTGAGGGAGGTCGGGAACTTGGTGAAGACGAGGGGTGCCTCTGGTTCCTCGTAGCCCGCTTCCAGCGTGTGCGGGCGGTAGTTGAGGGCGACGGCGAAGATCTGACGGGGGGCGGGGAGGGGCGCCCGGAGCACGGCCGGGTCGTAGGGCTGTGCGCCGGTGGCCGACTCGGACCACTCGCGCAGGTCGTCCCAGCGGGCGAAGAGGTCCGCGGCGAGTTCGGCCGGGACGTCGATGGCGCCCTCGTCGGTCAGCAGCACCGTGCGGTCGTCGAGTTGTGCGATGCGCATCGGCGATCAGACCCACTGCTCGGCGGGCGGCTCTTCGGTGCCGTACGCCTCGGACCAGGAGACGACGGGGTTGCGCAGGATGCCCAGGCCCTCGATCTCGGCCTCGACGACGTCCCCGGGCTTGAGGTAGTTCGCGAAGGGGTCGTCGGTGCTCGCGGCGACCCCGGCGATCGTCCCGGTGGTGATGAGGTCGCCCGCGCTGTAGGTCTGTGGCGAGTGGTAGGCGACGAGTTGGGGGATCGACACCGACATCCGGGCGGTGTTGGACTTCTGGCGGACATCGCCGTTGACGCGGAGTTCCATGTCGAGGTCGTGCGGGTCCTCGATCTCGTCGGCGGTGACGATGTACGGGCCGATCGGGCAGAAGGTCTCGATGGCCTTGGAGAAGGAGAAGACCCCCGACTCCATCTCCCGGCGCTGGATGTCGCGGGCGGTGATGTCGTTGAAGACGAGGTAGCCGGCGATGTGCTCGGCGGCCTGGTCGGCGGAGAAGAAGCGGCCGGGTTTGCCGATGACGACGGCGAGTTCGAGCTCGTAGTCGAGTTCCCGGGTGAGGTGGGACGGGTACACGATCGGCTCGTCGGGGCCGATGACCGCGTCGACGTTCTGGAAGAAGACGATGCCCTTGTTGACCGGGTGGGACCAGTCGACCCGGACCAGGTCGTCGTGGTGCTCACGGAAGTTGCCGGCCGTGTGGAAGAACTTCCTGGGCGCGATCGGCGCGCGCAGCTTCACGTCGGCGAGCGCGAACGTCCGCCCGGTCTCGCCCACTTGGCGCTCACGCTCGAAGAACGCACGGGTCGACGGCACGTCCAGTTCCACGACGGTGTCCCCGTCGATCCGGCCGACCAACCCGTCGTCGAATGTCACCAGCTTCATCGGATCCCTCCCTAACTGTCGACACTCACCCTGCCCAGCGCACGATTGATCGTCAATAGCTGCGCGAAGTGTGGACACAATTCATGGGCGTGGCCTAAGTTCCGGAGCATGCGCACTACATGGGACTTCACGGGCACACGTGCCCTGGTCGCCGGTGCCGGCGGCATCGGGGCAGCGGTCGCCCGGGAACTCGCCGCGGCGGGAGCCACGGTGGTCGTACTCGACGTGGACAAGGACAAGCTCCCCGACAACGGCATCCTCGCGGACCTCACCTCCCCCGACGCCTGCCGCGCGGCCGTCGACGAGGCCTGTCGACTCCTGGGCGGCCTCGACGTGTTCGTCCACGCGATCGGGACGAACGACCGACGGCCGGTGCTGGAGACACCCGACGAGGTGTGGGACAAGCTCATCGCGGTCAACCTCACCAGCGCCTTCCATCTCGGCCGGGCCGTCGGCGCCGTCATGGTGCCGAGCGGCTACGGACGGATCGTGTACCTCTCCTCCGTCTCCGGGCTGCTCGCCCACAAGCACCACGCGCCGTACGCCGCCACCAAGGGCGGGATCAACCAGCTGCTGCGCGTGATGGCCCGCGAATGGGCCCCGCACGGCGTCACCGTCAACGCGGTCGCCCCCGGCTACACCGAGACCGACCTCACCCGCGACTACCTCGCCGCCCCCGGCATGCGCGACTCCATGGAGGCCCTGGTCCCGGCCGGACGCCTGGGCCGCCCCGAGGACCTCACCGGCCCGGTCCTCTTCCTCGCCTCCGCCGAGGCCGCGTTCGTCACCGGGCAGGTGCTGTACGTCGACGGCGGCCGGACCCTCGTATGAACCACCCGGCCCCACACACACCACGAGACCTGTGCCTGAGACACATCT
>NZ_JABERD010000406.1 GCF_013044505.1 Streptomyces sp. S3(2020) | reverse complement strand
CCGTCACAGGTCACCTCGCTTGTCCGTTGCCTTGAGCGTGCTGGTGGCGCTGTTCCTGAACCGCGCTTGGTAGATTGCATACAGTCGACGAATACTGTATGAAGATTGTTATCCCGCATCCCGTGGGTGATGTCCAGGGGTCGTGCACCACTTTTCAGACGCGACCCGATCGAGACGGGAGCCGAACCATGGACCTGTACGAGCACCAGGCCCGCGGGCTCTTCGAGGAACACGGCATCCTCGTACCGAGGGCGGAGGTCACCGACTCGCCCAAGGAGGCGCGCGAGATCGCGCGCAGGCTGGGCGGGCCCGCCGTCGTCAAGGCGCAGGTCAAGACAGGAGGCCGGGGCAAGGCCGGCGGTGTGCGGCTCGCGGCCGACCCGGCCGCGGCGGAACAGGCGGCACGTCAGATCCTCGGCGCGGACATCAAGGGCCACACCGTCGCCAAGGTCATGCTGGCCCAACCGGTGGACATCGAGGCCGAGTTCTACGTCTCCTACGTCCTCGACCGCGCGGCGGGCCGCTTCCTCGCCATCGCCTCCGCCGAGGGCGGCATGGAGATCGAGGAGGTCGCCGCGGCTCGACCGGAAGCGGTCGCCCGTATACACATCGACCCGGCCGAAGGAGTCACCTCCGCCAAGGCGGGAGAGATCGCCAGGGCCGCGGGCCTCCCGCCACAGACCGTCGACGTCCTCGTACGGCTGTGGCAGGTACTGGTCCGCGAGGACGCCGTCCTCGTCGAGGTCAACCCGCTCGTCCGTACCCGCCAGGGGCAGATCCTCGCCCTCGACGGAAAGGTCACCCTCGACGACAACGCCCGCTTCAGGCAGGCCCGTTGGGGCGTCGAGGAAGCGGAGCACGGGGACGCGCTGGAGGCGGCCGCGGCCGCGAAGGGCCTCAACTACGTCAAGCTCGACGGCGAGGTCGGCATCATCGGCAACGGTGCGGGGCTGGTCATGTCGACCCTCGACGTGGTCGCCGGCTGCGGCGCCCGGCCGGCCAACTTCCTCGACATCGGAGGCGGGGCGTCCGCCCAGGTGATGGCCGACGGGCTGTCCGTCATCCTCTCCGACCCGGCGGTGAAGTCGGTGTTCGTCAATGTCTTCGGCGGGATCACCGCGTGCGACGCGGTCGCCGACGGCATCGTACGGGCCCTGGAAACCGTCCGGTTGACCAAACCGCTCGTCGTACGCCTCGACGGCAACAACGCCGCCCGCGGCCGAGCCGTCCTCGACGCGCACGCCCATCCGCTGGTCCAGCAGGCCACCACCATGGACGGCGCCGCCCGCCGCGCCGCCGAACTCGCCACCACAGCCTGAGGAGGCGGCACATGGCGATCTACCTCACCAAGGAGAGCAAGGTCCTCGTCCAGGGCATGACCGGCGGCGAGGGCATGAAGCACACCCGGCGCATGCTCGCGGCCGGTACGAACGTCGTCGGTGGCGTCAACCCGCGCAAGGCCGGCCGGACCGTGGACTTCGACGATCGTGCCGTACCTGTTTTCGAGTCGGTTGCCGACGGTATACAGTCGACCGGAGCCGATGTCACCGTCGTCTTCGTACCGCCCGCCTTTGCCAAGGCGGCCGTCATCGAAGCCGCCGACGCCGGCATCGGGCTCGCCGTCGTCATCACCGAGGGCATCCCCGTCCACGACTCCGTCGCCTTCACCGCGTACGCGAAGGAGAAGGGCACCCGGATCATCGGCCCCAACTGTCCGGGTCTGATCACCCCCGGCCAGTCCAACGCGGGCATCATCCCGGCCGACATCGCCAAACCCGGACGCATCGGCCTGGTCTCCAAGTCGGGCACGCTCACCTACCAACTCATGTACGAGCTGCGCGACATCGGCTTCACGACCTGTGTCGGCATCGGCGGTGACCCCGTCGTCGGCACCACCCACATCGACTGCCTGGCCGCGTTCCAGGACGACCCCGACACCGAACTCGTCGTGCTCATCGGGGAGATCGGCGGCGACGCCGAGGAACGCGCGGCGGCGTACATCGAGCAGCACGTCGGCAAACCCGTCGTCGGCTACATCGCCGGCTTCACCGCGCCCGAGGGAAAGACCATGGGACACGCGGGCGCCATCGTGTCCGGCTCCTCCGGCACGGCGCAGGCGAAGAAGGAAGCGCTGGAAGCGGTCGGCGTCAAGGTCGGCGACACCCCGACCGAGACGGCCCGCCTCGTGCTCGAACTGCTGGCCGCCGACCGCGACGCCACGCGCCAGGCGTGACCGCCCGGCGCCACTGAACACCTCCCCCGTACACGCGACCACTTGTCGCACGGGCCTGCCCTCCACGGTTCCGCGGAACGGTCCGTGGACGCCAGGTACCCCCCCGCCCCCGACTGTGCACCGAGAGCGGAGACACCGAATGACGACCACCCTCAACTCCACCCCCCTCGTCGTGAAGTCCGGCACCACCTGGGACGACGCCTGGCGGCGCTGCCTCGCGGCCGCCCCCGAGGCGTTCCGCGACGACCGCGTCCTCAACCTCTGGAACGCCGCCTGGCATGCGGACGGCCGGGCCCTGCCCGCCACCAGCCCCGTCGACGGCAGCCCCATCGCCGGCCCGCCGCGCCTGGACCGCGAAGCCGCCCACCAGGCCGTCCGCGCCTCCCTCGACCAGCACCGCGCCTGGCGGCACATCCCCCTCGAAGAGCGCCGCGCCCGCGTCGCGGCCACCCTCGACGCCCTCACCCAGCATCGCGAACTCCTCGCCCTGCTCCTCGTCTGGGAGATCGGCAAGCCGTGGCGGCTCGCCCAGGCGGACGTCGACCGGGCCATCGACGGGGTGCGCTGGTACGTCGACGGCATCGAGCCCATGATCGCCGGGCGAACCCCGCTGGACGGCCCGGTGTCCAACATCGCCAGCTGGAACTACCCGATGAGCGTGCTCGTCCACGCCATGCTGATCCAGGCCCTGGCGGGCAACGCGGTCATCGCCAAGACCCCGACAGACGGCGGTGTCGCCTGCCTGACCCTGGCCTGCGCGCTCGCCGCCCGCGAAGGCATTCCCATCACCCTGGTCAGCGGCAGCGGGGGAGAGCTGTCCGAGGCGCTGGTGCGGGCACCCGAGATCGGCTGTGTCTCCTTCGTCGGCGGCCGCGACACCGGCGCCGCCGTGGCCACCGCCGTGGCCGACCTCGGCAAGCGGCATGTCCTCGAACAGGAGGGGCTCAACACCTGGGGCATCTGGAACCACTCGGACTGGGACGCCCTCACGGCCGTCATCCCCAAGCTCTTCGACTACGGCAAGCAGCGCTGCACCGCGTACCCGCGCTTCGTCGTCCAGCGAGAGCTGTTCGACGACTTCCTGGCCGCGTACCTCCCCGCCGTCCGCACACTGAAGGTCGGCCACCCGCTCGCCGTCGCCCAGGCCGACGACCCCTACCCGGCCCTCGACTTCGGCCCGGTGATCAACGCGGCCAAGGCGAAGGAACTGCACGACCAGGTCGCCGAGGCCATCGCCCGCGGCGCCGTCCCCCTGCACCGCGCCGGTGCGACCGAGGCCCGCTTCCTGCCCGGCCAGGACACCTCGGCGTACGTCCAGCCCGTCACGCTCCTCAACCCGCCCCCGTCCTCACCGCTGCACCACGCGGAACCGTTCGGCCCGGTCGACACCATCGTCCTCGTCGACACCGAGGCGGAGCTGCTGGCCGCGATGAACGCCTCCAACGGCGCGCTGGTGGCCACGCTGTCCACGGACGACCGCTCCACCTTCGACCGGCTCGCCCCGCAGATCCGGGCGTTCAAGGTCGGCCACGGAAAGCCGCGCTCGCGGGGCGACCGCGACGAACTGTTCGGCGGGTTCGGCGCGTCCTGGCGCGGCGCCTTCGTCGGCGGCGAGCTGCTGGTGCGCGCGGTGACACAGGGCCCGGCGGGGGAGCGGCTGCCCGGGAACTTCCCGGAGTACCAGCTCATGCCGTGACCGGCGGCCGGGGGCGGCGGCCCTGCGAGGGCGCCGCCCCCGGGACACCACGTGCAGACGTCGACGTACACAAGTGAGGTGGCGATCATGA
>NZ_JABERD010000405.1 GCF_013044505.1 Streptomyces sp. S3(2020) | reverse complement strand
GGGGGGGGGGGGGGGGTGGGGGGAGTCATCGGCGGCGTGGGGGGGGGGGGTGGGCGGGGCGGGGGGCGGGGGGGGGGGGGGGGGGCGGGGGGGCGGGCGGGGGCGGGGGTGGGGGTCGGGGTGGGCGGGGGGGGGGGCGCGGGGGTCCGCGGGGCGGCGGGGGGGGGGGGCGGGCGGTTCGTGGACGAACCGGCGCGGGTGCTGGGGGTGTTGCGGGAGCGGGGGTGAGGTGAGGTGAGGTTGGGGGCGCGGGCTGTTCGGTGGATCATGCCGGTCGGCGCGCCGTCGATGAGGGCGGCGGTGCGATTGCCGACAGGGGGTGCTCGCCATGGAGCTGGAACTGGAGCCGGAACCCGAGCCGGAGCCGTGGGCCGTGTGGCAGGACCCATGGGCCGTGGTCGCCGAGTCCGATCGAGCGCAGTGGGACTACGTCCCGCTCGAACGGGTCGGTCCGCTGTGCTTCGGGATGCGCCCGGCCGAGGCGGCCGTCGCGATGGAGGCCCGGGGCTACGCCTCCGATGCCGCCACGGAGATCACCAGGTTCACCCGGCTCGAACAGCTGCGTACGCGGTTCCGTGGCGTGGGTACCTCGCCGTACGGAGCGGACGTCGTCGCCTACTTCGTCGGCTCGATGGGACTGACCTGCGTCGCCGTGGACGCCTTGTCCGGTCCTCAGGTCACCTTCGACGGGATCCGGCTGGTCGGCCGACCGCCGTCGGAGCTCGCGGCCGAGCTCAGCGCCTGTCTGGAGCGCACCGGCAGGGACCTCGAGTTCACCACCGAGGGCGATGTCGGCTCGCAGGAGCTGGGGATGAACCCGCGTGCGCAGCGGGCCGGGGACGTGCTGCTGACTCGGCTGGTCTTCGGGAGGCCCAACGACTGGGCCCGCACCCTGTACGACTGCGTTCCGGCCGAGGAGTGGCGCATGCGCTGAGGGGCGGCACGTGGGCTAACGGGGGCGCATCGAGACCAGCTTGCCCCAGACCACCAGGCGGTACCGGGACGTGTACTCCGGGGTGCAGGTGGTCAGGGTGATGAAGTACCCGGGTGTGGTGTAGCCGCGGGAGGGGTGGACCGTCGAGCGGGGGATGTTCCGGAGCACTCCCGAGTCGCGGGCCGAGGTCCGGGTGAGGGTCTTGTCGACGGCGTACGTGTAGACGGCGTCCTCGGTCTCGACCTGGAGGATGTCCTTGGGTGCGAGCCGGTTGATGTACCGGAAGGGCTCGCCGTGGGTGTTGCGGTGCCCGGCGACGGCGAAGTTGCCTGCCTGGCCCGGCTGTTGGGTGCCGCGGTAGTGGCCGACGTAGCCCTTGTTGAGGACGTCCTGCTTGCTGACGCCCTCGGCGACGGGGACGCGCAGACCGAGGCGGGGGATGGTGAGGATGGCGTAGGCCTGGGACCAACTGGGTTGCCGGGAACGGGTCGTTGACTGTTGCGACTGCCCGTGGGCGGTGCCGGTGTCAGTGTCCGTGGTCGGGGTGTCGGTGCCCTGCGGGCCGGGGGCGGTGGCCGGCCCCTGCCCGGTGTCCCACTCCCGCTCCAGCGCCTCCACCTTCCGCTCGGCGCCCCGCCGCGCCTCCCGGTTGGTCCACCACAGCTGATGGACGACGAGCAACAGGAGCACGAGCCCTACGGTGACGAGGAGTTCGCCGCCCGTCCACAGCACGCGCCGGCGACGGGCACGCCGACGCCGGGTGTCGTGCCCCACGACGGGAACCCTCATGCCGTACACCGCCCTCCGCCTGTGTACGCCGCCTTCACCGGGCCCGCACGATAAGCGCTGCCACCTCAAGTGACCAGGCCCATAGGCTCATCGGCCATGAGTAAGTACTGGCTCCTCACCCTGATCCCGTTCCTCGGCGGCCTCGTCCTCACGGCGTACGAGGCACGCGTCGCCCTCACCGAGCATGTGCTGCGCCGCATGGGCCGCCGCGCGGAAGCGGTCGTGACGGGTCACACCGCGTCCCGGGAGGGGACGTATCCCGCCCTGCATCCGGTGGTCCGCTGGACCGACGAGCACGGCGAGGAGCAGGAACACGCGGTCGCCGCCGCGGGTCCGGGCGCGCACCGGCTGTCGGAGGGCGCGGTGGTCCGCGTCATCCACACACCGGGAGTCCCCGGCACGGCGGTTCTGGACACCCCGGAGCGCTACAAGACGGCGGTGTTCGGGATGTGGCTGGGCGTACTGCTGTGGGCGGGCGCGCTGACGGCGGTGCTGATACGGATCGCGACGCTGCTGCCGACGTATCGCTACTGACCGCCGGTCTCCGCGACCCCCGCTAACCTCCACCCCTTCTGATAACCGTTGGAAAAACAGAAAGCCGGATAGAAAGAAAGCGCTGTCACGCATCTCGACAACCCCGTGCGCCACACCCGATGCTTCGTGATGGCACGCGGGGGGCGCGTGGGCGAGCCACTGGGTCTTTAGGTCTTTAGCCCGACCGTTCGTTCAGGGACAGGCGGTCGAGCCCCACGGAGAGGCGGAGAAGACAGCCATGATCCGACGCAGAACGCTGCTGACAGCCGCAGGAGGCACCCTCCTCGGCAGCGCCCTGGCGACGGGCACCGCACGTGCGGACGCCACGATCGCCGTCAACCCCGGCACGTCGTACGGCACTTGGGAGGGCTGGGGCACCTCCCTCGCCTGGTGGGCGAACGTGTTCGGCGCCCGGGACGACTTCGCCGACCTGTTCTTCACCACCAAGTCGACGACCTACAACAGCACTTCGCTCCCCGGCCTCGGAATGAACATCGCCCGCTACAACCTGGGCGCGTGCAGCTGGAACTCGGTCGGCGGCGAGTCGATGGTGGCCTCCGCCAACATCCCCGCGTTCAAGCAGATCGAGGGCTACTGGCAGGACTGGAACAACGAGGACCCCACGTCCTCCGCCTGGGACTGGACCGCGGACGCCACCCAGCGCGCGATGCTGACGAAGGCGGTGGCGCGCGGCGCGACGACGGAGCTGTTCGCCAACTCCCCGATGTGGTGGATGTGTTCCAACCACAACCCCTCGGGCGCCTCGGGCGGCGGCAACAACCTCCAGACCTGGAACTACCGCCAGCACGCCTCCCACCTCGCCGCCGTCGCCCTCTACGCCAAGAACAACTGGGGCGTGAACTTCGCGACGGTCGACCCCTTCAACGAGCCCTCGTCGTCCTGGTGGACCGCCACCGGTACGCAGGAGGGCTGCCACATGGACTCGACGGTCCAGTCAGCCGTACTGCCGTACATGCGCAGCGAGTTGAACAGCCGTGGCCTGACGGGAATCAAGGTCTCGGCCTCCGACGAGACGAGCTACGACCTCGCCCGCACCACCTGGAACTCCTTCAGCTCCACGACGAAGGGGTACGTCGACCAGGTCAACGTGCACGGCTACCAGGGCTCCGGCGGCCGCAGGGACCTGCTCTACACGGACGTGGTCACGACGGCCGGCAAGAAGCTGTGGAACTCGGAGACGGGCGACAGCGACGGCACCGGCTACAACATGGCCTTCAACCTCCTCTACGACTTCCGCTGGCTGCACCCGACGGCCTGGGTCTACTGGCAGGTCATGGACCCGACCGCGGGCTGGGGCGTGATCAAGTACGACGCGAGCACCTTGCAGGCCGGCGCGATCGAGACGAAGTACTACGTGCTGGCCCAGTTCAGCCGCCACATCCGCCCCGGCATGCGCATCCTGGACACCGGCGTGAGCTATGCGACGGCGGCCTACGACGCGACGGCGAAGCGGCTGGTCATCGTGGCGCTCAACACGTCGACCTCGGCCCAGACCCTCACCTTCAACCTCTCGAACTTCACCACGGTGACGGGCGGGACGGGTGGCCTCGTCCCGCGCTGGAACACGGTGACGACGGGTGGCGACAAGTACGTGTCGTACTCCAACACGTATCTGAGCGGGAAGTCGGTGGCGGTGCCGTTCGCGGCGAAGGCGGTGCAGACGATTCAGATCGACGGGGTGACGATCTGAGGTAGAGGGCGGGGTAGGGCGGGGCGGTGGCCGGTCGACGACCATGCCCTCGACCTGCGGAAGTTCGCCGGGTTCCAGGCAGGGGGTCCAGGAGGTGCCGTTCGGCAGCCGGAAGGAGGACGGGAGGTCGA
>NZ_JABERD010000404.1 GCF_013044505.1 Streptomyces sp. S3(2020) | reverse complement strand
CCCACCGACACGGTCCGCCTCCGCCTCGCGAACCCCACGTCGTACGTCGACCTCCGCGGCCCCACGACCTGCGCCCTGATCACCCCCACCGAGAAGCAGTCGATACACGACCGCCTCGGCCCCGACCCGCTCCGCGACGACGCCGCCCCCGAGACCGCGTACCGCAGGATCTCCCGCAGCCGTACGACGATCGCTGCCCTGCTGATGGACCAGAAGGTCATCGCCGGCGTGGGCAACGTCTACCGCGCCGAGGTCCTCTTCCGGCACGGCATCGACCCGTACCGCACCGGGAACACGCTCACCCCACCGGAGTGGGACGCGATCTGGCACGACCTGGTGGACCTCATGCACGAGGGCGTGCGGAACAACCGCATCGACACGGTCCGCCCGGAACACACCCCCGAGGCGATGGGCCGCCCACCGCGCGTCGACGACCACGGCGGCGAGGTGTACGTCTACCGCAGGGCCAACCTCCCCTGCCACATCTGTGGCGGCGAGATCCGCACCGCCGACCTCGCCGCCCGCAACCTCTTCTGGTGCCCGACCTGCCAGAAACCCTGAGACGGGCCGGCGCCTAGAACCCGTGCGGCAGCCACGGCGCGACGGCGGAGCCGAACCCCACCGCGGCCTCCGCCAGCGCCCCGCGCCGAACCTCCCGCACCCGCCCGGCGGCCCCCAGCGAGGCCAGGCTCACCCCACCGAGATACGCGGCCCCCAACTCCCGTACGGACAGGGCCAGATCCGCCGCGTCGGTGGTCCGCTCGCAGGACGCCCCCTTCGCGTCCCCGCTCAGCCGCCAACGCCCCGCGTTCCAGGGACAGAAGTCGTCCGCGACCTCGAACACCACGTCCACCGGCGCCTGATAGGTCCGCGCCTCCAGCGCGGCCCCCACCTCCACCAGCCGCACGTGCAACGAGTCACGTACCCGCAGCGAACACCGCCGGATGTCGGACACGAGGTACTGCCACGCGTCGTCCACCGGCCGCCCCCGGGTCACCAGCTTCGACGTCAGGTCGATGTCGAACAGGAACCGCCACAGCGCCGCGTACACCGCGGGATCGAGCGCCTCGACATCACGGAGCAGCACCTTGCCCTGCGGCCCGGTCGGCTCCCAGTCCGGCTTCACGGCGAAGCGCGCGTACCCCACGACCTCGCCGTCCCGTTCCGCGACCACGCACTGGAGCGGGGAGGCCCCCTCCCGCTCGCTCTCCGGGTCCAGCAGCATCAGCCGCTCCCAGCCGGTCGTACGCGCCACCATCCCGGGCCGCGACGGCACCACGCGCGCGTACACCGCCTCGCACGCGTCCAGCACCTCGGCGGGCTTCGCGTACCGCAGGCGTACGGCGTCCGTCCCCGGCGGGACGGACAGCCTGACCTGCTTAGTGTCGATCTCGGCGGTCACGGCGTGCGTACCGACGCCGTACCCGAACCGCCCGTAGATGGCGGGCTCGGAGGCGGTCAGCACGGCCAGCGGCCACCCCCACTCCCGTACGTCGTCCAGCTGTCGCCGCATCATCGCCGTGAGGACACCACGGCGACGATGGGTCGCGGACACACTGACCATCGTCACACCGGCGGCCCGCACCGAGGCGCCGCCGGGTACGGTCAGGCGGAAGCTGAACGCCCCCGCCGAACCGACACACACATCGCCGTCCCAGGCGCCGATGGCACGGTCGGTCTCGGTGAGGGAGTCCCACAGCTCACGTTCCTCGGTCGACTCCGGGACCCCGCCGAAGGCGCGGATCAGGTTGTCGTACCACTCGTCCCAGTCCTGCCGCCGCAGTACGCGCAGTTCGGTCGCCAAGTCAGAAGCCATGGACCATGCCTACCAGGGCATTGCGGGACGAGCCAGGGAATTTCTCCTTGGTGGCGGCACGACGGCTTCCTGTGAAGTTCACTGTGAAGTTGAACCTCGGACGGGGGACAAGTGGGACCTCCCGTGCCAAGCAGCTGGTCCGATGGATAGGGTCCCGAACTAATGGCAGCAGGACGAGAGCGGCGCGCGGAAGCCGAGACGTTCACGGCCCGGTTGAAGATGCAGTGGCACCGGGCCCGCGTCGGCCTGCGCAGAAGCGCTGTGGACTACTTCCGCGGGGACGGTTCGGACTGGGTCGCGCTGGCCGGTCTGCTCATCACGATCCCGCTGATCGCGGCCACCACGCTCGCCAACTCGGTCTGGGTCTCCCCGGCCGCGCTGGTCCTCCCGATCGTCGCGGGCGGCCTGCTGCTGCGCCCGGCGAGCCTGCTCGGCCTGTACGCGGCGGCGGCGACGGCACTGATCGTGGAGTCGGTGCAGCTGGGCCCGTACACGGAAGGCCCGTCCCGGGTCACCCCGGGCATCGTGCTCGTGGTGGCGGCCTGCGGCTTCTTCGGGCTGCTGATCGCCCAGTTCCGCAGCCGGGTCGGGGTGCCCTGGCGGCGCGGCGGCACCATGCTCTTCGACCTCCGCGAACGCATCCGGGTCCAGAGCAAGCTCCCGAAGCTGCCGCAGGGCTGGCACCGGGAGATGGCCCTGCGCCCGGCGGGCGGCCAGTCCTTCTCGGGCGACTTCGTGGTCGCGGCCCGCACCAACGGCGGCCGCACGATGGAAGTGGTCCTCACCGACGTCTCCGGCAAGGGCATGGACGCGGGCAGCCGCGCCCTGCTGCTCTCCGGCGCCTTCGGCGGCCTCCTGGGCAGCCTGCCCCCGCACGCGTTCCTCCCCGCGGCCAACGGCTACCTCCTGCGCCAGGACTGGGACGAGGGCTTCGCGACCTCGATCCACCTGGTCCTGGACCTGGACTCCGGCGACTACGAGCTCTACTCCGCGGGCCACCCCCCGGGCCTCCAACTGAGCGCGGGCAGCGGCCGCTGGGAGGAGAAGGCGGCCGAAGGCCCCCTCCTCGGTGTCTACGACGGCGCCCAGTTCGACCCGGTCAAGGGCTCGCTGCGCCCCGGAGACGTCCTGATGCTCTTCACCGACGGCCTCGTCGAGACCTCCGACCGTGACATCGTCGAGGGCATCGACCGCCTCACCGGGGAGGCCGACCGCTATGTGGCCGGCGGCTTCCACGGCGCGGCCTGGCACCTGATCGAAGCGGTGGCCAAGGACGTCAACGACGACCGGGCGCTCCTGCTGATCTGCCGGGAGGGCCCGACGGCCCAGGCGGCGAGCCTCTGAGGGCACCCCCCTCCCACGGTGGGGTTTACCCCCGCCTCGATCCGCCAGCCGCCCGCATGGTCCCCGTACCCCCCGAATCCGTACGTTCGAGACACCACCCCCCGAACGAACGGAAGGACAGCCATGCAGGCCGACTGGGCCGTAGAGCTCCACGGAGTGCACCGCCGCTACGGCCGGGGCCGGACCGCCGTCCACGCCCTGCGCGGCATCGACCTGACCCTGCCGCCACGCACCTTCACCGCGGTCATGGGCCCCTCCGGCTCCGGCAAGTCCACGTTCCTCCAGTGCGCGGCCGGCCTCGACCGCCCCACCTCCGGCACCGTCCGCCTCGCCGGCACGGAGATCACCGGCATGAAGGAGAACAAGCTCACCGCGCTGCGCCGCACCCGCCTCGGCTTCGTCTTCCAGGCCTTCAACCTGCTCCCGTCCCTGACGGTCGAGCAGAACGTGGCCCTCCCGATGCGCCTCGCGGGCCATCGCCCCGACCGCCGGCGCACCGCGGAGGTCCTCGCCCAGGTCGGCCTGACCGACAAGGCCCGCCGCCGCCCCGGCCATCTCTCCGGCGGCCAGCAGCAGCGCGTCGCCATCGCCCGTGCCCTCGTCACCCGCCCCGACGTCGTCTTCGCGGACGAACCGACCGGCGCCCTGGACACCACCACGGCGGCCGAGATCCTCGGCCTCCTGCGCCGCGCGGTGGACGAGCAGGGCGCGACCGTCGTGATGGTCACCCACGACCCGACGGCAGCCGCCTGGGCCGACCGCGTCCTGTTCCTGGCCGACGGAGAACTGGCCGCCCACCTGGACCGGGCGACGCCCGACCGGATCGCGGCCCACATGACGACCCTGACCACACGCGGCAACGACATACCAGCAGCAGCATGACCCCTGCATCTTATACACATCT
>NZ_JABERD010000403.1 GCF_013044505.1 Streptomyces sp. S3(2020) | reverse complement strand
GGGCCCGGGCCGGGGGCGGAGCCGGAGGCCAGGGGCGAGAGCCGGAGGCCGGGGGCTTCGCGGGGCCGGCGCCGGCGCCGATCGTGCTGCTGACGGCACGCGAGGGGGCGTGGCGGCTGTGCCGAATCCGCGACTACCGTCGTGCGGGCGCGACCAGCCCCTCACCGGCCCGCACGTTCGTCACCGCCTTCCGGCGGAGCTCTCAGAGCCCGCAGCGCCCGGCGAACCCTTGGGACGCGGAGCCCACCAGGCGAGCTGGGTCGCCACAGCGCTCAGACCGATCAGCACAAGGTTCGCCGTACCGCCCGCGTCGACCTGCGGCAGATGCCCGAGCCCCATCAGCCCGCAGCACAGCTCCGACACCCCCACGAACCGCGGCCGTACGACACCCTTGGCCGGGAACACGGTCCGCCCGGTCGCCACGGTGAACGCCGCCGTCAGCAGCAGCCCGCACCCCAGCGCCACCGCGGTCCCGTCATACCAGCCCACCCCGGCGCTCCTTCGCGCCCTCCAGCCCCAGGGCCCGAGCGATCTGGCACACCGCGAGGAAGGCCGAGCCCTTGCGCAGCCCCGCCACCCCCAGGTGCCCGTCGCCGCCCTTCACGTCGACCAGGACCGTCCCCGCGACCGCGTCGAAGGTCAGGGAGGCCCGGACCGAGTGGTCCTTGTTGCGACCGGGACGCCAGCGGAAGGTGATCTCGTCCGCGGCCGGTCCGAGGACGAGGAACGCCCGCTCGCAGTCCGCCAGCCGCTCACGGACCCGGTCCTGCCCGCCCTCGTCCGCCCGCGGCGACGAGAGCAGATGCGTCTGACGCTCCTCGAAGGACCCCGAGCCGAGCCGGAGCCCCGCCGCCCGCGCCCGTCGCTTCAGCAGCCCCCAGGCCACCGCCGCCCAGACGAAACTGACGACGCCCCAGGCCACTGCCATGCCCACCAGGTCAAGCCCCATGGCGGTCCAGGAGTGGTGGTCGTCCCAGAGCGAGGAGAGCACCGGGACGATCATCAGCGGGCTGAAGAAGGTCGCACTGGCCCGCCAGCAGGCCGCCGCCGGGCTCATGAGCCGCACGCCAACGCGTAGGCCTCCGCGACCCACGGCTCCTTCCCGCCCTCACCGGACGGATCCACGCCGCACTGCAACGAGGCCCCCGAGCTGCCGTGCCACGACGAGACGCTGCCGTGGACCGGCGTACCGGAGCAGTCCGCGACGAAGCTCGCGTCGACCGCCCGGACCGCCCGCGCGGAGACGAACGTACCCGCGCCGTCGTAGTCGACAACATCGTCCCGCTCCGCGGCGGCGGACGACCTGCCCGGCCTGGCCAACGTGTCCGCCTCCCACCCGAGGTGCTCACCGAGCGACGCGAACAGCCGCCCCGCCGACGGCCCTTCGCCGCTCATCTCCGCCTTCGGCTCCAACTCCCGCACCCGAACGGGAGAAAACCGGATCTTCCCGTCCTTCTCATCGACGTCGACCGGCCGGGACACCGCGATGAGCCTGCGCTCCTCGGTCACCCCGGCCCACCGGATCTCCCCGTCCGCGCACGCCGGACCGGCCGTGGTGCGCGTGACCGACGCGGAGTCGCTCCCACCCACCCGGCACCCGGCCACGAGGAACACGGCCGCGCACAGCAACACCGCCGAAGTCTTCACACCCCGCCCCTCAACTTTCCGTTCGCAGGCGGATGAAAGTACAGGAACCTGTGAAGGCGGTCCCCTCTCACCTGCGGAAAGCCGGATCGTGATGAAGGTGTGACGCCTCCGGAATTAATCTTGTTCACAGCCTCTCCGCATTCCCAACGCAGCTCCCCCTCGCTTAGGTTCAAGCCATCAGCGGGCCCTTGTTCTGGAGCGCAACGCCCAGGGGCCCGCCCTGAATGTGGGGAAACACATGAGAAAGCTCGCCATAGGCACCGTCGTGTCCGGTGCCCTGGCCCTGTCCGCGCTGGCCGTGCCCGCCGCCCAGGCCGCCACGCCGGACCTCGTCTTCGCCGATATGGTCGTGAACAAGGGCAAGACGATCGTCGCCGGCACCACCGCCGAGGTGACGGTCCCGGTGACCTACTCCCTGACCCGGCCGACCGACCTGACGATCGACTACGAGAACAACTTCGCGGGCGTCCTGCTCTACCGTGGCACGCTGTCGGAGCAAGACAACTCGATCTTGAACGCCAATGTGCCGACGTGCACCACGACCGCGACGACGGACACCACGGTCACCGAGTCCTGCTCCGGCACCTTCACCATCGACCCGTCGTTCGACCTGTTCGAGGCCGCGGACGCCACCACCTGGAAGGTCGGCGGCTGGTACGGGCACGCCACCGTCGACCTGGACGACTCCGACGACCAGGTCAGCGTGGAGTCCGGCTACTCGATGTGGGGCAACAAGGGCACCGCCAAGATCCAGCGCGCCGCCAAGCTGACCGCCAACGCCTCCCCGGAGCCGGTGAAGAAGGGCAAGACCATCACGGTCACCGGCAAGCTGACCCGCGCCAACTGGGAGACCGGCAAGTACAGCGGCTACGTCTCCCAGAAGGCCACCCTCCAGTTCCGCGCCAAGGGCTCGGACACCTACAGCACCGTCAAGACGGCGACCTCCTCGACCGGCGGCTACCTCAAGTCGACCGTGACGGCGTCGAAGGACGGCTACTACCGCTACGTCTTCGCGGGCACCACCACGACGGCCGCCGCGAAGGCCACCGGCGACTACATCGACGTCCAGTAGTCACCCCCGCACCAACCCGGACCGTCTCGCACCACCTCTGACCGCCCCCGCAGGTAACGACTCCGTTTCCTGCGGGGGCGGTTTGTTCTGTCCCCCTTGACTCCCCCACGGACCGGACCTATGTTCCCTGCATCCGATAGGAAACCTTCCTAACAGTTACCTTCCGTAAAGTCTGCTGCGGAACCGTCCCGGGAGAGGGGTACACATGGCCGGCACCCCGAGCACGCTGCGCGCCATGAACGACCGCGCCGCACTGGACCTCCTCCTGGAGCACGGCCCGCTGTCCCGCACCCGGATCGGCAAGCTCACCGGCCTCTCCAAGCCGACCGCGTCCCAGCTCCTGGCCCGTCTCGAAGCGGCGGGGCTCGTGCTCGCCGGCGGCACCACCGAAGGCCGCCCGGGCCCCAACGCCCAGCTGTACGAGGTCAATCCGGCCGCCGGACACGCCGCCGGGCTCGACGTCACCCCCGAACGCATCCTCGCCGCCGTCGCCGACATCACCGGCCGCACGGTGGGGTCGTACGAACTGCCCACCCCCGGCAGACGCCCCGCGCAGCCCGTCGTCCAGCAGATCGCCGACGCCCTCGACGGCGCCGTGAAGGCGGCCGGGCTGGCCCGCGCCGACGTCCACCGCCTCGTCATCGGCACCCCCGGCGCCTTCGACCCCAACACCGGCCGGCTGCGCTACGCCTCCCACCTCCCGGGCTGGCACACCCCGACCCTGCTCGACGAACTCGCCGCCGCGCTGCCGATGCCGGTGGAGTACGAGAACGACGTCAACCTCGTCGCCGTGGCCGAACAGCGGCTCGGCGCGGCCCGTGGCCACGAGGACTTCGTGCTGCTGTGGAACGAGGGCGGCCTCGGCGCGGCCCTCGTCCTCGGCGGCCGGCTGCACCGCGGCTGGACCGGCGGCGCCGGCGAGGTCGGTTTCCTGCCCGTGCCCGGCACCCCTCTGGTCCGGCAGGTCACCAAGGCCAACAGCGGCGGCTACCAGGTACTCGCCGGCTCGCAGGCCATCCCGAAGCTCGCCCGCGAACTCGGTATCGACGACATTCCCACCGGCCCCTACGCCGAGGTCGCCGCCGCCCTCGTCCAGCGGGCCGCGGAGTCCGAAGACCCCCTCCACCAGTGTCTGCTGGAGACCTACGCGACCCATCTCGCCACCGGTCTCGCCTCCCTCGTCTCCGTCCTCGACCCCGAACTCGTGGTCCTGAGCGGCGCCTCGCTCGCCTCCGGCGGCGAAGTGCTGCGCTCCCTCGTCCAGTCCGAGCTGGAGGAACTGGCCGCGGCCAGGCCCAAGCTCGTCCTGGGCGACGTACCCGAACACCCCGTGCTGCGCGGCGCGCTGGAAAGCGCGCTGGCGGCCACCCGCGACGAGGTCTTCGACACCTCGCGCTGAGCCCCCGCCCCCGGTAAGCCCCCCTCGTC
>NZ_JABERD010000402.1 GCF_013044505.1 Streptomyces sp. S3(2020) | reverse complement strand
GGCCTCCGCGGTCAGTTCGGGTACGCCGAGGCCGTCGGCCGTGACATCCGCCACCGCCGTCCCGCTCCCCGCGACGACCCGCAGCCCCTCCCCCGCCAGCCGTGCGAACGACGCGAGCGAGACCGACGTACGCCCCCGCAGACACCCCGCGCACGAGGGCGCGAGCGCGCGCCAGCCGGGGCGGCCCCAGCCGGCGTCGGCCAGGGCGGAGGCGACGGTGCCACAGGCGCAGGGGCCCACGGTGGCGACGCGGATCCGCTGACGGGCATAGCGGAAGCCGAGTTCGAAACGGAGGTAGCGGCCGATGACCGAGACCTCCAGCAGCACGGCCGCCCGATGCTCGGCCGTGCACAGCAGCGCCTCGGCCGTCGAACGGTCGTGCACGCAGTGGAAGCCGCAGTCGCAGCGACGGTGCGGCGCCTGATGCCGCAGACCGTAGACGCAGGACGCGTCGGCCACGACTCCGTACGGCAGCGCGCCGCCCAGCGACACACCGGTGAACCCGGCCCGGGTGCCGTCGTGGGACAGCACCGGGTGGGCGATCTTGTATCCGGTCGGCGGCTCCGTCGGGTGTTCCTCCGGAAGCCGCAGCCTCATCGGGCGGCCGGAACCTCTTCGGGCGCCTTCAGTTCCCCGACCTCTTGCGGAAGTTCGAGTTCGGGTTCCTGCTCGTGCGCCTGCGGCCGCTCTTCCGCGACTCCGGTGGCGAGTGCCTTACCGAGCTTCATGACGCCTCCCATGACCAGGGGCCGATGACCGTCCTGGCCATGGTGACCCATGAAGTGCCGATTTGGACATAGGGCCCTGGCGGCACCCGCAGCCAGCGACCTCTTAGCAACACTTACCGATAACTCGTAGAAAAATTAAGTGGAGCTTCACGATGGCTCTGCCGAGACTACTCCCATGACGTACTCCCCTCCCACCGCCGCTCCCACCGCCCCTCCCTTCGGCCGCGCCCTCTGCGCCATGATCACGCCCTTCACCGAGGGCGGCGCCCTCGACCTCGACGGTGCCCAGCGGCTCGCGGAGCGGCTGGTGGCGGAGGGCTGCGACGGGCTGGTGCTCTCCGGTACGACCGGCGAGTCGCCCACGACGACGGACACCGAGAAGGCGGAGCTCGTACGAGCGGTGCGGGAGGCGGTGGGCGGGCGGGCGTCGATCGTCGCGGGCGTCGGCACCTTCGACACCCGGCACACCGTGGCACTCGCCCTGGAGGCCGAAAAGGCGGGCGCGGACGGCCTGTTGGTGGTCAGCCCGTACTACAGCAAGCCCCCGCAGGAGGCGATCGAGGCACACTTCCGCCAGATCGCGGACTCCACCGGACTGCCGATCGCGCTCTACGACATCCCGGGCCGCACCGGCACCCGTATCGAGCCCGACACCCTGATCCGTCTCGCCGGACATCCCCGGATCGTGGCGGTGAAGGACTGCTCGTACGACTTCCTCGCCGCCCAGAAGGTCATCTCCCGCACGGAGTTGGCGTACTACGCGGGCTGCGACGAGCACAACCTCGCCCTGTACGCGGTGGGCGGCGCGGGATACGTGAGCACCGTCGCGAACGTCGTCCCCGCACAACTCCGCGCGGTCCTCGACCTGTTCGACGCGGGCGACACGACGGAGGCGGCCCGCCTCCAGCGACGCGCCACGCCCCTCATCGAGTTGACGATGTCGGCGGGCCTGCCCGGCACGGTCACCGTGAAGGCCCTCCTCAACGACCTGGGCCTGCCCGCGGGCCCGGTCCGCGCGCCGCTGCTGCCCGCCGACCGGGATGCGGTCGACGGGCTGCGGGCGGCCTACGAGGAGCTGACGGCCGGCTGATCAGCGCGTGGCGAAGACGGGCTCCCACGTCGTCAGTTCGTCCTCCGGATGCGCACGCTCGCCGCTCAGTGGTACGACCTTGTGGCTGCCGATCGTGACCAGCACGAGCCGGTCCTTGTACGCGTCCTTCTCAGGGCTCGTCCGCTCCCAGGCGATGAGCCGCTGGTCGTCGACCCAGGCGAGCAGTTCGGCGCCGCGGACTTTGGTGATCTCCTTGCCGGTGAGGGGATCCTTGATGAAGGAGTACGACTGGCCGGGCAGGGACCTGTCGGCGATGGCGGGTACGTTCACCTCGGCCAGACCGAGGGCGGCCAGCTTGCCGTTCGGGGACAGCCGCGCGGGCACGTCCCAGCGCAGGTACTTCTCGTTCGCGGGCGCGGCGATCTCCTCGCCCGACAGGTCGTAGAACTTTCCCCGGACGAGCGTCTCGAGACCTCCGCCGGTCGCGTACAGGTGCTTGTCGTCACGGGTGAAGGCGAAGTCGGCGCGGCCACTCGCGTCGGAACTCGGGACCCGGTGCCAGATACCCCCGCCGCTCCCGGCCAGGTCCAGGAGGAGGAACCCCGTCCGGCTCGCCCTAGGCGTGGACGTCCACTCGCCATCGAGCTTCTCCAGCGGCTCGGGATGCTCGGAGTACGTCGTGGCGACCAGCTCGGTCCCGCCGTTCGAGAACGCCAGCCCACCGACCCCCTTCCCGACCGGGATCCACTTCTCGACCTCCCCCGTCGCGAGGTCGAGCAGCCCGATCCGGGCGGCGGGCAGGGTCCGCTCCAGCACGGCGGCGGTCTTCAGACCCGGCGCCACGGCGACGAAGGACCACCGGGTGTCCTTCTCGTACTTGCCGGTGTCGGGATCGAGCAGCCAGTACGTCCGCTCGGAGGTCGTCTCCTTGTCGTTCTTCGCCACGGGCGCCGTCGTGTAGTACGCGGCGAGCGCCGACCGCCCGGCCGCGATCAGGTCGCTCGGCGGCGACTGGTCGGGGTGGGCCCTGATCTCGTCCTGCCGCGTGACACGTGCGGGACGTACGTCGTCCTTCCCCTCGTTCAGCAGCGGTACCCCCACGCTCACGGCGAGCACGGCCGCGGTGGCGGCGGCGACGGACACGAGCCTGCGGGTGCGACGGCGACGGCGCACGGCCAGCACCCGGTCGGCGAACCCCGGGCCCGCCGACGGCTCGTCTACGGCCAGCTCCCGCAGGGAGTCACGCACGAGTTCCTCGACGTTCACGGACGTACCTCCACGGGTGTGTAGTCATGGGCCGGCGGCTGCCGGGGGTCCTCGCCACCGCTCAGGGCGGCCAGTTCGGGCGCGAGGGTGCGCAGCCGGGCGAGCGAGCGGTGGGCGGTGGACCGTACGGTGCCGACGGAGCAGCCCAGGATGCGGGCCACGTCGGCTTCGGGCAGGTCCTCGAAGTAGCGCAGCACGAGCACGGTGCGCTGCCGCGCGGTGAGCCGGGCGAGCGCGCCGCGCATCACGAGGCGCAGGTCGGTGGCGGACGAGGCGTCCGTGTCCGCCCGCCTCTCCGGCGGCTCGGCGACGCTCAGTTCACGTCTGGGCCACTTCAGCCGCCAGCGGCTGATCTGCTGCCGGTAGAGGATCCGCCGTACGTAGGCCTCGGGTTCGTCGATGCGGTGCCAGCGGCCGGCCGCCTTGATCAGCGCGTTCTGCAAGAGGTCCTCGGCGGTGTGCCGGTCCCCGCCGCTGAGCAGCACGGCCGTCTTCAGCAGCGCGGACGACCGGTGCTCCACGAACTCCCGGAAGCTGTCCTGCGCTTCGGCATCCATCGTCACCTTCTCTTCCCCCGGGGCGGACCTGGTGTCCGCCCCCTCTGCCCCTTGTGACGCGCGGGACCGCACCCCGCTATGTCTGCGCGTACGAGAAAATTCCACCGGCCCGCCGGTGCCCCTCCCGTACGGTGACCCGATGAGCCGCCCGCGCCCCCGCCCGCTCCTCTTCCTCGACGTCGACGGCCCCCTGAACCCGTACGCCGCGAAGCCGGAGCGCCGCCCCGAGGGCTGTACGACGATCAGGGTGTCCATGCACCAGGACCGCCGTCCGCTGCGTGTGTGGCTCGACCCGTCCCACGGCCCTGCCCTCCTCGCGCTCCCGTACGACCTGTGCTGGGCGACGACCTGGATGGACGCGGCCAACCGCTGGATCGCCCCGGTCATCGGCCTCCCGCCGCTGCCCTACGTCGACTTCGGCGACTCCCTGCTCGCCCACCGCCCCGACGGGATCCACTGGAAGACGGAGGCCATCGTGACGTACGCCGAAGGCCGCCCCTTCGCCTGGGTCGACGACGAGCAGAGCCCGGCGGACACCACGTACGTCTCGGACCACCACCCCGCCCCCGCCCTCCGCCACCACGTCGCCCCCCGGCCCGGCCTCCCCCAGCGGGCCTTCACGGCCCTG
>NZ_JABERD010000401.1 GCF_013044505.1 Streptomyces sp. S3(2020) | reverse complement strand
CCCCCCGCGCCGCACCGCCCGGCGGGGAGCCCGTCGGCCCCAGGGGGGGCGAGCTCCCCGCCCCCGTCCTCGCCCCGCCGCAGGGCCGAGCGACCCGTCACCGGGGCGCGCCGCGCAGGAGCGGCTGACCACGCCCCGCCGCTATCCGCCAGGCGGGGGTGATCGCCGCACCGGTGCCCCGGCCTGACGGCAGATCCGCAGGTCGCACGGGCCGCCGCCCGCCCCACCCCCCCACCCCCCCCCGGCCCCGGCCACCTGCGGATCTGCCGTCCGGGCGTGGCACCGATCCGCCGATCACCCCCGCCTGGCGGCGAGCGGCGGGGCGTTGTCAGACCCTCCTGCGAGACTCGCCACCATGACCGATCGCTGGGCTCTCGCCACGGCCGAGGACGGTGGCGTGGAGATCGCCCCCCTCGGGGCCGACGGGCTGCCCGCCGGGGCGGTGCGGTGGGAGGCGGATCTCGCGGAGGCCGTGCGGGGGCGGCCCGAGGTGGCGCGGTGGGTGTGGCGGTCCACGGCCGAGGTGTATCCGCGACTGCTCGCCGCGGGGGTGCGGGTCGAGCGGTGCTACGACATCGAGGACGCCGAGACCCTGCTGCTGGGCCACGCGGGGAGGTACGGGGAGCCACGCTCGGCCGCCGCCGCCCTGGCCCGACTCCGCGGTGGCCCCGTACCTCCCGACCCACCGCTGCGGTCGGCCGAACCCGGCTCGCAGTCCTCCCTCTTCGAGCCGCAGGCCGTCCATCTGCCGCTCGCCGACCTCCTGGAGGTGTACACCGACCAGCAGCGCCGCCAGGACACCACCGCCCATCCCGACCGGATGCGGCTGCTGATCACCGCCGAGTCGGCCGGGATGCTGGTGGCCGCCGAGATGAACCGCGCGGGGCTGCCCTGGAGCGCCGACGTCCATCGGCAGGTGCTGCACGAGATGCTCGGCGAGCGGTACGCAGGCGGCGGCGAGCCCCGGCGCCTGGCCGAACTCGCCGACGAGGTGTCCGCGGCCTTCGGACGCCGGGTCCGGCCCGACCTGCCCGCCGATGTCGTCAAGGCGTTCGCCCAGGCCGGCATCAAGGTGACCTCCACCCGCCGCTGGGAGATCGAGTCCATCGACCACCCGGCCGTGAAGCCCCTGATCGAGTACAAGAAGCTGTACCGGATCTGGGTCGCCCACGGCTGGTCCTGGCTTCAGGACTGGGTGCGCGAGGGCCGGTTCCGGCCGGAGTTCCTGTGCCACGGCACGGTCACCGGCCGCTGGGTCACCAACGGCGGGGGCGCGCTGCAGATCCCCAAGGTCATCCGGCGTGCCGTCGTCGCCGACCCGGGCTGGCGGCTCGTCGTCGCCGACGCCGACCAGATGGAGCCGCGGGTGCTGGCGGCCATCTCCCGTGACCCCGGGCTGATGGAGGTCGCGGGCCGGGAGACCGACCTCTACCAGTCCGTCTCCGACCGCGCCTTCTCCGGCGACCGCGCCCAGGCCAAGCTCGCCGTGCTCGGCGCGGTCTACGGCCAGACCTCCGGCGACGGACTGAAGAACCTCGCCGCGCTCAGACGCCGCTTCCCCAAGGCGGTGGCGTACGTCGACGACGCGGCCCGCGCGGGCGAGGAGGGCCGGCTCGTGCGGACCTGGCTCGGACGGACCTGCCCACCGGCGGCGGGCGCGGGCGAGGACGCCTCAGAAGAGGCGGGCATCCCGCAGGAGGACGCGCGCGAGACCCCCTCCGACGACGGCTGGGTGCCGGGTTACGCCTCCCGCAACGCCCGCGCCCGTGGCCGCTTCGCCCGTAACTTCGTCGTCCAGGGCAGCGCCGCCGACTGGACCCTGCTGCTGCTCGCCGCGCTGCGGCAGACCTGTGCGGACATGGCGGCCGAGCTGGTCTTCTTCCAGCACGACGAGGTGATCGTGCACTGTCCCGAGGAGGAGACGGAGAGGGTCGTGGCGGCGATCCGGGAGGCGGCGGAGCTGGCGGCGCGGCTGACGTTCGGGCAGACGCCGGTGCGGTTCCCGTTCTCGACGTCGGTGGTGGAGTGCTATGCCGACGCCAAGTGATCGGTGTCCTGTGCGGACCCCGGGTGATCAGCCTGCCGTGGCGTCGCCGAGCAGGGCGTGCAGCTCGTCCACGACCGCCTTCTTGTCCGTCCCGTCCAGCGCGGCGAGGGCCGTACGCCACTGCGCGCACGCCTCCTCGGCGCGCCCCAGCTCCCGCAGCACCAGCCCGTACTGGTGGCGGGCGAGACCGCCCACGTACCCGTCGGCGCGGGCGTCCGCACGGCTCAGCAGCTCGGCGCACTCGCTCTCGGCCCGTTCCATGAGGCCCAGCAGCCGCAGCGCGCGCACCAGACCGAGCCGGGACTGGGACTCACCGTGCCAGTCGCCGTGACGGCCGAGGATGCGCCGGCTCTCCTCGAAGTGCGGTACGGCGGCGGCCGGTTCACCCAGGGTGAGATGGGCGTAGCCGATGTTGCAGTGCGCGGAGTGCTGCACGATGACGTTGCCGATCTCGACGCCGATGGCGAGCGAGCGCCGGTGCTGCTCGATGGCGGCCCGCGGGTCGGTGTGCTCGTACAGATTGCCGAGGTGGCCGTAGGTCACGGCCTCGCCCCACGGGTCGTCCAGCTGTCGTGACAGCTCCAGGCTCTGCCGCAGCGCCGCACCGGACTCCTCGTACCGGCCGAGGTTCTCCAGCAGCAGGCCCCGGTTCCCGAGGCAGCGCCGGATCCTGGAGAGCACGCCGAGTCGCCGCCAGCGTGCGAGGGAGTCGTCGGTGAGGGCGAGGGACTCGCCGTGGCGGCCGGTCAGGAAGTACAGCCCGGCGAGGTCGATCAGCGCGTACGCCTCGGCGACCTCGTCCCCGAACCTCCGGGCCAGGCGGAGCGCGGCCTGTCCGAGCACCTCCATCTCGGAGACACGGCCACCGCGTTGGAGGTAGGGGAAGAAGAGCCGCAGCAGGGTGGCGACATGGGCGGCGGTGCGTTCGTCGGGGGCGTCCGCGTACCGCTCGACCAGGGCGACGATGTTCTCCAGCTCCGAACCGGCCCAGGCGAAGGCCTCCTCGGAGGAGGCGAACGCCGGCACGGACAGCACATGCGCCGTGTGCTCGGGCGGCTGCGCGGCGGTGGGGCGGCGGCGGTCGTCCTGGTCGAGGCCGGGTTCGACGATCGCGGTGAGGGTGCGCTCGGCTACGCCGGTGTACCAGCGCACGGCGGTGCGGGCGATGTCGGGGGCGTTGCGGGTGTCCGCCAGTTCGCGGGCGAAGTCACGGACCAGGTCGTGGGGGGTGTAGCGGCCGTACGCCGTCTCGTCCAGGAGCGCCACGTCGACGAGCCGGTCGAGGGCGGCCTCGGCACGGCCGGTCTCGGTGCCGAGCAGCCGGGCGATGAGGGGCGCGCCGTACGTGGGCAGGTCGAGGGCGCCGAGCCGGCGCAGCGCGAGGGCGGCGTCGCGGTCGGTGCGGCGGCCGGAGGCGGCGAGCGCGTCGTGGGCGACGGCCAGGGAGCGGCGTACGGACAGGTCGTCGTACTCCAGGTGCCGCAACCTGTCCTCCGTGGCGGCCAGTTGGTCGGCCAGCACATCGGGGGTGAGGGCGCGGCGCGCGGCCAGGCGGGCGGCGACGATACGCAGGGCGAGCGGGAGGCGGCCGGTGAGTTCGACGAGGGGGTGACCGGCGTCGATGCGGTCGCCGTCCTCGCCGCTGCCGGTGCCGTCGTGGCCCTCTCGGCTGTCGTGGCCCTCTCGGCCGGACACCGTCCGCAGCAGCGCCGCGCTGTCCTCCGCCGACAGCGGGGCGAGCGGGAAACGGCGGGCGCCGTCGAGGGCGGTCAGCGGGGAGCGGCTGGTGACGATCACCGCGCAGCCGGTGCCGGCCGGCAGCAGCTGCCGTACCTGCGCGGCGGTCGCGGCGTCGTCCAGCACCATGAGCGTGCGCGTCGGCGCGAGCATCGAGCGCAGCAACGCGGCGGCCGCGTCCGGGTGTTCGGGGACGGCCCGGGGGTCGGCGCCCACGTCCCGCAGGAGTGCGGTGAGCGCCTGGGACGGCGTGAGGGGGGTCATGCCGGGGGTGGCACCGTGCAGGTTGACGTACAGCTGGCCGTCGGGGAAGCGGTCGCGCAGGCCATGGGCGATGTGCAGGGCGAGGGCGCTCTTGCCGACTCCGGCCATGCCGCTGATGACGGCGAGGGCGGCGGGGGCGGGGCAGTCGGACAGGGTTCGGCGTACCGCGTCGAGGACGGTGGCGCGGCCGATGAAGTGGGG
>NZ_JABERD010000400.1 GCF_013044505.1 Streptomyces sp. S3(2020) | reverse complement strand
TCCCCCAGCCCCGCCCCACCGACCTCTTCGCCGACCTCCTGCTCGCGGTCCTCAGCGGCCGGCGCCCCGTCCACTCGATGCTCCGGCACACCGTCGGCCAGGCCTACGACGAACTCGCCGTGCTCGCCGAACGCGGCCCCCTGCGCACCCACGGCACCCGCCCCGTCGTCCGCGACATCGGCTACTACGTCCCCCGCGACGGCGCGGTCGAGGCCTTCGCCCGCATCGGCGCGGGCGACCAGCTCCGCGCCATGGCCTTCCGCCTGGAACAGGGCCAGGACCGCCGCTGGCGCTGCGCGGCGGTGGAACTGGGCGGCCCCAGGGGCGGCCGCACGGACGAGGACTGACGGCGCCACGCGACCAGCCGCAGACGAACGCCGAAGGGCCAGGCCACCCGACGGTGACCCGGCCCTTCAAACAGCTACAGCGTCGTGGACACCGTCACTTCTTACGGCGCCGCCCACGCGACTGCTTGCGCCGCTCCGCCCGCGTCAGACCGTCCGCCTCGGAGCGCACCGGCTCGTCGTCATCGGCGAACTCGCCCTCGACGACACCACCCTCGCCGTCCACGGTCGGCGCGGAGAAGTGCAGATCCCGACGCTGCGGAGCGTCAAGCCCCTTCGCACGGATCTCCGGACGCGCGCCCGCCTGCGCCGGCACCGAGTCCTGCTTGTCGAGCGACGGCTTGTCGTCCTCGACCGGGACCTCCTCGACCTGCTGCTCGACCTGGACCTCCAGGTTGAACAGGTAGCCGACGGACTCCTCCTTGATGCCCTCCATCATGGCGGTGAACATGTCGAAGCCCTCGCGCTGGTACTCGACCAGCGGGTCCTTCTGCGCCATCGCGCGCAGGCCGATGCCCTCCTGGAGGTAGTCCATCTCGTAGAGGTGCTCGCGCCACTTGCGGTCCAGGACCGACAGCACGACCCGGCGCTCCAGCTCACGCATGATCTCGGAGCCGAGCTGCCCCTCACGGGACTCGTACTGATCGTGGATGTCGTCCTTGATGGACTCGGAGATGAAGTCGGCGGTCAGCCCGGCACGGTCGCCGGCCGCCTCCTCCAGCTCCTCGACGGTGATCTTCACCGGGTAGAGCTGCTTGAACGCGCCCCACAGCCGGTCGAGGTCCCAGTCCTCCGCGAAGCCCTCCGCGGTCTCCGCACCGACGTACTCGTCGATCGTGTCGTCCATGAAGTGCACGACCTGCTCCTGCAGGTCTTCGCCCTCCAGGACGCGGCGACGCTCGCCGTAGATGACCTCGCGCTGACGGTTGAGGACCTCGTCGTACTTGAGGACGTTCTTACGCGTCTCGAAGTTCTGCTGCTCGACCTGCGACTGGGCGGACGCGATCGCGCGCGTGACCATCTTGTTCTCGATCGGCACGTCGTCCGGGACGTTCGCCATCGACATGACGCGCTCGACCATCTGGGCCTTGAACAGACGCATCAGGTCGTCGCCGAGCGACAGGTAGAAGCGGGACTCGCCCGGGTCGCCCTGACGGCCGGAACGGCCGCGCAGCTGGTTGTCGATACGACGGGACTCGTGCCGCTCGGTGCCGAGGACGTAGAGCCCACCGAGGTCCTTGACCTCCTCGAACTCCGCCTTGACCGCCTGCTCGGCCCGCTCCAGGGCGGCGGGCAGGGCGTGCGCCCACTCCTCGATGTGCTCCTCGGGGTCGAGGCCGCGCTGGCGCAGCTCCGCCTCGGCGAGGTCCTCGGGGTTGCCGCCGAGCTTGATGTCGGTACCACGGCCGGCCATGTTGGTGGCCACGGTCACGGCGCCCTTGCGGCCGGCCTGGGCGACGATCGTCGCCTCCCGGTCGTGCTGCTTGGCGTTCAGCACCTCGTGCTGGACGCCGCGCTTGCTGAGCTGCTGCGAGAGGTACTCGGACTTCTCGACCGACGTCGTACCGACGAGGATCGGCTGGCCCTTCTCGTGCTTCTCGACGATGTCGTCGACGACCGCCTCGAACTTCGCGACCTCGGTGCGGTAGATCAGGTCCGACTGGTCCTTGCGGACCATGGGCCGGTTGGTCGGGATCGGGACGACGCCGAGCTTGTAGATCTGGTGGAACTCGGCGGCCTCGGTCATCGCCGTACCGGTCATGCCGCAGAGGCCGGGCTGTTCCTTGTCGTTGTGGTCGTGGCGCTTGTAGAGGCGGAAGAAGTTCTGGAGGGTGATCGTGGCGAGTGTCTGGTTCTCGTCCTTGATGTCCACCCCTTCCTTCGCCTCGATCGCCTGGTGCATGCCCTCGTTGTAGCGGCGGCCGGCGAGGATACGGCCGGTGTGCTCGTCGACGATCATGACTTCGCCGTCCATGACGACGTAGTCCTTGTCCTTCTTGAAGAGCTCCTTCGCCTTGATGGCGTTGTTCAGGTAGCCCACCAGAGGGGTGTTCACCGACTCGTAGAGGTTGTCGATGCCCAGCCAGTCCTCGACCTTGCCGACACCGGGCTCGTGGATGGCGACCGTGCGCTTCTTCTCGTCGACCTCGTAGTCGCCGGTCTCCTCGATGCCCTTCAGGGTGTTGCCGGCCTCGCCCTTCTTCAGGCGGGTGACCAGCTTGGCGAAGTCGCCGTACCACTTGGTGGCCTGGTCGGCCGGGCCGGAGATGATCAGCGGCGTACGGGCCTCGTCGACCAGGATGGAGTCGACCTCGTCGACGATCGCGAAGTTGTGGCCGCGCTGGACGAGCTCGTCCTTGGACCACGCCATGTTGTCGCGCAGGTAGTCGAAGCCGAACTCGTTGTTCGTGCCGTACGTGATGTCGCACGCGTACTGCTCACGGCGCTGGGCGGGCGTCATGTTGGCGAGGATGCAACCGACTTCCAGGCCCAGGAACTTGTGGACGCGGCCCATCATCTCGGAGTCGCGCTCGGCCAGGTAGTCGTTGACCGTGATCAGGTGGACGCCCTTGCCGGACAGCGCGTTCAGATACGCGGGCAGCGTGCCGACGAGGGTCTTGCCCTCACCGGTCTTCATCTCGGCCACATAGCCGAGGTGGAGGGCCGCGCCACCCATGATCTGCACGTCGTAATGACGCTGGCCGAGCGCGCGCTTGGCGCCCTCGCGCACGGTGGCGAACGCCTCGGGCAGCAGGTCGTCCAGCGTCTCACCATCGATGTACCGCTGCTTGTACTCATCAGTGAGGGCCCGCAGCTCGGCGTCGGAGAGGTCGACGAAGTCCTCTTCGATGGAGTTGACCTGGTCCGCGATGCGGTGCAGCTTGCGCAGGATCTTGCCTTCGCCTGCACGCATGATCTTCGAGAGGACGGACACGGGGGTAAGTCTCCTTGCCGGTCGGGCCTGGGACGGTCGGTTTCCATTTGACTTGACTGAGCAACGGCCATCGTATGCGAGGACCCGGCCACGCCGGGAGCCTGCCGAGGACGCCGACCGTCCGCTGCTTCAAATCTCCGTCAAAGGGGACAACGGACGGAGGTCGCCGATGGTGCCGCGTCCCTCCGATGATTTGCGCGAACTGTGATCACCCGCTCACACAAAGCAAAATGATGGCGCCCTCACCGAGCCCCCGAGCAGAATCGACCGATGGAACCCGTCACGCTCACCACCGGCCGCCTGGTCCTGCGCACCGTCGGTCCCGACGACACCGACGCCGTGTACGCCGCCGCCCAGGACCCCGAGATGCAGCGCTGGCTCTCCCAGTTCCCCTCGCCCTATCTCCACGAGCACGCACAGGCCTTCACGGAACAGTTCGCCCCGGACGGCTGGGCCGACGACTCCATGTTCACCTTCGGCGCCTTCCTCCCCTCCGGCGAACTCGTCGGCATGCTCGGCATCACCATGCGCTCCCTCGGCGTCGCCGAGATCGGCTTCTGGGCCACCAAGGAACACCGCGGCAACGGCTACATCACCGAGGCCACCACCACGACCGCCCGCTGGGCCTTCACAGCCCTCTCCATCGACCGCATCGAATGGCGCGCGGAAGTGGGCAACGCCCCCTCCCGCGCGGTGGCCCAACGCGCCGGCTTCACCCTCGAAGGCACCCTCCGCTCCGCGGTCAACAACAAGGGCGTACGACGAGACTGCTGGATCGGCTCCCTACTCCCCTCAGACCTGGGCCTCCCATCAACAGCCCCCTACCTACCGTCACAAACACCCCCAACCCCACCCGCCACCTGACAACAGCCCACACCTTCGACCCCTCCCGTGTTCGCCTTTCAGCCCGTCCGGCGTTTGAGGACAAGGCCCCTTCAGGACCGACGGGGGTCTGGGGGCGCAGCCCCCAGGGACCGGGGTCGAAGGG
>NZ_JABERD010000399.1 GCF_013044505.1 Streptomyces sp. S3(2020) | reverse complement strand
GTGTGGGGGTGAGGGGGTGAGGGGGCGTGGCCTCGTCGTCGTCCGGCGGCGGAATATGTGTGACGGGCCGGCTGTTGCAGCGCTATAGTTGAACAGTCAACAACTTGGAGGTCGGTCGGCCATGCAGTTCGGGATCTTCTCCGTCGGCGATGTCACGCCGGACCCCACCACGGGCCGGACGCCGACCGAACGCGAGCGCATCAAGGCCATGGTCGCCATCGCGCTGAAGGCCGAGGAGGTCGGGCTCGACGTCTTCGCGACCGGTGAGCACCACAACCCGCCGTTCGTGCCCTCGTCGCCGACCACGATGCTCGGCTACATCGCCGCCCAGACCGAGAGGCTCGTCCTCTCGACCTCCACGACCCTCATCACCACGAACGACCCGGTGAAGATCGCCGAGGACTTCGCGATGCTCCAGCACCTGGCCGACGGCCGGGTGGACCTGATGATGGGCCGCGGCAACACCGGCCCCGTCTACCCCTGGTTCGGGCAGGACATCCGCGAGGGCATCAACCTCGCCATCGAGAACTACGCCCTGCTGCGCCGCCTGTGGCGCGAGGACGTCGTGAACTGGGAGGGGAAGTTCCGTACGGCGCTCCAGGGCTTCACCGCCACGCCCCGTCCCCTGGACGGCGTACCGCCCTTCGTCTGGCACGGTTCCATCCGCTCGCCCGAGATCGCCGAGCAGGCCGCGTACTACGGCGACGGCTTCTTCCACAACAACATCTTCTGGCCGGCCGACCACACCAAGCGGATGGTCGAGCTGTACCGGAGCCGGTACGCGCACTACGGCCACGGCACGCCCGAGCAGGCGATCGTGGGACTCGGCGGGCAGATCTTCATGCGGAAGAACTCCCAGGACGCGATCCGCGAGTTCCGGCCCTACTTCGATGTCGCGCCGGTCTACGGGCACGGGCCGTCCCTGGAGGACTTCACCGACCAGACCCCGCTGACCGTGGGCTCCCCGGAGCAGGTCATCGAGAAGACCCTGGCGTTCCGGGAGTACGCCGGTGACTACCAGCGCCAGCTGTTCCTCGTGGACCACGCGGGGCTGCCGCTGAAGACCGTCCTGGAGCAGATCGACATGCTGGGCCAGGAGGTCGTTCCAGTGCTGCGCGAGGAGTTCGCTAAGGGCCGCGCGAAGGATGTCCCCGAGGCGCCGACGCACGCGTCGCTGCTCGCCGATGTGAAGTCCGATGTGAAGTCCGAAGTGACGTCCGAAGTGACGCCCGGAGCGAAGAAGGAGACCGTCGCATGAAGCTCGTCGTCGTCTCTGCGGGACTGAGCGTGCCGTCGTCCACGCGGCTGCTGGCCGACCGGCTGGCGGCGGCGGTGGAGCGGCTCGCTCCGGCCGAGGTGCGGGTCGTCGAGGTCCGCGACCTCGCCGTGGAGATCGCCCACCAGTTCGCCAGCGGGTTTCCGGGGCGTGCCCTCGCCGCCGCGCAGGACGCGGTGGCCGGGGCGGACGCGCTGATCGTGGTCACTCCGGTGTTCTCGGCGTCGTACAGCGGGCTCTTCAAGTCGTTCTTCGACGTCCTCGACAAGGACGCGCTGGTCGGGAAGCCGGTGCTGGTCGCGGCGACCGGCGGCAGCGCGCGGCACTCGCTGGTGCTGGACCACGCGCTGCGGCCGCTCTTCTCCTACCTGCGGGCCGTCGTCGTGCCGACGGGGGTGTACGCCGCCTCGGAGGACTGGGGTGCGGAGGGGCTGGACGGGCGGATCGAGCGGGCGGCGGGGGAGCTGGCGGCGCTGCTGCCGGGGGGCCGTCCGGAGGCCGACTCGGCCGGGACCGCTGGGTCTGCCGGTTCGGCCAAGGCCAGGGACGCCTTCGAGGTCGTCCCGTTCGCCGAACAGCTGGCGGCACTGTCCCCGACGGGAGCACCGGCGGCCTGAGACTCCGCCGCGCCCGTGATGCGGGTCGGGCGGTCACGGCCTGCCCGGGCGTCTGGAGCTGGGGCGGTCGCTTGGCGGTCGCCGAGAGCCAGGTCGCCCGGCACCGAGACCCGAGGCGCTCGGTCTCCCGGCCCCGGTGGTGAGAAGCGCGTAGCCATACACCCCCCCCGGTTGCCTCTGTGACGGTGTGAGGGGGGTAAAAAGGCTGATCGTCGGGTCGCTCGTCCGGCTGAATGGGCGGTGGGCTTGGCAGTATGGAGGCGTGTCTCAGACCGTGCTGCTCGCCGAAGACGATCGCGCCATCCGTCACGCCCTGGAGCGCGCCCTGACCCTGGAGGGGTACCGGGTCACCGCGGTCGCCGACGGTGTCGAGGCGCTGGCGCAGGCCCACCGCACGCCGCCCGACGTGCTCGTGCTGGATGTGATGATGCCGGGGATCGACGGGCTCCAGGTCTGCCGGGTGCTGCGCGCCGAGGGCGACCGGACGCCGATCCTGATGCTGACGGCGCTCGTGGAGACCCAGGACCGGATCGCGGGCCTGGACGCGGGCGCCGACGACTACGTCCTCAAGCCTTTCGACGTCGAGGAGGTCTTCGCCCGGCTGCGCGCCCTGCTGCGCCGCACCGGCGGGGCCCACGGGGCCGCCCCCGTCGAGGCGCCGAAGCAGCCGCCGGTACCCGAGCGGTACCTGGAGGCGGCCGGGCTGAGGATGGACCCGCAGGCGCGGCGGGCCTGGCGGGACGGGCGGGAGCTGGAGCTGACCCGTACCGAGTTCGAGTTGCTGGAGCTGCTGGTGCGCAACAGCGGGATCGTCCTCGACCACTCCACGATCTACGACCGGATCTGGGGGTACGACTTCGGCCCGGGATCGAAGAACCTCGCCGTCTACGTCGGCTATCTGCGGCGGAAGCTGGACGAGCCGGGGGCGCCGCAGTTGATCCATACCGTGCGGGGCGTGGGTTACGTGCTGCGGGAGGACTGAGTGGGCCGCCTCGCGCGGCTGCTGCGCAGACGCCGGCCCGGCCTCGTCTCGCTCGCGACCACCTTCGCGGTGTCCTTCGCGGCGGTCACGGCGGCCGTCACCGTCCTCGTCGGGATCCTGTCGTACGGGGCCGCCGCCCGCCTGGTCCGGGTGGACCAGCAGTCCGTGTTCGACGAGGTCGTGCAGGATCTGCGGGACGAGGTGCGTGAGCACCGGATGACGCCGGAGGACTTCTCCTCGTCGGCGCCCGGACATGATCTGGTCCGTCCGGCCCGTACCGATGTGCAGGTGCTGGGGACGGACGGTTCGGTCGTCGACCCCGGCAGCCCGGGGCTGCCCGTCACCGACGCAGACCGCCGTGTCGCGGCGGCCTCGACGGCGGGCCGGCTGGCCGAGCACAAGGACGTCGACGTCGGCAGTGACGTCTACCGGGTCGCGACCGTCTCGCTCGGCGGCGGCAGGGGCGCGGTGCAGGTCGCGCAGGAGTTCAGCGACACCGAGGACCTGCTGCGGGCGCTCCAGCAGCGCACCCTGATCCTGATGGCGGCGGTCGTGGTCGCGGCCGGACTGTTCGGCTGGTGGCTGGCCCGGCGCATCACCCGCCGCCTGGTGATCCTCACCTCGGCCGCGGAGGATGTCGCCCGCACCCGCCGCCTCGGTATCCAGGTGCCGGTGACGGGGTACGACGAGGTGGGCCGCCTCGGCCGGGCCTTCGACCGCATGCTGGGGCGGCTGGCGCAGTCGGAGGACGACCAGCGCCGCCTGGTCCAGGACGCGGGGCACGAGCTGCGGACCCCGCTGACGTCCCTGCGTACGAACATCTCGCTGCTGCGGCGGATCGACGAGCTGCCGCCCGAGACCCGCGCCGAACTCGTCGCCGACCTGGGCCAGGAGGCCCGCGAACTGACCGACCTGGTCAACGAGCTGGTCGATCTCGCGGCCGGCCAGTCCGACAACGAGCCGCCGCAGCGGGTGGACCTCGCCGACATCGCGGAGGACGTGGCTGGCCTCGCGCGGCGCCGTACCGGGCGCGAGGTCGTGGTCCGGGCGAGCGGGGACACGACGACGGACGGCCGGCCGGGCATGCTGACGCGCGCGGTGTCGAACCTGGTGGAGAACGCGGCCAAGTTCGACCGTACGGGCCGCACCCCGATCGAGATCACGGTGACCGGCCCCGCCCGCCCGGGCACCGTCCGGGTGGCGGTCCTGGACCGGGGCCCCGGCATCGCCGAAGCGGACCTGGTCCGTGTCTTCGACCGCTTCTACCGGGCCGCCGACGCCCGCTCCCGCCCGGGGTCCGGCCTGGGCCTGTCGATCGTCCGCGAGGTGGCCCGGGCCCACGGCGGAGCCCCGTTCGCGTTGAGGAGGGACGGCGGAGGCGCGGCGATCGGCTTCACGGTGGGCGGGGAGTGAGGA
>NZ_JABERD010000398.1 GCF_013044505.1 Streptomyces sp. S3(2020) | reverse complement strand
CGCCGGTCTCCCCCGCCCCGGCTGCCCCTGCGCCGCCTGCGCGGTGTCGCTCGGTGTTGACGCCCGGGCCGCCACCGCGCTGCTCGTCGACGGGGCGCTGTTGCTCGATCTGACTCCCGGTGCGGCGTTCGCGGCGGCTCGGGCCGGGCATTCGCTGGGCGGGGTCGCGCAGGTCCTGCTGTCGCATCCGCACGACGGGCCGGCCGTGGAGGTGCCGGCGGGGCTGCCGCAGCCGGGGCGGGTGCCGGACGGGCGGGAGTTGGCGCTGCTGACGGGGCATCGGGTGCGGGCGGTGGCGATGGACGCGCCCGGGACCGGGTACGCGGTGACCGGCCCCGACGGGCAGCGGCTGCTCTATCTGCCGCCCGGGGGTGCTCCGGCCGGCCTTGAGGAGAACGGCAAGGACGGCTACGACATGGTCCTCGCCGATGTCGTGGGGCGGCCGGACGCGCTGGCCAAGCTGCGCGCGGTCGGTGCGATGGGGCCGGCCACCGATGTCATCGCCGTCCATCTCGACCACGACGTGCCGCCCGGCGCCGAGTTGCGGCGGCGGCTCGCGGCGGCGGGCGCGCGGGCCGTGCCCGACGGGACGACGCTGACCGTCGGTGTCTACGAGGACGTACCCGACGTGCCGCGGCGGACGCTGGTGCTGGGCGGGGCGCGGTCGGGGAAGTCGGTGGAGGCGGAGCGGCGGTTGGAGTCGTTCCCCGACGTCCTGTACGTCGCCACGGGCGGGTCGCGCAACGGGGACGGCGAGTGGGCCGCCCGCGTGGCCACGCACCGCGAGCGGCGGCCCGGGTCCTGGCGTACGGCCGAGACCTGCGACCTCGTGCCGCTGCTCGCCGACGACGGGCCTCCGCTGCTGATCGACTGTCTGTCGCTGTGGCTGACGGACGCGATGGACGCCGTCGGCGCGTGGGACGACGCGGAGTGGGCCGACGGCGGGGAGCGGGCGCTGCGGGAGCGGATGCGGGAGCTGACGGACGCGGTGCGGGCGACCCGGCGGACCGTCGTCGCCGTATCGAACGAGGTGGGCTCGGGGATCGTGCCGGCCACGGCCTCCGGGCGGCGCTACCGGGACGAACTCGGGCGGCTCAACGCGGCGTTCGCCGGTGAGTGCGAGCAGGTGCTGCTGCTGGTGGCGGGGCAGGCTGTGCCGCTACGAGGGTGAGGGCTCCCGGCGCGCGATCACCCGGGTCGTCCTCGACAGACGGTCGAGGACGGGGTGACGGTTCGTCGGGAGGACCGTGCAGTCGTGGGCTTCGAGTTCGGTGCGCAGGTCGTCGGCGGCTCCCGCGGTCTCCATCAGGACATGGCCGCCCGGCCGGAGGAACGCCAGGGCGGCGGCGAGGTCCTCGACGGGGTTCAGGACGCTGACCACGTCGTAACGGCCGGCGAGGGCCTTGGTGAGGTGCGGGTCCGCCGGACTGCCGATGTACGCCTCCTCCACCCGCTCCGCCTCGCGGGCCCCGAGTACGGCCGTGGTGATGTCGAGGCCGTCGAACGACGTGTAGGGGAACAGCGCCTTGGCCACGGCCGGGAAGCGGGCGTCGCCCGTGCCGACGTCCAGCCAGCTCTCGGGCTCCGGGTCCAGTGTCAGCATCGCGCGGGCCGACGAGCGGTACCGCCGTCTTTGGTCGAGGTCGCTGACACGGGTGCGCAGGCGTTTCATGGGGGCTCCCTGAGACATACGACAATCCACTGCAAAACGGAACGTATGGGATCTCGATCTTGGGGGCAACGACGTCGGGTGCGCGTGGTGGCCATGTGGCGCCGTCCTGTTCGATCGGTGCCGGTACTGTTCGGCGAATGAGCTCGCTTAATCTCGACGACTTCTCCGATCTGATCGAGCGCCCCGACGGCGGGGTGCGCCGCGACGCCGAGGCGCGCCGGGAACGTCAGATCGTGCCGCCCGGGTCGCTGGGCCGCCTCGACGACCTGGGTGAGTGGCTGTCGGCGGCACAGTCCGCCGTTCCGGTACGGCCGATCGAACAGCCGCGGGTGGTTCTGTTCGCCGGTGACCACGGCATCGCCGAGCTCGGGGTGTCGGCCCGACCGGCGGGCAGCGCCGGGGAGTTGGTGCGCGAGGTCCTGGAGGGCGGGCGGCCGGTGTCGGTGCTCGCGCGGCGGCTCGGGGTGCCGGTGCGGGTGGTCGACCTGGCGCTGGACTGCGACCCGGAGTCGCTGCCCGGTGAGGTCGTACGGCATCGGGTGCGGCGCGGCAGCGGCCGGATCGACGTCGAGGACGCGCTGACCCTGGAGGAGGCGGAGGCCGCGTTCCGGGCCGGGGCCGCGATGGCCGACGAGGAGGCCGACTCCGGTACGGATCTGGTGGTGCTCGGCGATGTGAGCGTCGGCGGGACCACGGCGGCGGGCGTACTGGTCGCCGCGCTGTGCGGGACCGACGCGTCCGTGGTGACCGGGCGCGGCGGGCTGGCCATCGACGACCTCGCCTGGATGCGGAAGTGCGCGGCGATCCGCGACGCGCTGCGGCGGGCCCGGCCGGTGCTCGGGGATCAGCTTCAGCTGCTGGCGACGGTGGGCGGGGCCGATCTCGCGGCGATCACCGGGTTCCTGCTCCAGAGCGCGGTGCGCAAGCTGCCGGTCGTGCTCGACGGGGTCGTGGTCGCCGCCTGTGCGCTGGTGGGGCAGCGGATCGCCTTCCGGGCGCCGGACTGGTGGCTGGCCGCGCACGACAGCGGGGAGCCGGGGCAGGCGAAGGCGCTGGACCGGATGGCCCTGGAGCCGCTGCTGGAGCACGGGGTGACGGTCGGGGAGGGCGCCGGCGGACTGCTGGCGCTGCCGCTGGTGCAGGCCGCGGCGGCGCTCGCCGCGGAGCTTCCCGAGAAGCCGGCGGCTGTCGAGGAGGACGCCGAGGAGCCGGAGAAGGAGGAGTAGGTCCGGCCGAACGGACACGGGCGCCCATATCATCAGGATTCATGGGACATGCCCGATTCATCACCCGATACCGGGAGATCCAGGTCACTCGGGCCTCGCTCAACTCGCCGGTCATCGGATCGGTCTTCCACGGTGGACAGCACCTGGAGACGCGCCGATGAAGAGGATCGCCCGCTGGGCCCGCAACGAATGGGGTCCTCTGTATGTCGCCGTGCGCGGGCCGCTGGTCCGGCGGCGGTGGCGGGCGGTGCCGATGGCGATCGGGGCGGTGTGTCTGACGGCGGTGCTGCAATTCGTGCAGAACCAGTCGTGGGGTTATCAGTTCGTGCAGAACGTCGGGGCCGTACGGGCGGAGGACCCGCTGGGGCCGGCCCTTCTGCGCACGCCCCTGTCATTGTTCGTGCCCGCGCTGGATCTGCCCGTGTGGGGCGCGCTGGCGCAGATCCTGGTCGTGTTCGGCATCGCGGAGATCTGCCTGGGCTGGTGGCGCACGCTGGCCATCGCCTACACCGCCACCCTCGCCGGCACGCTGTACGCACGCCTCGGCATCTGGCTGGGCCCCGACAGCCCGATCGGCCTTCCGGCCACGGACGCCCAGGTCGTCGACACCGGCCCCTCGGCGGCCGTGGTGGGCCTCGCGGTCTTCCTGGCCTGGCGCTGTCGCGCGTACGTCACCGCAGTGGCCGTGATCGCGGCGATGGTGATCGAGGTGCTGCTCAAGGACAACCTCGCGGGCAAGGAACATCTGGCGGCCATCGCGGCGGTACTGATCCTGTGCGGAATCACGGAGGTACGACACCGACGGCGGACGGGGCGGGTGACGGCGCGGTGACCACGGGCGCGCCAGATCGCCTCAGGCATGCCCCGGCCGGCACCAGCGCCGGTGAACGGGGGTGCGACCCGCCGCCCGGCAGACAGACGTGCTGATGAACGAGGGCATGGGACAGCACCCTGCACACAGGCACGCCGGCGAGCGGGGGCACACAGGACGCACCCGGCACACAGCCGTATCGGCGAGCCGGGTAGCCGCGCCGACCCCCGGCAGACAAGCCTTTCGGTGGGCGAGAGCTTGGGGATCACCCGCCAGACAGGCCCGTCGGTGGGGGCGCCTGGGAGGGCACCCTGCGCACAAGTGTGTCGGCGGGCGGAGCGCGGGGCGTCGCCCGGCAGACCGACGTCGTTGGTGGGCGAGAGCGCGGGACGGCACCCGGCACACAAGCGTGTCGGCGGGCGGAGCGCGGGGCGTTGCCCGGCAGGCAGACGTCGTTGGTGGGCGAGGGCGTGGGCGAGCGCCCGACACACAGCCCGTATCGGTGAGCGTGAGCAAGGGGCGGCACCCGGCACACAGGCGTGCCGGTGGGTGGGTGTGGGGTGGTGTTCTGTTGGTGTGCGGGGCGGTGTCGGGTGTTGTCCTGCGGGGGCGTGTCATGGGAGGG
>NZ_JABERD010000397.1 GCF_013044505.1 Streptomyces sp. S3(2020) | reverse complement strand
TCGCCGGGCGGGCCCACGGCCACGGTCCCGCCGGCGAGGTCGCCCGGCGCCGGGCCACCCGGGCCACGACCACCACCGGACCACCGCCGCCCGCCGAACCCCACCCCCCTCCTGAGGAGCCCCGCATGAGCACGCTCTCCTTCAAGGTCCTCGACCTCGACTTCCCGGCCGGCAGCAGGAACAAGACCGCCACCCTCGTCACCGGCGAGACCGAGGCGCTGCTGGTCGACGCCGCCTTCACCCGCGCCGACGGCCACCGCCTCGCCGCCGAGATCCTCGACTCCGGCAAGAAGCTCACCACCGTGTTCGTCAGCCACGGCGACCCCGACTTCTACTTCGGCGCCGAAGTGATCGCCGACGCCTTCCCCGACGCGGTCTTCGTCGCCACCCCGATCGTCATCGAGCACATCCGGCACTCCTACGAGGGCAAGCTCAAGGCGTGGGAGGCGCTCGGCCCGAACCTGCCCACCCGGCTGGTCGACCTCACCCCGCTGACCGGTGACCTCACCTTCGAGGGCCACCGTTTCGCGCTCAAGGGCGGCACCCCCGAGCTGTCCGACCGCCACTACCTCTGGCAGGCCGAGCACCGCGCCCTGCTCGGCGGTGTCCTGCTCTTCCAGCAGGAGCACGTCTGGGTCGCCGACACCCCCACCCCCGGCGACCGCGCCGCCTGGATCCGGCTGCTCGACGAGATGGCCGCCCTCGACCCGCGGCTCGTCGTCCCGGGCCACCGCCTGCCGGGCACCGCCGCCGACGCGACCGCCATCAGCGCCACCCGCGACTACCTCGTCGCCTTCGAGGAGGAGCTCGCCAAGGCGGCCGACGGTGCCGCGCTGACCGAGGCGCTCATCGCGCGCTACCCCGACAACGGCATGCTGATCGCCGCCCAGATCGGGGCGAAGGTCGCCAAGGGCGAGATGAAGTGGGGCTGACCATGGCCGACACCACAGGGTTCACCGAGTCCACCGCCCCCGCCGACGTCGTACGCCGCCAGTACCTCGCCTCCGCCGCCGGCGACCTGGAAGCCCTCCGCGCCACACTCGCCCCCGACGTCGAGTGGACGGAGATGGCCGGCTTCCCCCTCGCCGGCACCTACCGCACCCCCCACGGCGTCACGTCCCATGTGATGGAGGAACTCGGCCGGGACTGGGACGACTGGACCGCCCACGACGACACCTACGTCGTCGACGGCGAGAACGTCGTCGTCCTCGCCCGCTACACCGCCGCCCACAAGGCCACCGGCAAACCGGTCGACGTCCGCGTCGCCCACCACTTCGTCGTAAGGGGTGGACTGATCGTGCGCTTCGAGCAGTTCGTGGACACGGCGCTGGTCCGCGCGGCGATGACGGACTGAACGGGGCGGCCGACCGAGAACGGCCCCGGGGGCCCGCCGTGTGCGCGAGACCCCCGGGACCGTGCCTGTCCAGGACCGGGCATCAGGCCCAGTGGGCCTCCAACTGGCCGTAGTAGCCCGCGATGTAGCCCTCCAGCTTGGGGTGGAAGACCTCGGTCCCGGCGTTCAGGTCGTTGATCCACGGGTCGGAGCCGCAGGCCCCGTGGCCCTTGAACGCCGCGCGCACATCGAGGAAGGTGACCGGCTCCTTGGCCGCCGCGGCCCTGGTGCCCTCGGCGAGGGCGTCGGCGAAGGCGTTCATGTAGGTGCGCTTGGCGGCGCTGAGGTCGATCAGCGGGCAGGTACCGGTCGCGGAGAGCGCCTGCGGGTAGCCGAGGACGGTGACGTCGGCGTGCGGGGCGCGGGTCTTGATGTCCTTGTAGAGCGCGGCGAGTTCGTCCACCAGCTGGTTCTTCGCGTAGTACGACATCCACTCCGTCGCCGTCTTGCAGTAGCTGTCGGACTGGGTGAGACAGGCCTGGACGACGCTGGAGAACTGGGCGTCGTTGCCGCCGACGGTGAGGGTGACGAAGTCGGTGTCGGTGCTCAGCGCGGACAACTGGTCGGCGCGCACGTCCGCGATGGTCGCACCGCTGCACGAGACGTCCGTCAGCTTGTACTCGTCGTGCACGCCCGCCCACAGCGCCGGATAGCTGAGCGTGCTCCGCTTGCAGTCGCCGCTGGCGCTGTCGTAATGGCCGGCGCCGACGCCGGACGCGTACGAGTCCCCCAGGGCCACGTACTCCCCTCCGGTCGCCGCCTGGGCGGGAGTCACGGCGGTCGCCGCGAGGCCGGCGACCGCCAGGACGGCGCTGACGAGGACTGACTTCACTTTACGCATGGGTTCCTTCTGCTTCCCGGTCACGGAGGTCCGAAGGTAACCGCGCCTTGTTGCCCGGAACTTGTCGGTACGTTGTCGCCGACTCGTGGAACGCCCGCGGCGAAAGCGCTGTCTCCTTCATCACGTAACCTGCTGGTCCGATATCGCCGGGGAGGGGGGCCGCCCGTTGGACTCACGTGACACACACGCGCTGCGGTTCGGCACGCTCGGCCCCGTCGAGGTACTGCACGGCGACACCCCGCTCGACCTCGGACCCAGACAACGCCGGCTGCTGCTCGTCCGGCTGCTCATCGAGAACGGCCGCCCCGTCTCCCAGGAGACCCTGCTGCACGACCTGTGGCCGACGGACCGGCCGACCGGCGCCGCCTCCTCCGTGCGCGCCCACATCAGCCGGCTGCGCGCGGTCCTCGACCCGGTCCGGCAGGGCCGCTCCACCATGCTGGTCAGCGGCCCGTCCGGATACGCCCTGAAGGTGCCCCGCGAGGCCCGGGACACCACGCTGTTCAAACACTCCGTGAACAGGGCCCGTGAGGCGCTGCGCGCCCGTCAACTCCCCCTCGCCCGCCAGGAGATCGAGGCCGCGGCCGCCCTGTGGCGCGGCGAGCCGCTGGCCGAGGCGCGCGAGCACGCCTTCGCGGTCCGCGAGCGCACCCGGATCGCCGGCCTGCTCCACGACGCCATGGAACTCCGGGCCGCGATCCTCCTCCAGCAGGACGAGCCGGCACACGCGATCGCCGTCGCCGAGCACCTCATCGCCAAGGCCCCGCTGCGGGAGACGACCTGGGCGGTGCTGATGCGCGCGCTGTACGCGGCGGGCCGGCCGGTGGAGGCCCTCGAACGGTACGAGCGGTTCCGGGACACGCTCGCCACCGACCTCGGCCTGGACCCCAGCCCCCAACTAAGGGATCTGCACACAGCGATACTCCGGCACGACACCGTCGTCCTCGGCGCCCCGGCGACCGGTGCGGTCCTCCGGCCCCTGCCCGACCACACCTCCGCCTGCGCGCACCAGGACGACCCCGATCCCTTCGTGGGCCGGGACGAGGAGTCCGCGCAGCTCTCCGCGCTCCTGTCGGCCGTGACGGCGGGCCGCCCCCGGTGGGCGGTGGTCCAGGGGGAGCAGGGGTACGGCAAGACGCGGCTGGTGGAGGAGCTGTCGGCGCGGGCGCTGGCCGCCGGGTTCACCGTCGCCCGCACCCGGGCCGGGCAGGCGCTGAGCGGCAACCGGGGGGTCTCCCGGACCTGTCCCACCGTCCAGATCCTCGACGCGCTGCGGCAGGACGGCAAGGACTCCGGGCAGGACGGGATCGCGCGGAAGGACCCACTCGCCACGGTCGTCCACGAGCTCACGGTCGGCCCCACCCTGTGTGTCGTCGACGACGTCGACCAGGCGCCGCAGGGCTTCCACCGGCTGCTGCGGAAGTTCGCACAGGTACTGCGGGAGGGTCCCGTCCTGTTCGTGTGCACCCTGCGCAACGGTGACAGCCCGCACTCCAGTCTGCTGCTCGCGGATCTCGCCCTGCTCGGCGCGACCTGGCTGACGCTGGGGCCGCTGACCGTCGACGACGTGGCCGAACTGCTCACGGCGCGCGGCGAGGACGTCCCGCCCGGGGAGGCGGCGGCGCTGCACCGGCGGGCCGAGGGGCACCCGTTCACCCTGTCCGAGCTGATCGAACTCCCCTCCGGGGAACGCACCGGCCCTTCGGCACAGGTACCGGCCGCGGTACGCAACATCCTCCAGGCGCGGCTGCTCGAACTGCCCGACGAGGCCCGCACGATGCTCACCTACGCCGCCGCCGACGGCGACTGGCTCGACGTACCGCTCCTCGCCGGCGTCCAGTCCCTGACCCCGGACGAGCTCCTCCCCCTGATCGACGCCGCCGTGACGGCCGGCGCCGATCAGGGGGGGGAGCCCGTCCGGGGTCAGGGACTGGACGCCGGCGAGGCGCGGTACGTCGAGCCCGGCGCCGTCGGCGGCGGCGTCCGTCAGCACCGTGCGGGCCTCGTCCGGCAGTTCGAGCCGCCGCCGCTGGGGGGCGTTCCGGGCCGCCGCCGGGACCCGCGCCGCGCGGCCGGGCGGTTCCCCCGGCGGGGGGTCGCGGACCCA
>NZ_JABERD010000396.1 GCF_013044505.1 Streptomyces sp. S3(2020) | reverse complement strand
CCTTCGATCACGAACACGTACCCACCGAGCACCCCCGGGCGCCGGGGGCGCGGGTCGGGCCGGCGGGGCGCGTGCCGCGACGTGCAGTGTCGGGCCGTGCGGGTGGCGCCTGTGGGGCGCCTCCGGCGTCGGCGGCCCATCGTTCATACGTGGCAACAGGTCGTTCCCAAGTCATCGACATCCTCGTCACCCGCCCCCTAGTCGCCCGTGATCGAGCCGAAGTCCGTCCCCGAGCCCAGCAGCAGACCCGCGCCCAGGAGGATCATCGTGGCCGGGACCATGAACGTGGTGATCATCATCGTGGCCTTGGGGACCGCGCGGGCGGCCTTGCGGCGGGCGTTCTGGGCGTCGGTGCGGCGCATGTCCTTGGCCAGGGCTACCAGGGTGTCGACGATCGGGGCGCCCAGTTCCTCGCCCTGCTGGAGTGCCGTGACGAACATGGCCACCTGTTCGGAGTCGTTGCGGCGGCGCAGCTCCTGGAAGGCCTGGCGGCGGCTCATGCCGAGGTCCATCTGGCGGAGCGTGATGCGGAGTTCGTCCGCCCAGGGGCCCTCGTACTTCGTCGCCACCCGGTCCAGTGCCTGCCGGAAGCCCAGGCCCGCGCTCACCACAACCGCCAGGACGTCGAGGAAGTCGGGCAGGGTCCGCTCGATCACGTCCTTGCGGATCCGGATCGCCGACCAGATGCCGACCTCCGTCCAGAACGCCCCGAAGGCGAACAGGAGGAGGGCCACCAGGAACTGTCCGCGCATCACGAAGACCAGGCCGCCGAAACCGCCCAGGAAGCCGTAGACCGCGCGGCGGGCCGCGTAGCGGTCGATGGTCAGGCCGCCGGGGTTGCCCGCCAGGTCGATCCTGCGCCGGTACTTCGCGACCTGCTTGGGGCCCATCAGGCGCAGGACGGCGGGCGCGTAGCGCATGCCGAGCCGGTCGATCAGCGAGTCCACCGCGCCGGTGCGCGTGGCGCCGACCTCCAGGGCGAGGAGCAGGTCGCCGGGGAGTTTCGCGTCCGCCCGGTACATGCGGATCCCGGCGAAGACGCCCCAGACCCCGAGGCCCATCAGCAGGGCGAGAAGAAGTGCCATCTGTGTACGCCCCCTCAGACGTCGATACGGGACAGGCGGCGGATCAGCACGAACCCCACCGCGTAGAGCCCGAAGGCGATGATCACCGCCGCCTGGCCGACCGGTGAGCCCGTCATACGGTCCAGGGCGCCGTCCTTCACGCCGTTCATCAGGAAGAGGGAGCCGACTCCCAGGACAGGGACGGCGTACGACGTCATGTTGACCTGCGCCAGTTGCGTACGGACCTCCCGCCGGGTCTCCTTGCGCTCCTCCAGCGTCTCCGTCAAGTTGCGCAGCGCGCCGACCACTTGGCCGCCCGCCCGGTTGGAGAGCACCAACGTGGTCACCAGGACGACCAGTTCGCGCGACGGCAGCCGCTCCGCCATCTCCCCCAGTGCCTCGTCCAGGGAGGCGCCCAGTGCCAGCTGGTTGGCCACCTTGCCCAGTTCTTCCCCCGCCGGTGCCTCCAGCTCCTCCGCGGCCATGCCGATCGCCGTGCGCAGGGCGAGGCCCGCCTGGGTGGCGTTGGCCAGGATCCGGGAGAGTTCCGGGAGTTGGTTGATGAACTTCTCGATGCGTTTCTGGCGCTGCCAGTTCAGGAACTGGAGTGCCACCCAGATGCCCAGCAGACCGGCGAGGGGGCCGAAGAAGGGGGCCAGGGCCGCCTGGCCGATCAGGAACAGGCCGGCCACCGTGGCCATCATGTAGACGAAGAACTCGCCGGGGGTCACGTCCAAACCCGTCGCCGCCAGGCGCAGTTCGAGTTTCCTGCCGAGTTTCGTGCGGCGCAGCCGGCGGTCCAGGGTCGGGAAGCGGCGCCTGCGGCCGCCCACCTGTATCTGGCCCGTCGCCGAGAGCCGGTCGACCAGGGCCTGGCGCTGGGCCTTGCCCATGGCGTACGCGTGCAGGCCCACCACGGCGAGAACACAGGTCAGCAGGGCGATGCCGGTCGTGAGCGTGATCAGGGAGTGCAGTTCCATCGGCCGTACCTACCTGGCTTCTCGGGTCGTCAACTCAAGCGCGGACTGGGCCACGCCGAAGGCCTGGGGGATCGGCTGGCTCGCCATGTAGAGGCGGTCCGCCGTACGGCGTGGGAGCGGGAAGTACTCGAAGGCGCCGTAGACACGGCCGTCCGCGGCCATGGGCTGGGCGCGGAAGCGGGCCGCCGTGGCGAGGCGGTAGGGCTCGGCGCCGTGGCTGTCGAGGATGGCTATCTCCGTGATGCGGCGGGCTCCGTCGGGGAACCGGGTCAGCTGGATGATCACGTCGAGCGCGCTGTTGATCTGGTCGTGCAGCGCCTCGAAGGGGACCCCGACCTCGGACATCGACGCCAGGGTCTTCAGCCGCATCAGGGCGTCCTCCGTGCTGTTGGCGTGGACCGTGGCCAGCGAGCCGTCGTGGCCGGTCGACATCGCCTGGAGCATGTCCAGGGACTCGCCGCCGCGGACCTCACCCACCACGATCCGGTCCGGGCGCATTCGCAGGGAGTTGCGGACCAGGTCGCGGATGGTGATCTGGCCCTTGCCCTCGACGTTCGGCGGGCGGGACTCCAGGCGGATCACATGCGCCTGCTGAAGCTGGAGTTCGGCGGAGTCCTCGATGGTGATGATGCGTTCGCGCTCCGGGATCAGCCCCGACAGGGCGTTGAGCAGGGTCGTCTTCCCGGTGCCCGTCGCGCCCGACACGATGATGTTGAACTTCGCCTGCACCAGGCCCGCGAGCAGATACAGCATGTGCTCGTCCAGCGAGCCCAGGCCGATCATCTCCTGGAGGGTGAAGGAGCGCGGGAAACGGCGGATCGTCAGGGTCGCGCCCGTCAGCGACAGGGGCGGGATGATGACGTTCACGCGCTCGCCGGACGGGAGGCGGGCGTCGACCATGGGGTTCGACTCGTCCACGCGCCGGTTGACCGTCGAGACGATCCGTTCGATCGTCTGCATCAGCTGGTCGTGGGAGGGGAAGCGGAGCGGCAACTGCTCGACCCGGCCGCCGCGTTCGACGAAGATCGCGTCCGGGCCGTTCACCATGATCTCGGTGATGGACGCGTCTTCGAGGAGCGGCTCCAGGATGCCGAGGCCCAGCGCCTCGTCCACGACCCTGCGGATCAGCTGCGAGCGTTCGACGGTCGACAGCACCGGGCCCTCGCGGCTGATGATGTGGCCAAGCACCCGCTCCAGGCGGGCCCTGCGCTCGGCGGCCGCCAGCGAGCTCATCTCCGCGAGGTCGATCTCCTCCAGGAGCTTGGCGCGGTACGAGGCGACCAGGTGGCCGTCCTCGCCCCGGCTGCCGTTCTCCTCGGGGGTGCTGATGCGTGCCCGCAAGCTCATGGTGCTCCTCGTTCAGCCGAGTTCAGCCGAGTTCAGTGGTCGAGCGGCATCGTCGCCGTCTTGTTCGCGTCGCCGAAGTCCCAGCCGGGGACGACGGAGGGGATGCCGATCGTGGCGGTGACGGTGACCTCGTCGCCGCCCTGCGCCGCGGAGCAGGCGACGGACAGCCAGTCGCTGACCGCGGTCGTACATCCGGCCTGGGCGCTCTTCTCCAGCGAGGCCGCCCGCGCTCCGGCTCGCGCCGCCGTGCCCGCTTGCTGTGCCGTGTAGGCGATGAGCCCGATCTGTACGCCCGCCATCGCGACGAGGATCAGGATCGGGATGAAGCCGAGGTACTCGATCGCCACCTGGCCGCGGTCGCGGACCGGGCCGGCTCCGCGGACTTTCCCTTCGTACGCCATCTCAGTCCGTCTCCTCCTCCACAGCTCCCGCATGGCCCTCGACCGTGAACGGGAAGCCGATCGCGCCCGGGAAGAGGACGGGGACCTGGAGCTGGACGTCGGCCGTGACATAGCCGCCGCCGGTGCCACAGGTCACCGTGCCGTTCCACGCGTCCGGCAGCTTCTCCAGTCCCGCCGCCTGGCACGCGCCCTGCCGCTCCCCCGGACTCGCCGCCGTCCCCGCCCGTACCGCCTCGTCCGCAGCATTCCCCGCCAGCGTGAACGTGTACCCCACCAGCACGAACTGCCACAGCAGCACCAGGGTGATGATGATCAGCGGGGTCATGCCCAGAAACTCGATGGCGACCTGCCCGGAGTCCCGCCCCCGCGCGTCCCCGAGCCGCCGCGAGTCACAGAGCCGCCGCAGCCCCCCGGGCCACCGAGCGACCCTGAGCACCCTCACGTCCCCGGGCCGCCGCGAACCCGCGACCCGTCCCGAACTCCCGGGCCGCCACGCACCCCCGGGCCACGTCACACCCCCCGCCCGCCTCCCAGCCCCCCACCCCCCCCGCTCCCCCGCCGCCCCCCCCCCCCCCCCCCCTTATCCACCTCTTCTCGCCCCCCC
>NZ_JABERD010000395.1 GCF_013044505.1 Streptomyces sp. S3(2020) | reverse complement strand
CCCCCCCCCCACCACCGCCCCTCGCCGCCCGCCCGCGCCCACATCGGCCCCGAGAGCCCTGCACGCTTCACGTGCCCACCCCCGCCCCGCCTGCTCCGAGGCCCGGTTCTGTCTGCGATACGCGGGCACTCGCCCCTGGTCCACCCGTGCACCCGCAGTCCGGGGCGGGATCCAGAGCGCTTGTCGGCGCTGGGAGTTCTGCGCGCTTCACGTGCCTACCTCCGACCCCTGTGGTCCGAGGCCTGGTTCTGTTTGTGATGTGAGGGGAGTCGTGCCCGGTTCGCCCGTGTGCCCGCAGGCCGAGGCGGGAGTCGGCGGGCATGTCGGCGTCGGGAGCCCTGCGCGTGTCATGTTGCTACCTCCAACCAGCCTGGTTCGAGGCTTGGTTCTGCCCGGGGTGTGCCAGCAGCCGCGCCCGATCCGCCCGCGCGTCCGCAGCCCGGGGCGGGAGCCAGTGCGTCCGTCGGCACCGTGAGTCCTGCGCGCGTCACGTGCCCACCTCCAACCCCCGTGGTCTGAGGAGCAGTTCGGCAAGGGAAGCCAGCCAGTCGACCAGGAGGGCGAGGGTGACGGTGAGGATCGAGCCCAGGATCAGGACCGGCATGCGTTGGTTGGTGATGCCGGTGGTGATCAGGACGCCGAGACCGCCGCCGCCGCCGAAGGTCGCCAGCGTCGCCGTTCCGACGTTCAGCACCAGTGCCGTGCGTACTCCCGCCAGGATCAGGGGGACCGCCAGCGGCAGTTCGACGCGGGCGAGTACCCCCAGCGGGGACATGCCGATGCCCCGGGCCGCCTCCAGCAGGGTCGGGTCGTTGGCCTTCAGGCCCGCGACGGTGTTCGACAGCACGGGCAGCACGGCGTAGATGATGATGCCGATCAGCGCCGCCTTCATGCCCGTGCCCAGCCAGATCACCAGCAGGGCCAGCAGACCGATCGCCGGTGTCGCCTGCCCCATGTTGGCGAACGCCATCGCCACCGGGGTCGCCGGGCGGAACATCCTGCGGGTCAGCAGGATGCCCAGCGGGATCGCGATGATCAGCACGAAGAACGTCGAGATCACCGTCAGCTGCACATGCTGCCAGAGCGCCTTCGAGACCTGCCCGTTCGACAGGGCGTTCTCGGAGATCGGGTCCAGGTGCGCCTGCTGGAACCACAGCCAGGTCGCCAGCAGCACCGCCACCAGCACGGCGGGCAGAAAGGTCAGCTTCTGCCAGGTGACCCGCCGTCGTGTCGCCACCCGGGGCGCCGGCGCCTCCCTCTCCTCCAACTCGGGGATGCTCACGCCTTCTTCTCCCCTCCGTCGCCCTCCTGCTCGGCGTGCGTCCGGTGGGCGCGCGTCTCCTCCAGCTCGTGCTGGTGCTCCATGGCGTCCAGCCGGTCGGCCTCCAGCAGCTCGTGCACGGAGTTCATGAGCGTCTCCATGTCCACGACTCCGGTGTACTCACCGCGTCGCCCGGTGACCGCGACCCGCCCCGCGTTGTCGGTGAGCACGGCTTCGAGGGCGTCCCGCAGGGTCGCGTCCCGGGTCACCGTGTCGTGCACCAGCGTCCCGGCCCGGGCCAGCGAACCCTTCGCCCGCATCAGGTCCCCGCGCCTGAGCCACTTGTAGGGCCGCCCCCGCTTGTCGAGCAGCAGGATCTCGTTCGTACCGCTGTCCCGGAGCCGGTCGAAGATCTGCTGGAGCGGGTCGTCGACGGTGACCGTCGGATAGTCGGTGATCTCCACGTCCCGTACCCGGGTGAGGTTGAGCCGCTTCAGGGCCGCCCCCGCCCCGACGAACCCGGACACGAAGTCGTCCGCCGGGTTGGTGAGGATCGCCTCCGGGGTGTCGAACTGCGCGATGTGCGAGCGTTCGCGCAGCACGGCGATCCGGTCACCGAGCTTGATCGCCTCGTCGAAGTCGTGCGTGACGAAGACGATCGTCTTGTGCAGCTCGTGCTGGAGCCTGATCAGCTCGTCCTGGAGATGGTCACGGGTGATCGGGTCGACCGCGCCGAACGGCTCGTCCATCAGCAGCACGGGCGGGTCCGCCGCCAACGCCCGTGCCACACCCACCCGTTGCTGCTGACCGCCGGAGAGCTGACGGGGGTAGCGGCCGTGGAACTCGCCGGGGTCGAGCCCCACCAGGTCGAGGAGCTCCTCGACGCGGTCCTTGATCCGGCTCTTCCCCCAGCCGACCATCCTCGGCACCAGCGCGATGTTCTGCGCGACCGTCATGTGCGGGAACAGACCGGCCGACTGGATCGCGTAGCCCACCTTGCGGCGCAGCTTCACCGGGTCGATGTCGGTGACGTCCTCGCCGCCGATGCGGATCCGGCCGCCGGTCGGCTCGATCAGCCGGTTGATCATCTTGAGCGTGGTCGACTTACCGCAGCCGGAGGGGCCGACGAAGATGACGATCTCGCCCGCCTTGATCTCCATGTTGACGTTGTCGACGGAGGGCTGTGGATTGCCGGGATACCGCTTGGTCAGGTTCTCCAGCTCGATGGAGGCACCGGAGGCTTCAGGCACGGATCCCCCTGGGAATGGTCAGCCGTCCGATCAGGACGTACGCGGCGTCGAACAGCAGGGCCAGCACGATGATCCCGAGCGTGCCCGCGAGTACCTGGTTGAGGGCGTTCTTGCTGCCCAGCGAGGCGATGCCGCGGAAGATCTCGTTGCCGAGGCCGGGCCCGGAGGCGTAGGCGGCGATGGCGGCGATGCCCATCAGCATCTGTGTGGAGACCCGGATGCCGGTCAGGATCGGCGGCCAGGCCAGCGGCAGCTCGACCCGCACGAGCCGCATCAGCCGGGACATCCCGATGCCCGTCGCCGCGTCCACCAGCGACGGGTCGACACCGCGCAGACCGACGATCGCGTTGCGCACGATCGGCAGCAGGCCGTACAGGGTCAGCGCGATCACCGTGGGCGGCACCCCCAGGCCGACGATCGGGATGAGCAGACCGATCATGGCGAGCGAGGGGATGGTCAGGATGGTCGAGGTGGCCGTCGTGGCGAGGTTGCCCGCCCATTCGCTGCGATAGGTGACCACACCGATCAGGACCCCGATCACCGTCGCCACGACCATGCACTGGAAGACGGCGCTCGCGTGTTGGTAGGCGTCCGAGAGCAGCTGCTGATGGCGGTTGCCCAGATACTCCCAGAAGTTCACATCGAGTCACCCCAGGTCAGGTCAGGTCCTCTCCTGGTCCTCGGCCGCCTGCTCCACCAGCGGGATGATCCGCAGTGGAACGGGGTTCTCCATCACGATCGCCGTGGCGGCCCGGACAATGCCATCAAAACCGACAACCAGGTCGATCACCCGCTGGAGATCGGCGTTCGACCGAGCCACCAGCCGGCACAGCATGTCCCCGCTGCCCGTCGTGGTGTGCAGCTCCAGGACCTCCGGCACGGTCGCCAAGTGGGCCCGTACGTCCGCCCCTTGCCCCTGCCGGATCTCCAGCGTGGCGAACGCGGTCACCGGATAGCCGAGCGCGGCCGGATCCACCTGCGGCCCGAATCCCCGGATGACGCCATTCGACTGAAGCCGGTCAAGGCGCGCCTGCACGGTCCCGCGCGCCACCCCCAGCCGCCGGGACATCTCCAGCACCCCGATCCGCGGCTCCCGCGCCAGCAGCACGATGATCCGCCCGTCCAGCCCGTCGATCCCCACGAGAGCCGCCTTTCCCTGTGGTCATCCTGTACAGAGAGCCCGCGAAGACGGGCCCAGCACTGGTCATATTGCACACCCGAAACGCAAACTATTGCGCACCTTGCGCCGACGGAGAAGGCTGCCGTCATGACGCAGACCACGCACCACACTCCCGACACCGCCCGGCAGGCAGACCCCTTCCCGGTCAAGGGAATGGACGCGGTCGTCTTCGCCGTGGGCAACGCCAAGCAGGCCGCGCACTACTACTCCACCGCCTTCGGCATGAAGCTGGTCGCCTACTCCGGACCGGAGAACGGCAGCCGCGAGACCGCGAGCTACGTCCTGGAGAACGGCTCCGCCCGGTTCGTCCTCACCTCGGTGATCAAGCCCGCCACCCCCTGGGGCCACTTCCTCGCCCAGCACGTGGCCGAGCACGGCGACGGCGTGATCGACCTCGCCATCGAGGTCCCGGACGCCCGCGCCGCCTACGCCTACGCGCTGGAGCACGGCGCCCGCTCGGTCGCCGAGCCCTACGAGCTGAAGGACGAGCACGGCACCGTCGTACTCGCCGCCATCGCCACCTACGGCGAGACCCGCCACACACTCGTCGACCGCTCCGGCTACGACTCTTATAAACAACTGATGCTACAGACGACGAGGATGGTGTAGATCTCGGGGGTCGCCGCTTCAGTCAAAAAAAAAAAAACAAGCATGACAAGATAGCGGAACCTATATGAAAAGTACCGACACAATACCTTCAATATAAA
>NZ_JABERD010000394.1 GCF_013044505.1 Streptomyces sp. S3(2020) | reverse complement strand
CACAACCCGATATCAACGCTCCGTAATTCCGGTATGCCACAATCCGCGACATCCGGCGGGAGCGCTCCCGCCGGATGTCGCGGATTGTGGCATACCGGAATTACGGAGCGTTGATATCGGGTTGTGTCCTATGCGTGACCCGTCACGGCCTGGAGTCGGGGAGTCGCTCCGGTACCTTCTGTGGGATGCGAGTGGTTCCGAGCACGAGCCATGCCGGTGTTGCCTCTGTGGCGGCTCCGGATGCGGCGGTGCGCGCCGCTTCTCGCAGGGTCGGCGGGCCGTTGGCCTCCACCTGTTCGACTCCCCGCAACGAGCGTCGCACAGTATGCCAGCCGGGTACTCCTTCGCGCTGGAATATGCCCGAAGCGCTTGTTGAGGTGACTGTACGTCAACCATGCTGTCTCGTAAGGGATTCACGTTCTGTGATCCCGGCTGTGGCCATTGTTCTGGCCATGCAAAAAATGGCTACGATCGTGGCCCTCGTGAGGCGCGAGGCTATGTGTCTGCCGGTTCGGATGGTGTGAGCGGTGCAGGTGCTTCAAGTGCAGCTGGAGATCCGGCCCGACCCCGCTGAGGTGGGGCGAGCCCGGCGGTGGGCCCGCTCGCGGCTCGCCGGATCCGGGATAGGGGTCGACGAGCCGCTCGCCGAGACCCTGATCCTGCTCGTGTCCGAACTGGTCACCAATGCCGTGGTGCACACCGGCCGTCCGGCCGTCCTGCGCCTGTCGCTGCCCGGTGCCACGTCCGAACAGGCCACCGTCCGCCTGGAGGTGGCCGACGCCAGCGGTCGCGCCCCCGTGCCGCGCTGTGCCGACGGTGACGCGACGGGCGGCCGCGGACTCGCCCTGGTCGACGGTCTCGCCGACCGGTGGGGCTGGAGCCCCGAAGGGGCCGGGAAGCGCATCTGGTGCGAACTCGACCGCTGCGCGGTGGAGGGCCGCGAGGGTGCCGCGTCCTTCGGCGGCGGTGTCTCGGCCTTCGAGGGGTACGAAGGGCTGGCGTACGAGGCCGTCTGAGGTCTTCGCGCCCGAGGTCGCGTGACTGGTGTGTGGCTGGCGCGTGGCCGGTGCGCGGCCGCAGAGCGGCCCGGTCCGCCGCGTCGATCAAGAGATGGTGCGCCGTGATGTGCTTCCGTGCGCGCCCGTAACAAAAGGTGCGTAAGTAATAAATCTCCGAACGGGTGTTGACGCCGCGTGTCCGTTTGCTCACGCTTGTGGTCAGCGATTCGCCGCGAGGGGACGGCGAGGGTTTCGGTGACGGGAGCCCTCGGCGAGTGTGGATCGTGAATCGGCGCCGGTTCCTTCAGGGCCGGGGGATCGATGGGGGTCCCCCGGTCGAGCGAAGTCGAGAGTGGGGGAGGGTGCGCCGGAGTCGGACGGCGGAGCACGGTGTCGCGCTCGGGGCGGGCGCGGGGGCGCCGCCGTCCGGCCGGCCTCACAGCACGGCCACGGGTGCCACCGGAGTGCCCGTCGCGCCGACGAACGGCTCGGGCATCGCCGACAGCAGGAACGTGTAGCGGCCCGCTTCTCCACAGGCTGTGGACAACTCTTCGAGATTCCAGTTCTGGCCCTGGAGCATCCCCATCTCCACCAGGTCGAGCGCGTGCACGGGCAGCCACAGATCCTCGACCTCGGGCGGAAATATCTCGAAGGTCAGCGTGTCGTTCGCGACCGCCGCGACATCGCGCGCGTGGAACCACTCCGGCGTACGGATCGACAGTCCCGGTGACGGATAGCCGTACGCGTGCTTGTCGCCCGACAGATACACCTGGATCTGCCCGGTCCGTACGAGCACGATGTCGCCGGCCCGCACACGCGTGCCCGCGAGTTCCTCGGCGGCGTCCAGGTCCTCCGGGGTGACGGCGTACGAGCCGCCCAGCCGGTCCGTGCCACGCGCGCGTGCGACGTCCAGCAGGACGCCGCGCGAGACGATGTGCCGGGCCTTGTCGATGCCGCTGAACTCGGCGCCGCCGTGCGGGGTGATGGTGGCGGCGGACCGGCCGTTGTAGAGCACGCCCGAGTGCGAGACATGGGTGAGCGCGTCCCAGTGGGTGGCCGCCTGAAGGCCCATCGTCACGGCGTCGTCGCTGCACGCGACCGTGCCCGGACCGAAGATCTCCTGGTTGATCTGGACCATCGCGTGCAGGGGGTTGACCCGGCCGGGGATCATGCCGGTCTGTACACCGTCCTCCTTCAGCGGGAGCGAGAGCGGGACGCGGCGGCCGGTCCTGACCTCCGCCGCGGCCTGGCGTACGACCTCGTCGGTGATCAGGTTCAGGGTGCCGATCTCGTCGTCGGCGCCCCAACGGCCCCAGTTGTTCACGCGCTTGGCGATGTCGTGAAACGCCGGATGCATCGCGGGCAGTGGCATCGGTGCTCCCCCGGGGCTTGTCTACGGGTATCTGACGGGTCATAAAATCTAACGGTCCGTCAGAAACCGCGGGAAGGGGCCGGGCGTGGGGAACTTCTTGGCAGGCAAGGTGGTCGCCGTGACCGGGGCGGGGCGCGGGATCGGCCGGGCGGTGGCGCTCTGCGCGGCGGCCGAGGGAGCGTCCGTCGTCGTCAACGACTACGGGGTGTCGGTGGACGGCGAGTCGCCGGCGAGCGAGGTCGCCGAGGCCGTCGTCAAGGAGATCTCGGCGGCCGGCGGCGAGGCCGTCGCCGTGGCCGACGACGTCTCGACCATGGCGGGCGGTCAGCGGGTCGTCGACGTGGCCCTGTCGTCGTACGGGCGGCTGGACGGGGTCGTGTGCGTCGCCGGGATCCTGCGCGAGCGGATGCTGTTCAACATGACCGAGGACGAGTGGGATCCGGTGGTCGCCACGCACCTCAAAGGGACGTTCACGGTCTTCCGGGCCGCCTCCGCGGTGATGCGCAAGCAGCAGGCCGGAACCCTGATCGGGTTCACCAGCGGGAACCACCAAGGGTCCGTCTCGCAGGCCAACTACAGCGCCGCGAAGGGCGGGATCATCTCGCTGGTCCGCAGCGCGGCGCTGGGGCTGAACAAGTACGGGGTGACCGCGAACGCGGTGGCACCGGTGGCTCGTACGCGGATGTCGGCGGGTGTGCCCATGTCGCTCGCGGAGATCGGGGAGCCGGAGGACGTGGCCGCGCTCGTCGTGTACCTGCTGTCGGAGCGGGCTCGGGAGGTCACCGGGCAGGTGTACACGGTCGCCGGGCCGAAGATCGCGGTGTGGGCTCAGCCGCGGGAGCTGCGCGCCGCGTATGCCTCCGGCGGGTGGACGCCGGAAACGATCGCGGAGTTCTTGCCGGGGTCGGTGGGGGTGGATCCGATGCCGATGCTGTCGCAGGTGGCGGGGATGGAAAGGGCGGCGCGGGAGGGGGAGCGGCCCAACGCCTGAGAGCTCGGGTCCTTGTGTCCGCTCGCGGGTGCGAGTTGTCGGTGGCTTGTCGCGCAGTTCCCCGCGCCCCTTGGGTGCGTCACCTGTCCGGTGTTGAGAGGAGCCCTCTGTGGACTTCGGGTTTACCGCTGAGGACGAGGACTTCCGTGCGGAAGCTCGGGCTTGGCTCGGCGAACATGCCTCGGCCGAGCTGGACCGTCGCGGTTGGGAGCGTGCCCTCGGGAAAGCCGGGTGGATCGGGCTGGGGTGGGCCGAGGGCGGCTATGGCAATCGCAGCGCCACCCTCACTCAACAGGTCGCCTGGGCCGAGGAGTATGCGCGGTTCCGTGCGCCGCCGCGGTCGGGGCACATCGGGGAGAACCTGCTGGCGCCCACGCTGCTCGCGCATGGCACGTCCGAGCAGAAGGGGCGCTTTCTTCCCGCGATCGCCGCCGGGGACGAACTGTGGTGTCAGGGGTACAGCGAACCCGGGGCGGGGTCCGACCTCGCGGGGATCCGCACCAAGGCGGAGCCTGCCGGGGACGGGACGTATCGCGTCACCGGGCAGAAGATCTGGACGTCACTGGCGCGGGAAGCCGACTGGTGTTTCGTGCTGGCCCGTACCGAACCGGGGTCCGTCCGGCATCACGGGCTGTCCTTTCTGCTGGTCGCCATGGACCAGCCGGGGCGGATCGAGGTGCGGCCCATCCGGCAGATGACCGGCACCAGCGAGTTCAACGAGGTGTTCTTCGACGGCGCGCACGCGCGCGTGGAGCATGTCGGCGGGGGTGGGGGAGCCGGGTGGCGGGTCGCGATGAGTCTGCTCGGGTTCGAGCGGGGGGTGTCCACGCTCGCCCAGCAGATCGGGTTCGCCGCCGAGTTGGGGCGGGTGGTGCGGGCGGCCCTCGACAGCGGGACGGTGGGTGATCCCGTCCTACGGGACCGGCTGGTCCGGCAGTGGGCCGAGCTGCGGGTGATGCGGTGGAACGCCCTGCGGACGCTGGGGAGTCCGGGGGACGCCGGCGCCTCCAGTGTCGCCAAGCTGCTGTGGGGCGGGTGGCATCAGCGG
>NZ_JABERD010000393.1 GCF_013044505.1 Streptomyces sp. S3(2020) | reverse complement strand
GGGGGGGGGGGGTGGTGCGGAGGCGCGGGGGGTGCGCGGCGGGGGGGGGGGGGGGGGGGGGGGCGGGGACGGGGGGGGGGGGGGGGGGGGGCGGGGGCGGGGGGGCGCGGGGGCGGGGGCGGTGGGGCGGGGCGGGGGGGGGGGGCCGGCGGTGGCGGTGGGCGTGGGCGTGGGTTGCCGGCGGGGCAGGGGCGTGGGGGGTCGCGGCGCGGTAGGCGCTGCGGAAGGCACCCGCCAGACCCGCCGTTGCAGCCCCCGTGGGAATCGGCGCGGACGCCCCCGGAGGCGGAAGGCCTGCCCCCTTCTTCCGCTGCGGCAGCCCGTTCGGACCCACGGCCGAGCCCGGAGCCGGAGCGGAGTCGGCAAGCCGCGGGGCGGGAACCCGCGCGGGTCCTGACACGCCCTGGAGCACGGGGGCAGACCTGCTTGGGGCTACGAGTTCCTCGACGTCGTCCGGCTGGATGGGGACGAGGATGCGGCGGGGGACGACGACCAGGGCCGTGGTGCCCCCGAGGACGTTCTCGGACAGGGTGACGGTCAGGCTGTGCCGTTGTGCGATCTTGGCTGCGGTGAGCAGACCGAAGTGGCCCCGGCGCACCTGCTCGCTGACGTCGATCGTGTCCGGCGCGGCCAGCAGCTGGTTGAGCTGGGCGCGCATCGACTGCTGCATGCGCAGGGCGCGGTCCTCCACCTCGATGGCCAGCCCCACCGCAACCGGCTGCGCCCGCACCATCACCCGCGTCTCGGGGGCGGAGAACCGGCATCCGTTCTCGATCAGCTCGGCCAGCAGGTGCGACAGGTCCGGCCCCACCTGCGGAGCCAGCCCGATCGAAGCGCCGGCCTGGCCGGCCACCACGTCGACCCTCGGGTAGGCGACCACCTCGGAGACCGCGCCGCGCAGGACCACCGACACCGACACCGGCCTCTTTGTGGCGCGCAGGGACTGGCCTCCCAGGACGCCAGTGCTTTCCACCTGGCGTCGGATCCGGGTCACCAGGTGGTCCAGCTGGTAGATGCGGTGCAGGAGTTCGGCGTCGTCGGTCGCGCCTTCCAGATCCGACAGTGCGGCCAGCGCCTTCTCCACCAGCGCATGCTCACGCTGGGCCAGGCGGCGCAGCACCTCCAGCAGCACCGCCGACTGACGACTGGCGTACACCTCGGCCAGAGCGCACACCACCCGCTCCTCAAGCTCGCCCAGCAGCCGCTTAACCTCGGTCGTGGACGGGTCATCGCCTGCCGCCGGCAGGAAGACGAACGGCGAGGGAATCCCTTCCCCACGCAGCAGCGCATCCATCGCCGCCTGCATGGTCTTCTCCACCCCGGCGATAACACCCTGCACGCCCGCCAACTGGCCATCAAAGTGGCGCTGGACGGCCCGTGCCGCCGCCCTCGCACGCCCCAGCGCGATCAGGCCGCTCACGCCCAGACCGCACGCCAGCGCGCCGAGGATGTTGCCCGGTGGTGCGGGCAGGGTCCACCAGGCCAGGGCGGCGGAGCCGAGTAACGCGCCGTCCACCAGCCGCGGGGGTAAGAGCGCGGTGCGGATCTGATCGTGCACTGCGTGGTGGACCGGATTGCGCCGTCTCCTCCTGTGCCGGCGGGGGGTTGTGCTGGTGGCGGTGGATACGCCGTCAGACATGGGAATCCTCAACAACTGGTACGGATGAGCTACGACTGAGATGTGCCGCACAGCAGGCGCTATGGGTGGTCAGGACCGCTCCGGTGGGACGGCCTGTACCGGCAGCGCGGCCTGCACGGTCTTGCCGATGACCTCGCCGTCGTCGTCCCGAAGGAGATCCCAGGCCAGGCGCCCCTTGCCGTGGGCGACCCACCACAGACCCGTCACCGGCGGGTAGCCGTCGGTGCCCTGGCTGACGATCTCGTCAAAGCCCGGAAACGCCGAAAGGGCGTCATCGACCTCGATGATCAGGTCACCCATTCGGCTCGGGCAGATCAGCCGAATGGGAACCATACGGTCCGGGAAGAGCCTCGCGTGCCGGACTACGTTGTCCACGAGGTGACCACAGACGCGGGTCGCGATGTCCGCATTGCCCGGCCAGCGCGCCACCGTCAGCCGCGGCCGCACCCGCAAACGAGCGGTGGGACCGACGTACTTGTCACCCTTCAGCCGGTCCTGCCACCGATACGCGGGCTCACCGTCGATCTCGATGAGTGCGGGGGATGGGGTGCGTTGGTGCGAAGGGTTCACGGGAACTCCCGGGATGACGACTGTGCTTGCTCAAGCACTCTCAGCTAGCGGTGGGAAGAGCGTTGCAACAGCCAGCCGACGGATCCACCCCCAGACCTCCCCCGGACATGGCCGGAATTTTGAGGGTTGGCCACGGCCGTTCCTCGGAGTTCCCCCGGACTGGCCTCGAACCAGTAAGTAGCGTCTGTATGGGGCAACTTGCTTAGGGATGAGTCATACAGTCGTTGCAGTGACGCGTCTGACGTACGGATGAGGAGGCACGCGCTGTGCTGTTATTCCGACACCTGCTTGAGAAACGCGGCATTCGCACACCCGAGGACGTTCTTCCGTTGTACCGGGAAGCCGCAAAGCAGCTCGACTCGAAGACAGCCGAACCAGCAGCGAAGACCGTCGAAGGCTGGTTCTACTACGGCCGGAGGCCTCAACGGGCGTTCCGTGAAGTCATCGTTGCGATGCTCGGGCGCTCCATCGATCAACTGTGGTCCGAAGTGCCGGAAGGGACCGACCCGGACTTCGCCCCACTGACAGATGTCTCACCGACTGCGCCCCACGCCGATGCCGGCGCGGATCTGAGCGAAATGAGAAGGACGGGCTCGATGGCAGTGCAACGCGCAAGGCAGTTCCTCCTAGGGAAAGATCAGGGCGCTGTGGGCGAGGAGACCCTGGGCCTGCTCGACGACGAAGTGGAACGGCTCGTCGCCGCGTACCCCCGAGAGCCCCTCTCGGTGATTTGGGACGATCTCCTGGTCGTTCAGGAACAGGTCTTCCGGCTCCTGGAGGGCGGCAGGGTCAAGCAGTTGTCGCACCTGCGGGACTTGAACTTCAAGGCCAGCATTCTGTCGTTCCTTGTTGCCAAGGGGTTCAACGACATGCAGGCCCCCTACGACGCCATGACCATGACGCGAGTTGCTGCCTCCTGCGCCAAAACTTGCGAGCACCAGGGGCTGATCGCGCTGACCGACGGGCTCAAGTCGCTCATCGCCTACTGGGCCGACAAGCCGGCAGACGCCTACCACTACGCCCGGCAAGGGTCAGCAAACGCTGCGAACCTCGGCGGCACCGTCGGGCTGTGGCTGCTCGGACTGGAGGCGCGTGCTGCTGCGCTCCTGGGCGACGAGGAGACAGTGCTCCGGGCGAACCGGGAGGCCGACAGACGACGCGAGACCGTCGTCTACGACGACCTTGACCGTCTTGGCGGTCTGTTTTCGTACGCGTTTGAAAAGCAGCAGTACTACGCGGTAGAGGCCGAGGTGCACCTGGGCCGCGGCACTGCGGACCTCATCGCGCGGGCAGCGGGAGCGGTGGAAGGTTTCAGCGATCCCAACGTTGAAGCCTGGGCGTTCGGTGATCTTGCCGGCTCACAGTGCAACCTCGCACTGGTCCGTCTTGCCAGCGGAGACGTGGAAGGAACTGCGGACGCCATAAGCCCAGTCCTGGGCCTGCAGCCCGGCTTCCGGAACAAGGGCATCATTGTCTCAGCGCTGCGCGTTCGGCAAGCGCTGGTGAGTGGCCCCGGTCGATCAGGAACTGTCGGACGCGCCCTCAGTGAGGAGATCGAGGCTTTCCCTGGGAGCCGCACAGCTCTTCCACGTGGGTAGAGTCCGCGTCATGTACCCGGTCAAACGGTCCGGCCAGCGACTCATCCTCCGAGAGATCGCTGTCGCGGACATCGACGCAGTCTTTGCGATCTACGGCTCCGAAGAGGCAACGGAGCATTTGTCCTTCGAGCCACGCACTCGCGCGCAAGTCGGCGAGATCGTTGCCCGGTCTGTCGCCTCCGCCGCAGCAGAGCCGCGAACCGAGTATGCGCTCGTGGTAGTTGAACGTGCCACTGAGGACCCGATCGGCTTCGGCCGGGTTGCGCTCGACCCTCATCAGCAGCGTGGAGCCACCTTCGGCTTCGCGCTGCGCTCGGATGCTTGGGGGGTCGGGTACGGCCTCGAAACCGTGAAGCTGCTTCTTGGTTTTGGGTTTGACGAACTCGGCTTGCATCGAATCTGGGGGGCAAGGTCCCCGCTCAACGCGGCATCGGCAAGGACGATGGCTGCTGCGGGCATGACGGAGGAAGGCACGATTCGGGAGCACATCCTGAAGGCCGGGCAATGGCGTGACTCTGTCGTCCACTCCATGCTCGACAGCGAATGGGCCACCATCGCGCCCGTCTCTGCCTAGTTACTGACCTTGTTGGCGTGATGTCGTTAAGGTGAGCCCGGTTTCGGCGAGGCATCCGTCGATGAGGTCGCTGCGGTACTGGATCTGGCGGAGACCGTGCCGAAGCGTGCTCATGAGGTGGTCAG
>NZ_JABERD010000392.1 GCF_013044505.1 Streptomyces sp. S3(2020) | reverse complement strand
TTAGTTGTTTGTTTGTAAGGAATCGGCGTCAACCTGGATTTCCCCTTTCCTCTTCGTGGGCAGCGGAAGATGTGGAGAAGAGACAGCCCCTTGGCGGCATGCGCCCCAGGCACAATGACCAGGTGACCGAGTCCCTCCCCGTCGCCCGTGCCGTCGATCACGGGTTCGCCAAGCTCATGCCCGACGTCGACCGTGCGCGGGCCTGGCTGCTCACCGTCGACGGGGCGCCCCAGTCCTACGTCGATCTGGACGAGCCGACGCATCTGGAGTTCGAGTACGCGCGGCGGCTGGGCCATGTCCTGGACACCGTCGCCGAGCCGGGGCAGCCGCTCGACGTACTGCATCTCGGTGGCGGCGCGCTCACACTGCCGCGGTATCTCGCCGCCACCCGGCCCGGGTCCCGGCAGGACGTCGTGGAGGCCGATCGGGCGCTGTCGCGGATGGTCGTGGAGCATCTTCCGCTGCCCGACGGGGCCTCGATCGCCCTGCACGCCGCCGATGCGCGGGCGTGGCTCCAGGCGGCTCCGGCCGACTCCGCGGACGTGCTCGTCGCCGATGTCTTCGGCGGCTCGCGGGTGCCGGCGCACCTCACGTCCCTCGGATACGTCGGGGAGGCCGACCGGGTGCTGCGCGCCGGGGGCGTCTATCTGGCCAACCTCGCCGACGCGGCGCCCTTCGCCTTCCTGCGGTCCCAGCTGGCGACCCTGGGCACGGTGTTCCCGGAGCTCGCGCTGATCGCCGAGCCGGGGGTGCTGCGGGGCCGGCGGTTCGGGAACGCCGTGGTGGTGGCCGCCAGGGAGCCCTTCGACACGGCCGCGCTCGCCCGGCTCACCGCCTCCGACGCCTTCCCCGCCCGGGTCGAGCACGGAGCCGCCCTGCGGGACTTCACCGGTGGTGCGCGGCCCGTGCGGGACGAGGACGCCGTGCCGTCACCCGAACCCCCCGACGGGGCGTTCGGCATCGGCTGAGCCGCCCGCGGCGGACCGTGCCACCGGTTCGCTCCGCCGCCCGGGGCTCCGCACGTCCGGCAGGCGGCCTGCCTCTCCCGGGATCAGCCCGTCGGCTCGCCGTTGAGCCGGACCGTGCTCAGGATCTTCGTGATCGTCGCGTCCGGCAGCTCGTCGTCGACACCCGTGGCGCCGTAGAGGCTGAACGCCACGAAGTCACCGGCCGAGTTCTTGAACCCGAACGTGACCGCCTTGCCGTCGGTCGCGCACTTGCCCTTCTGGGGCGTGTTCTTCGAACGGGCCCAGGCGATGCTGCCCTTGACGCCCGACGTCGTGGTGAACGCCTTCGCCTTCTCGTCGAACGTGAGACTCTTCTTGTCCGGCTGCGTGTAGCCGCCGTACACCCACCACGGGACCTGGTTGACGGCGACCTCGTCGGTGCTCTTGGCGCCGTTCGCGCCCTTGGTGCCCGCGGTGGCGAGGGCGGTCTCCTCCTTGTCACCGTTCTTGTCGTCGTCGGAGGTGCACCACTGTTCCTTGAGGTACGCCGGCGCCGACATGGTGATGATGGGCTTGTCGCCGGCCTTCGCGTCGTCCTCCTCGAAGCCGATGATCATGCCCGGCGACTCGACCTGCCAGTCCGCCGGGACGTCGAAGGCGGTGCCCCACTTGGGGTTGACGACGACCTTCCAGCCGTCGATCGTCGCCTTCGCCTCCTCGCCGCCGCGCGGGTTGTCGTCCGAGCCGGAGGCCGACGCGGACGGATCGGTCGAGGCGGACTTCGACGCGGGCGCGGTCTGGCCGGTCTGCTTGTCCGAGCCGCCGTCCGCCTCGTCGTCCTTGTCACCGCCCAGGACCAGGAAGCCGGTCACACCGGCGGCCACGACGACGGCCAGCGCGGCCACGATCGCCGTGATCTTCGTACGGTTGCCACCGCCGCCGTCACCGGGACCTCCCGGCTGCGGCGGCTGGGGCGTGTCCCACTGGGGCTGCTGCCCGTAGGGGTTGGGCTGCTGATAGCCGGGCTGTTGGTACGGACTGGGTTGCTGGTACCCCGGCTGCTGGTACGGGTTGTGCGGGTCCTGCGGGTTCTGCTCGCCCCCGGGCGGCTGCTGTCCTGGCCACATGGGCAGCCACCTTAGTGGCGTCCGTGCATCGATTCGGTCACCGCCCCTTGTCAGGGACGTAGCAAGTCAGGACTCCTCGGGCGTGAACACCCGTACCGTGCTCAGAATCTCCACGACCGTGGCCTGCGGAACCTCCTCGTCGACGCCCGCGGCACCGAAGAACGACCAGGACGCGAAGTCGCCCTCGGCGTTCTCGAAGGCGAAGGTCGTCGCCCTGCCGTCCGTGTCGCACTTGTCCTGCCGCTCGACCCCGGAGGACGTCGACGTGGCGACGCTGCCGGTCAGGCCCGACGCGGTGGTGAAGGAGGTGACCGGTGCGGTGGTGACCTTCTTCCTGTCCGGCTGGGTGTACATGCCGTAGACCCAGGCCGCGGAGTCGGCGCGGGCGATCTCCTCGGTGCTGCGCGCGCCGTTGTTGCCCCGTGATCCCACGCTCGCCAACGGCGTGTCGTCGGTCCTGCCGTCCTTGTCGTCGTCCGAGGTGCACCACCGCGCCTTGAGGACGGCGGGTCCCTTCATGGCGACCAGCGGTGTCTCGTCGGGATCGTCGTCCTCCGCGACATAGGACACCCAGTCCCTCGACTCCAGCGCCCAGTCCGCCGGGACGTCGAAGGCGACGCCGAGGCCCGTGTTCACCACGACCTTCCAGCCGTCCACGGTCGGCCGCTGCCCGTCCGCCGCGCGCGGGTCGCCGGAGGCGGACGGCGATACCGAGGAACGCGTCGGGTCCGGTGCCGCCTCGTCGTCGCTGCCGCCCCCGAGGAGCACGGCGCCGGTCACCAGGGCGGCGACCACGACGGCCGCGGTCGCGGCGAGGGCGACGGTTCTCGTACGCCGGTTCCCGCCGTCCGGCGCCGCAGGCCGCGCGGTGTACGGGTTGGGCTGCTGATATCCCGGCTGCCGGTACGGGTTCGCGTCCTGCTGCGGATCTGTTCCGCCCCCCGGCGGTCGCTCTCCTGGCCCCATGGGCGCAAAGGATACGACGATCATCACACCGGCCTGGCCACCCGAGGCTACTCGTGGGTAACATGCTCGTCATGAGCGCAGACCAGATGTCGATCGGCGAGATGCTGTCCGCCACCGTGCCCATGGCCCGGACCCTGAACCTGGAGTTCCTGGAGACCACGCCGGAGAAGGCCGTGGTGGCCCTGCCGGACCAGGGCGAGTACCACAACCACGTGGGCGGCCCGCACGCCGGCGCGATGTTCACGCTCGGCGAGACCGCCAGCGGCTCCATCGTCCTCGCCGCGTTCGGGGACCAGCTCTCGCGAGCCGTGCCGCTCGCCGTCAAGGCCGAGATCGCGTACAGGAAGCTCGCGATGGGCGCCGTCACCGCCACGGCGACGCTGGGCCGCCCCGTCGCCGAGGTCGTCGCCGAGCTGGACGCGGGGGAGCGCCCCGAGTTCCCGGTGACGATCGAGATCCGGCGCGCCGACGGAGCGGTGACCGGTGAGATGACCGTGGTCTGGACCCTGCGTCCCAACGGCTGAGCCGCGCGTACCGACAGGGCCCCGGCCGTCGGTCGGGGCCCTGGTGTGTGATCAGGCCGCGAGCCGTCGGCGGTCGGCTGCGCCGTTCCCGGCCGCCGTGACGAACTCCTTGAGCCAGGCGAGGAATTCGGGCCCCAGGTCGGGCCGGTCGCAGGCCAGCCGGACCACCGTGCGCAGATAGTCCGCCTTGTCGCCGGTGTCGTAGCGCAGTCCCTCGAAGACGACCCCGTGCACCGTGCCGCCTGCGGCGAGTTCCTGGAGGGCGTCGGTCAGCTGGATCTCGCCGCCGCGGCCGGGCGGGGTGCGCTCCAGGGTGTCGAAGACCTCGGGGTCCAGGACGTAGCGGCCGATGACCGCGTAGGTGCTGGGCGCGTTCTCGGGCGACGGCTTCTCCACCAGCCCGGTCACGCGGACGACGTCCTCGTCGCCGGTGCGTTCCACGGCGGCGCAGCCGTAGAGGTGGATCTGTTCGCGCTCCACCTCCATCAGCGCGACCACGCTCCCGCCGTGCTCGTCGCGGACGTCGAGCATCCGGCTGAGCAGTGTCTCGCGCGGGTCGATGAGGTCGTCGCCGAGCAGGACGGCGAACGGCTCGGCACCGACGTGCCGGCGGGCGCACAGCACCGCGTGGCCGAGGCCGAGGGGTTCGCCCTGCCGGATGTGGTGGATGTTGGCGAGCCGGGCCGGGTCGCGCACGGCGTCGAGGCGGACCGTGTCGCCCTTCGCCGCGAGGGCCTGCTCCAGCTCGAAGGCGTGGTCGAAATGGTCCTCGATGGCCCGCTTGTGGCGACCGGTGATCATCAGTACGTCGTCGAGACCGGCCGAGGCCGCCTCCTCCACGACGTACTGGATGGCCGGCTTGTCGACGACCGGCAGCATCTCCTTGGGGGTCGCCTTGGTCGCGGGCAGGAAGCGGGTGCCGAGCCCGGCGGCCGGGACGACCGCCTTGCGGACCGGGCGGCCGGGCTCGGCACCCGCTTCCTGC
>NZ_JABERD010000391.1 GCF_013044505.1 Streptomyces sp. S3(2020) | reverse complement strand
CCCCCCTGGCCACCCGCTCCTAGCCAGGCCACAGCCCCCAGACACCCGACGCGTCCGGCCCGCCAGCACCAGCTGGCGGGCCGGACGCGTTCGCGACCCACGAGGACACCACATGACCGCCTACGTCATAGCCGAGGCAGAACTCACCGGCGACCCCGAGATGGTGGCCACCTACAGCGCCAAGCTGGTCTCCACGATCGAACCCCACGGCGGCCGCTATCTGGTCCGCGGCGCCCCCTGGCAGATCCTGGAGGGCGAGAGCAAGGCCTTCACCGGCGTCATAGAGTTCCCGTCGCCCGAAGCGGCCCAGCGCTGGTACGACTCCCCGGCCTACCAGGAGATCGTCCCCCTCCGTGTCCGCAACACCAAGGGCAGGATCCTGATCTTCGAAGGCACCCCCTGACCCCAAGGCTCCCGCTTCGCCGACTTCCCGGCGAAGCGGGAGCCTTTTTTGCGTGGTCAGTCCTGGTCGTGGCTGTGATCTTCTTCGAGGAGCCTGCTGGCAAGGTCGTCGGACCACTCCACGGCCCAGCCCGCACCGCGTAGCCGCCGGTCAGGACGAGAGGGTAGGGGGAACCGAGGGTCATGACGTCCGCCAGGAGCCGTGCGTGCAGCTCCGGCATGTCCTGGCTCACGCGGCCGCCTGGCCGCGCCTGGCGAGCTGAGGGAAGGTGTCTTCCCACACGGTGCGCACGGTGCGGCCCACCAGACCCCGAAGTGTCGGCCACAGCTCAAGCAGAACATCCTGATTGAGGCAGGAAGTGAGGTCCTCACGAAGACCCTCATGCAGCACGGTGCGGTACAGGCCCATGCGCTGACGGGGCTTGTCCAGGTCATAGGACGTCAGTCCGGACCACGCCACGTGCAGCGGAAGATCGACCACACCGTGTGCGGGGCCCCGCAACTCCTCCAAAGCCGCAGGCAGACGCTGCTGGAACTTCTGCCGGTACAGCGCCAGGTCGTCCGCGTACGATCCTGCCGGATCCGTCCTGGACGCAGGGGAGTGATCACTGGCTGCCATACCTTCATTATGACGGCGGGCGCGGCAGCCCAAGCCGGAACGCTCGCCGAGGAAGAGCTGATCGAAGGGCGAAAACCACCGGGCCTGCTGATCAGGGCGTTCCTTACGACGCGCGCTGGAGCAGGTTCACCCCGCGCAGCCTGTCCGGGTTGAGCTGGAGCCGCACATGGCGTACTAGCCCGTCCGAGCCGGCTCCATGGCCGCACCGGCCGACTCGGGCTCGGCCGGCACACCGAGCAGACAACATGCGACGTGATCAGTACCGTACAGCGGCCGACGGGCCGCCCGGAACCGCGGGGCAGGGACGCCGCGATCACCCTGCCGTACGGTGAAGCACCGTCGGTCAGAACCAGCCGGTGCATTCGATGCTGCCGCCCCGGCCGTTGGTGCCGCAGGCGCGCATCACGAGGCCGGAGTCGTTCCACTGGGTGGTGTACGCGTCGTTGCCCGAGGTGACGGTGGTGTAGCCCAGCATCGGCTGCCAGGTGTTCCCTCCGTCGGCGCTGCGGTCCACCCAGATCTCGTCGCCGACCGTGCCCCCGGTGATACGGCCCCAGGCGCACTCGGTGGTGCCGTTGTAGCGGAGCTCCACGGTACGGCCGAAGACGGTGGTCGACTTCGCCGTCCAGGCACCCGCCGAGTCGGGCTGGGTACCGTCGCCGCAGGACGTGTTGTTCTCCGCCCCGGCCAGAGTTCCGCCGATCGGCGGGAAGTCACCGCAGGACGGTACGTCCTTGAGCAACGCCGGCCCCTGGACGAAGAGATTGCTGATCCAGCTGTTGTAGTCCGGCAGATACGACCAGACGTTGTTCACCATGCCGTCGACCGTGGCCCGCTCGCCCACCCGCTGGCACAGCACCCGTACCTCCACGGAGATGCCGTTGCCGTTGGTGAAGTTGATCTGGCTGCCGGTGTTCGAGTCCTGCCGCAGATTGGGCTGGCCCCACGTCTTGTGGTACGAACCGCGGCCGTCCCAGTTCCAGACCATCGGCACGGCCTCGGCGTGCGGACGGAACGCGCCCTGGTAGCGGTCCCAGCGGGCGCTGATGGTGTTGACCTGAATTTTCGCGCCGGATTCGGGTGCCTCGACCATCATTCCGTTGCCGAGGTAGAGCGCGACGTGCGTGGGCCCTGCGCCGGCGGCGCCGAAATACATGATGTCCCCGGGAAGCAGTACGGCGGACCCTTGCGACTTCAGCAGCTTCGTGTGTGCGTACCCGGGCGCGGCGAAGGTCGCCTGCGTCGTGCGCTCGGTGACGAGGTCCCGGCCGGTCGCCTTGTACCAGGCCCAGCGCACCAGGCCGATGCAGTCGAAGCTCCAGTACGTCGGATCCGCGGCGGTTTCCGGGTACCAGCGGTCGTAGATGCCCTGGCTGGGACCGGGCATGCCCTGCGCGTGACCGCCACCCCAGGCGTACTGCCGCCCGACGTAACGGCACGCGACCTGGACGGCCGCCTGCGCCGCCTGGCTCGCACCGGACTGGAGCGGCGCGCACCCCGTGGCGGCGGCCGCCGGCGCGGCCGAGACGACCGGCAGACCGAGACTCACCACCGTCACGAGAGCGGCCAGCAGCAGCCGTACCCGGCGCCCCGCTCTCCCCGTGCCCCACGATCTACGCACTCTGCCCACAGCACTCCCCCTGGTCTCGGTGGTCTCCCGCGAACGTACGCACTCGGGCCGCCCACCGGGCCCTGACATCTGTCAGGACCTGCCGGCCCACTTACTCCGTACAGTTCCGGCGATCACCAAGTCCACGGGAGAGGAATCACCTTCCATGCGCACCATGCTGAGGCGCACCGCCGCGCTGGCCCTCGCCACCGTCACCGCGGCCGTCGTCGCGACGGGCACCGCACAGGCCAAGCCGGCCGCCGACTGGGCAGGTTGCCCCTACGGCGCGGTCTGCATCTACCCGCAGAACCAGAACCCGGCCGTCTCTCCGAGCCACATCTACTGGACCTACGGCGCGCACAACCTCAGCAACCAGGTGGGCAACCACTGGGTGCTGAACAACCAGTACGACGGCGCGGTCGTCGAGCTGTGCCTCAGCTACAACGCGAACGACTGCACGTCGTCGATCCCGGAGGGACACGGCGAGTACCGCGACCTGGGTCCCATCAACTCGCTGCACCTGAGGCCGCACTACAACTAGACGAGCAAGTCAAAGGCGCCGGGCGCATGATGCAGGCCCTGCTGTCCTCCGGCCGACCGGAGGACAGCAGAACCTGCATGACGGCGCTGGGGCGGTAACTCCCATAGCCGGCGTGGGCGGCCTTGACTCCGAGCCTGATGGCCAGGTGCGCGAGGACGTGGCTGTGTCACGCTCCGGGCATGTCGTTTCGACATGGGTTCGGGAGTCACGGCCACCAGGTCTTCGAGGTCAATGTCGATGTGCATTGATCATCTGGCCGCTGCGGCAACCTGTGCAGGCGTCTCAGACCGTGCCGGTAGCCCCGCTCGGCCGGTCGGTCAACGCGCCGTGAACGTGGCCGACTTGTCCGCGAACACTGTGTCGCCGTTCTTGCCAGTGGCCAACGTCGCGACGTACCACGTGTCCTGCCCGGCCTCGGCGGCGTCGGTGGCGGTGACCGGGACCCGGTAGGTGCAGTGCAGGACGTCGTCGCCAGCGGGCTTGCACGTGGCCGACTCGACGTTCTTCATGTCCTTCTCGGTCAGCGGCTTGTCGGCGAAGGCGCCCTTCGGCCAGGCCAGCACCTTCAGGCTCTTGAGCCCGGACGGCGCTGTGATCTGCGTGGTGAACGACAGCGACCCGTCGTGGCCGGCGGCCGGGGCGGTGTAGCGGACGGCACTGTCCTTCAGGGCCGGCGGCTGCTCCCCGGCCTGGGCAAGGGCGAAGGCACCCGCCGCGCCGAGGACGGCGACGGCGGCGGTGGCGGAAAGGATGATGCGTCGGGACATGGTCGGTTCCCCCGTGTGCGATGGCGGCGGGCGGCGCCAACTCCGTTGGCCTGCCGTGCCGTTGTGGTCCCGGCGCGTTCTCCCGCGCCGTTGCGTCGATCTTCGCCGCCCACCGCCGTCCCGGCCATGAGTACGTGTACTCAATCCCGTACTCACCGGTTTCGGTCGGGCCTGCGCACTCTCGTGGTTGGCCCTCATCGCCGGGAGTGCGCAGATGCTGCGCATCGGGCGGTTGGCTTTGTACACGAGAACGGAAGTCGTCTGTCGACGGCTTCGAGAGTCCCCGCCGCGTGAGCCGGCTCCTTGATCAATGTCGACGGGTTCGGGAGTTCCGGACGAACGGCTACAGCTGCGCGGTCAGAGCTCGCCGCGGCGTGCGAGCTGCTTCACCGCGTTCTCACGGATGATCTCGTTCTCGTCGTCGCGCAACCCCTCAAGGGCTTCCCGGGCCTCCGGGCCGGGAATGGCGCCGAGCGCCCAGATCGCCTTCACCGCGAGCGCCCGGTTCTCGTCCCAGTCCAGGCGCTCGGGAACCCAGCGAGTCGCCAAGACCAGCGTCGGCACCGTCTGGGGCGAGCGGAGCCTGCCCAGCATGGACACGATGTCCTCGTGCTCCCTGTGCCATTCGGCAGGGAACAGCTCGATCAACGGC
>NZ_JABERD010000390.1 GCF_013044505.1 Streptomyces sp. S3(2020) | reverse complement strand
GGGGCAGGGGCGGAGGGGAGGCGCCGGACGGGCGGCAGGGGGTGGGGGGGCGGGGCGGGGGAGGGCGGCGGGGGGGCGGGGGGGGGGGGGGGGTCGGGGCCGGGGGGGGGGGGGGGCGGCGAGTGGGCGCGCGCGGCGTCCGGGTGGACTCAGCGGGCCGCCGAGTCGAAGCCCGCGGGGGACGAGAGCACGCCTCCGGCCGCCGAGACCCCGTCGACGGGGTCTGCGACCCCAGCCGCCGCGGGGGCCACCACGCCCCGCGCCGCCACCCCGAACGGCGGCGGGGGGCGTGGTGGACTCCGAGGCGGACGGGGTCGGAGACTCCGTCGACGGGGTCTCGGAGGCCGGAGGCGTGCTCTCGTCGGCCGGGGGAGTCGACTCGGAGGCCGGCGGGGTCGACTCGGACGCCGGGGGCGTCGACTCGGCGGGCGGGGTCGCCGGAGGCGTGGTCTGCGTCGTCGAGCAGTCCTTCGTGCCGCCGTTCCAGGCCGCGATCAGCTTGTCCTTGATGACCGGGCGGTCCGGACCCTTGGGCAGGTCGCCGTGGGTGAAGCCGTCGTTGGCGTCGAGGTTGCCGTCGAACTTCGTGGCGCCCCGGTAGAGGTCGATCTGCGCGTAGCAGCCGGCGTCGGGCACCGCGATGTCGAGGGAGTCGGTCTGGCCCTGCTTGACGGTCACCGTGTCGAAGTCGACGAAGATCTGCTCGCCGGAGGTCGCGAAGGTCGGACCGTGGGCGATGTAGGAGGCCAGCGAGGCCGTGCAGGTGGACGCGTCCTGGGCGGCGCGGACCTTGATGTGGACCTTGCCGTCCTCGGTCGGCTTCAGGTTCTGGTCGTCGACCTTGACGGAGTCGAAGAAGTTCGCCCCGTCGAGGGAGAACTGGCAACGGTCGGTCCCGGTCTCCGTACCCGCGCCCGTGCCGGGCTTGTAGGTGCCACCGTGGTTCCAGCCGTCGCCGCCGGGCCCGGTGGCCCAGGCGGCGGATGCGCCCGAGGCGCAGAGGGCGAGCGTCGCGGCGCCCGTCCCCAGCAGGCGTCGCACAGTGACACGTCTCGCTATGGACATGCGTATCCCATCAGGGTGGAGTGATCCGAAATACGCCGAGGGCACAGAAATAGCACTCGGCAACACTGGGCCCATTGGTCATATGCGCCACAGCTGCGGACATCGTGGATCTCGCCGCCGAACAGTGTCAACCTGCGGGAATGCAAGGTCTGTTCATCAGCCATCACAATTTCGCCACACAAGGAACGGCGTGCTCCGCAAAGTGCGGAGGTTCGTCCCTTCTCGGCTGTGGACAGATTCCCCTTTGTTCGTCTTTGCCGTACGTACAAAGCACTCAGGAGATCGTGTGACCCCCGACCTCTCGTCCAGGGACCCGAACTGGTGGCGGCAGGCCGTCGTCTACCAGGTCTACCCCCGAAGCTTCGGCGACGCCGACGGCGACGGGCTCGGTGACATCAGAGGCGTCACCGAGCGGCTCACGCATCTGAGCGGCCTGGGCGTCGACGCCCTGTGGCTGAGCCCCTTCTACCCGTCCGAGCTCGCCGACGGCGGCTACGACGTCGCCGACTACCGGGACGTCGACCCGCGCCTGGGCACCCTCGACGACTTCGACGCCATGGTCGCCGAGGCCCACCGGCTCGGCCTGAAGGTCATCGTCGACCTCGTCCCCAACCACAGCTCCCACCAGCACGCGTGGTTCCAGGAGGCGCTCGCCGCCGGGCCAGGCTCGGCCGCCCGCGAGCGGTACGTCTTCCGGGACGGACGGGGTGCGCACGGGGAACTGCCGCCCACCGACTGGCAGTCCGTGTTCGGCGGCAGCGCGTGGCAGCGGGTGCCGGACGGGCAGTGGTATCTGCACCTGTTCACACCCGAGCAGCCCGACTTCAACTGGGACCACGACGAGGTCCGCGCCGACTTCCGCACCACCCTGCGGTTCTGGTCCGACCGGGGCGTCGACGGCTTCCGCGTCGACGTGGCCCACGCCCTCGCCAAGGACCTCGCCGAGCCGCTGCGCGACCTCGGGGCACCCGAACTCAGCGGTGAGGAGGCGCTGACGCGGTTCGCGCCCGGCACCCACCCCTTCTTCGACCGCGACGAGGTCCACGACATCTACCGCGACTGGCGGGAGCTCTTCGACTCCTACCGCCCGCCCCGCATGGCGGTCGCCGAGGCCTGGGTGCCGAGCGCGGCCCGGCGCGCGCGGTACGCCCGCCCCGAGGAGCTCGGCCAGGCCTTCAACTTCGCCTACCTGCTCGCGGGCTGGGACGCCGCCGAACTCCGCGAGGTCATCGCCGACTCCCTCGCCGGCGCCCGCGAGGCCGGGGCCTCGGCCACCTGGGTGCTCTCCAACCACGACGTCGTACGCCACACCTCCCGCCTGATGCTCCCGCCGGGCACGGACGAGAACGCCTGGCTGCTCTCCGGCGGCCGCGCACCGGAGGTCGACGCCGCCGCGGGGCTGCGCCGTGCCCGCGCCGCGACGCTCCTCATGCTGGCGCTGCCCGGATCCTCGTACGTCTACCAGGGCGAGGAGCTCGGTCTGCCGGAGGTCGCCGACCTGCCCGTCGAGGTGCTCCAGGACCCCGTGTGGGAGCAGACGGGACGGGTGCGCAAGGGCCGTGACGGCTGCCGGGTGCCGCTGCCGTGGACACGGACCGGGCCGTCGTACGGCTTCGGCGCGGGAGGTTCCTGGCTGCCGCAGCCGGAGAGCTTCGCCCAGTACGCCGTCGAGGCCCAGGACGGCAGCGCGGGCTCGACCCTGGAGCTGTACCGCACGGCCCTGAAGCTGCGCCGCAAGCTATTGGAGGGGGAGGCGCTGACCTGGTCCGACGGGGCCGCCGACGGGGTGCTGGACTTCGTACGCCACGACGGGTGGCGGTGTGTGGCCAACCTGTCCCCGGCGGCGGTCGCGCTGCCGCCGGGGGAAGTTCTCATCGCCAGCGGCCCGTCGCAGGACGGGCTGCTGGCACCGGACACCACGGTCTGGCTGGCCTGAGCGCTCCGCTGGATCAGCGGTGAGGTGCCGTCGTTCGGCTGCCGCGCCGTCGTGGCTGGTCGCGCAGTTCCCCAGCGGACTTCGCCCGACCCGCTCGGCCCGATCAGCCGATGGTCGGGCTCGGGCTGGCGCCCGCGGCCGGGGTGGCGCTCGACCCTTCACCGGGGACCGCGATCGGTGTGGACGTCGGGTTCGCCGGCGGGCTGAGCACGACCATCGGCTCGCCGGGCTGCGGTGCCGGCGGGGTCAGGTCGACGAGCGGCAGCTTCGGCGGGGTGGTCTGCTGGAAGAGGGCTTGGTCGAAGTTGACGAAGCCGGTCTTCTCCATGACCGTGATGTGGTCCAGGACCGTGTTGTTGGCCATGTCGGCGAGCGATCGCACCAGTGAGTTCTTCGTGGTGGAGCGGATCTTGGCGATCGTGTTGAAGATCGACCCGTGGGTGATGCGCAGGATGTTGGCGAAGTTCGAGTCGTACTCCCGACCGCTGCTGGAGTCGATCTGGTTCACGAACGCCACCTGCTGCGGACTCGCCACGTTCGGCAGGGTGATGTTGAGCATCGGGGCGATCTTGCGGCAGGCGGCGTCCAGGGCGGCGTGTCCGTCGATGAGGTGCCTTCCCGCCTCCTTGACCTCCTCCGTCGTCCCGTTCTTCAGGGCGCTGAACCCCAGCGGGTACTCCCACAGACCCGCCGCCCGTACCTTGACCACGAAGTCCCGGTCCTGCTCCGTCAATGGCCCCCACTGGGTCTGGGCGATGACGCGGTCCTGGGCGGTGGACACCTTGTCGAAGCCGAGCATCGCGGGATAGGCGAGCGCGACCAGGGTCATGCTGAGCGCACCGCCCACAAAGAGCGTTCCCGTGGTATTCCGCGAAAAGCGCACCGTGGCTCCTGTCCGATCGGGATTGTTCGACTCTGTAGTACGGACGACGGGCCAGGGGTGTTCATGATGCGTACGTCACTTCGGCGGTCCGGCCGAGGCGGTCGGGCCGGGGTGGTACGGATCGCACCGCGCCGCTGTGGCTACCGTTGATCGGGAGGTGAGGTATGTCGTTGTCGCCGTCGGCCCGGGCCCTGGCCCTGCGTTGTGAAGGGCAGGTCAATGAGCTTGCCCGGCGGATGGCCCGGGGTGTGTTCGAGCGGTTGCCGGGGTACGGGGAGCTGCCCGCCGACGTGAAGGACGTGGAGATCGCGGCCACGGCGCGGCAGGCCATGCGGTCGTTCCTGCGCAACGCCGGGTCGGGGGACGGGGGGCTGGAGCTCTTCCAGGAGCGGGCCGTGCAGCGGGCCGAGGAGGGGATGCCGCTGCATCTGCTGCTGCGGACGTACACCCTGGGCGCGCAGGTGCTGTGGCAGGCGTTGGAAGAGGCGGCCCGGTCCGGCGAGGAGGCCGCGCTCGTCGAGTTGGGCGGTGCGCTGCTCGCCTCGCAGGGGCGGGTCGTCGGCGCCGTGGCCGAGAGCTATCTCGACGAGCAGGCGGCGCTCGCCGCGGAGCACCGGGAGCGGCGCCGCGCCCTGGCCCGTGCGCTGCTGGACGGGACCCCGCACCCCGACCGCCCCGCCCCGGGCCGGGCCCTTATAAACATCTGACGCTGCCGACGCAGAGGAAAGGGGAAATGTGGGGGGGCGCCGGTACGATAAAAAAAAAAAAAAAAAAA
>NZ_JABERD010000389.1 GCF_013044505.1 Streptomyces sp. S3(2020) | reverse complement strand
CAGGCAGAGCAGGGGGGGGAGAGTGTCGGGGTGGGGGGGCTGTCAAGTGGGGCGGTGCAGGGGTGGCCGGGGGGGAGGGTGGGCACGCGCGCCGTGGAGGGTGTGCTGGGGGGGGGCCGGGGGGTCGGGGGGGGTGCAGGGGGGGGGGAGGCGGGGGGGGCGGGGGGGGGGGGAGCGGGGGGCGGGGGGGGCGTGGGGGGGGGGGGGGAGGGGGGCGGGGGGGGGGGGGAGGGGGGGGGGGAGGGGGGGGGGCGGGGGGGGCGGGGCGGCGCGGCGATCGTCGAAGAGGCCATCACCGTAGGGCTGTTGCTCCGCCGTCTCGTACGCATCGACAGTCCCGGCAGCTACACCCACACCGTCGGCGGCGGCCTGGGCTGGGGCATCGGCGCCGCCGTCGGCCGCGCACTCGCCGAGCCGGGACGGCCCGTGGTCGCCGTACTCGGTGACGGCTGCGCCCTGTTCGGACTCCAGGGACTGTGGAGCGCCGCACGGCAGTCGGCCCCGGTCCTGTTCGTGGTCATGAACAACGGCGCCTACCGCACCCTCCAGGACACCTACGAGGCGATGGGCGGCCCGGGCCCGTGCCCCGGCACCGAACTGGGTCCGCTGGACTTCACCCGGGCGGCCGCCTTCTTCGGCGTCGACGCGGTCCGCGCCGAGAGCGCGCGGCATCTGCGCGAACTCGTCGCAGGGGCCGGGAAGTCGAAAGGCCCACTGCTGGTCGACGTACCGCTCAGGCAATGAGACCCGCCGCGGGGGGAACGCCCGCCACGACCGAGGCGAAGATCCGCCACTCACAGCGACGCACACCTTGCCACCCGCACACCCAAGCATCACCATTCGGTCCATGACGGACGACGGTCCTCTGCCCAAGTCGGTACTCGCCCGCGGAGTGGCGCTGCTCCGTGTCTGCGGGGACTCCGGGACCGCCCTCACCCTCGCCGAACTCGCCCTGCGCACCGGGCTGCCCAAGCCCACCGCGCACCGGCTGATCGGCGAACTGGTCCGGCTCGGCCTGGTCGAGCGCACCCCGGACGGCCACTACCGCATCGGCCTGGGGCTCTTCGTCCTCGGCCAGTCCGCGCCGTCGGTGCGCGAACTGCGGGACACGGCGCTGCCCTACCTGGGCGACCTGCACGAGGCCACCCACGAGAACGTCCACCTCGCCGTCCCGGACGGCACCGACACCCTGTTCCTGGAGAAGATCACGAGCCGCCGCGCCACCCCGATCGTCTCCCGCACCGGCGGCCGCCTGCCCGCTCACTGCACCGCCACCGGCAAGGTCTTCCTCGCCCTGGACCCGCGCCCCCCGCACCGCACCCTGTTCCGCCTCACCCCCCGCACCCTGGTCCTCCCGGGCCAGCTGGCCCGGGACCTGGCCCTGACCCGCGCCCGGGGCTTCGGCGTCAACCTGGAGGAGGCCGAGATCGGCGTCTCGGCGGTGGCGGCCCCGGTCTACGCCCACGACCGCGACCCCCGCCCGATCGCCGCGATCTCGGTGACGGGCGGCACCCGCCGCCTGGACGTGGACCGGGTGGGCGCGAGGGTCTGCGCGGCGGCGAGGGCCCTGACCCGCGCGTTGTCGGCTCGGTGACCGGCGGACAGTTCCGCCGGTCACCGAGCCGTCGACGCCCCCTGCTGCATCGCCACAGCCAACGCGTGCTCCGTCAGACGCGCCCCGTACACCTCGCCGGTCACCCGGCCCCGTACGAAGACCAGCACCCGGTCGCACACCTCCGTCAGCTCCGCCAGGTCCGTCGACGCGATCAGCACCGCCGCGCCGCCCGCCGCCAACTCGCCCACGATCCGGTGCATCTCGGCCCGCACGCCGACGTCCACGCCCCGCGTCGGGTCGTCGAGCACCACGACCTTGGGGTCGGTCGCCAGCCACTTGGCGAAGACGACCTTCTGCTGGTTGCCGCCGGACAGGCGCGCCACCACGTCGTGCGGGCCGCCGCGCAGCCGCAGCCGTTCTGTCAGGTCGACGGTACGGCGGACCAGTTCCGACCGCGACGGCGCGATTCCGCCCCGGCCGAGCCCCAGCCAGCTCACCGACGTCGTGTTCTCCCAGACCTCCCGGTCGACCATCAGCCCGTACCGCTTGCGGTCGCTCGGCACGAAGGCGACCCCCGACCGCACCGCGTCCCGCAGCGAGTGCGGCAGACCGCGGCCGCCCACGTCCACCCGGCCCGCGGAGATCGCCGTACGGCCGCACACCACCTCCAACGCGCCGAGATGGCCCGCCCCCTGGAGCCCGGCGACCCCGACGACCTCGCCCGCCCGGACCGTGAACGTCACGTCCGCGAGCCGGCCCGGCACACTGACCCCCGACAGCACCACCGGCGGCGGCAGATCGACCACGGTCCGCGTCCGGCGTGCCCGCTGCTCGGGCCGGCCGCCCAGCATCGCCGTCACCAGTTCCGGCACGTCGACCTCCCCGCGGGGCACCCCCGCGAGCGCGACCCGTCCGTCCCGCAGCACCGTCACACGCTGCGCGAACCGCATCACCTCCTCCAGGAAGTGGGTGACGTACAGGACGGCGATGCCCCGCCCGGTCAGCGTGCGCAGCACCCCCTCCAGACGGTCGACGGCGGCGGCCGGCAGCGCCGACGTCGGCTCGTCGAGGATCAGCAGCCGGGGGCGGCGCAGCAGGGCCCGGGCGATCTCCGTCAACTGCTGGTCGGCGAGCGGCAGTTCGCCGAGCTCCGTATCGAGGTCCACGTGCAGCCCCAGCTCGGCGAGGACCGGCCGGGCCGCCCGGTCCATGGCACCCCGGTCGAGCAGGCCGAGGCGGCGCGGTGGCCGGTGGGGGAAGAGGTTCTCCCGGACGGTGAGGTCGGGGAAGAGACTCAACTCCTGGGAGACGGTGGCGATCCGGGTGTCCTTCGCGAGGCGTACCGCACCCTCCTCCGCCGCCAGCGTCCCCGACACGATCCGCACCAGCGTCGACTTGCCCGCACCGTTCTCGCCGACCAGTGCGTGCACCTCGCCGCCCCGCAGCCGGACCCCGGCCCCGTCCAACGCCCGTACTCCGCCGTAGGACTTGACCAGGCCCTGGGCCACGAGGATGTCGCCGTGCGCCATCTCAGCGTGCGTCCTTCAAGGGGCGCAGCTGGCCCTCCTGGTCGCCGAGGAGCTTGTCGATGGTCGGCTTGTACCAGTCGTAGGCCGCCTCCGGGGACTTCTGCCGGGCGATGATCTCGTCGATGTTGGAGGAGTCGACCACCCCGCCGGGGGAGAGGAACCAGCCGTCGGGCAGCTTGCCGTCGTTCTCGCGCACCGACTCGATCAGGATGGCCGTGGAGAGGTAGCCCTTGAGGAAGTGCTGCGGGTCGATGGCGACGAAGTTCGAGCCGTCCTCGACCGCGTCGAGGGTCTTGGGGTCGACGTCGAAGCCGGCCGTCAGCCACTTCCCCTGCTTCGACTTCTTGATCTTTGCCAGGTTGTAGCTGTCGGCGTCACCGACACCGAGGAACGCCAGCGCGTCCGGGTGCGCGTTGACCTGCGCCGACCAGGAGCTGTAGTTCTGGCCGGGATCGCTGTACGTCTGGAAGGGGCCGAGCACCTTCACGTTCGGCGCCTCTTTGTTGAACGTGTCCTTGATGCCCGCCGCCCGGTTGTCCAGCACCGGCGTCCCCGGGTTCGGCACCCCGATGACGATCTCGCCCTTCGGGTCGTCGCCCAGCCGCTTCAGCGCCTCCTTCGCCATCAGCTCGCCGAGCGCGTAATTGTCGTTGCCCACATAGAAGTTCACCTTGCTGCCGTCGGTGGGGGAGGTGTCCAGGGCGACGATCGGGATGCCCTTGTCCACGGCCCGGGCGGCGGGGCGGGTGAAGATCGGCGGGTCCAGGTTCTCCAGGACGATGCCGTCCTTGGCGGTCGTCTGGAGGTTCTGGAACAGCTGGACCTCGGCCGGACCGTCCGTGTTGGGCGGGCCGACCGCCTGGAAGTCGACGTTCTTGGCGTGCTCCGCGGCGCTCTCCGCGCCGAGCACCATCTCGTGGGCGAAGTTGAGGGAGATGTTGGCCACGGCGATGCCCATGTCCAGCTTGCCGCCCTTGCCGCCGGACCCCTCGCTCTCCCCGCACCCGGAGGCGCCCAGCAGTGCCAGGACGCCGAGGGCGGCGGCCACCGTACGGAATCGAGGATGCATCAGAGGCCTCCAACAGCCATGTGCGGACCGGATGTTCACTGGCGCCGCCGTCCCGTGCGGCGCAACGCGCTGTCCGCCGCGACCGCGACGAGGATGACCCCGCCGGTCGCGAACGACGTCCAGTTGATGGGTACTTCGAAGAACACGAGCCCGGCGGCCACGACCGCCAGGATCATCGCCCCCGCCACCGCGCCGAACACCGAGCCGCGCCCCCCGGCCAGCGGAGTCCCGCCGATGATGCACGCGGCGATGGCCTGGAGCTCGTACCCCTGGCCGAGGGTCGGGTCGCCGGCGCCGTAGAACGCGAGGGCGAGCACGGCGGCGCAGGCCGTGGTGAGACCGGACAGCGCCAGGGCCTGGACGCGGGTGCGCACGACCGGGATGCCGCTGAACTCGGCGGCGTCCGGATTGGAGCCGATGGCCCGCACCCGCGCTCCGAACCGGGTGCGGGCGAGCACCACGGACAGCACCTGGCTCTTATCCACATCGCCGAGCCCACGCGACGCCTGAGCAA
>NZ_JABERD010000388.1 GCF_013044505.1 Streptomyces sp. S3(2020) | reverse complement strand
GTCCGTCCCTCTGGAGATCGCCGGCTCCTATCGGGCCCGTACCAAAGGGCTGTTGGGGCGGGATTCCGTCGACGGGGCCATCCTGTTGTCGCCCGCCAACAGCGTGCACACCTTTCGTATGCGCATCCCCATCGATGTCGCCTACCTCGATCGCCGCCTCGTCGTCATCGCCGTGCGCACCATGCGGCCGGGACGACTGGGGCGGCCCCGGCTCCGTTCCCGGCATGTGCTGGAGGCGGAGGCCGGGGCCATGGCCGGGTGGGGACTGCGGACCGGGGCGAGGGTGACTGTGACCCGCGACGGGTGACGGCGTCGGCCTCGGCCTTGGGTCGAGTGCGTCGGTGATTGGCAGATCTGTTTCACCCGTGGCTGCGCTCACCTGGTCTCCTCGGGCGCTGGGCATAGCAGAAGAAGTGGTGTTCGAGGGCCGGGTGGGGGCCGGAGGGGCTGAAGGTGGAGGTTTCCGTGAAGAGGATCTCCAGGCCCTGGGCTCGCAGGCGGCGCTCGTACTCGTCCCCGGTCAGACTGCTGACTGTTACCCGGTGGCCCATCCACGTCAGTTCCACGTCGCTGTAGTCGCCGGGGACCGTGGCCATGATCAGGTGGCCGCCCGGGGCCAGCCAGCCGCACATGCGGTCCAGGGCCGACTCCACCTCCGTTCGGGACATGATGAGGAGCGGGAAGAACGCGCACACCGCGTCGAAGGCGTACGGCGGTGCCTCGTACGTGCGTACGTCGGCCAGCTCGAACCTCGCCTCCGGAACCTGCGTCCGTGCCAGTTCGACCATCGCCGGTGACACGTCGATCCCCGTCACCTCGCAGCCCGCGCGCACCAGCTCCTCGGCCACCGGCCGGCCCGTGCCGCTGCCGACGTCCAGGACCCTGGCCCCGCGCGGCAGCCGCGCCGTCAGCCACCGCAGCGCCGCCCGCTGCCCGGCCAGGCCCTCGAAGGCCTGCTCGTAACGGGCTCCCAGTGCGTCGAACACCGTCGCCGCATCTTCCGACGCTTCCAGCTCTTCCAGCTCTTCCAGCTCTTCCAGCTCTTGATCATCCACACCGGACACCTCTCCACGGTGGGCCTCCGGGATCCCTCGCCCGCGCCAGATCAACCCGGAGGGAGTACCTCGGCGCCCCACGAGACGCGCGTCACATTCAGGGGTGTCACATCTGGGTGGGGTCGTTCCGTCTACGGGGTGTAGGCATCGACACCAACGCCACAGGAGCTCACCATGGAAGCCCGCCTCGACCTCTTCGGTAACCCGCTCGCCGGCAAGATCATCCGGTACGTCAACTCGGCGGGCAAGGCGGTCGCGGACTCGACTCTGCCGCACTCGACGGCGGAGCTCGTCAAGCTCCGCGCCAGCCAGATCAACGGCTGCGGATTCTGCACCGACATGCACACCAAGGACGCGGTCGCCGCCGGTGAGACCCACCAGCGCCTCCACCTCGTCGCCGCCTGGCGTGAGGCCAACGTGTTCACCGACGCCGAGCGGGCCGCGCTGGAGCTGGCCGAGGAAGGCACCCGTATCGCCGACGGGGCCGGCGGTGTCAGCGACGAGGTCTGGGCGAACGCCCAGAAGCACTACGACGAGGAGCAGCTGGCCGCGCTGATCGCCACCATCGCCCTCATCAACCTCTACAACCGCTTCAACGTCATCCTCCAGCAGCCCGCCGGTGACTACCAGCCCGGCATGTTCGGCTGACCGAACGACAGTCGGCTGTTCATCGAGCGCGCCGGGGAGTTCCCCTCCCCGGCGCGCTCGTCGTTCAGCTCTCCGTACGCGGGAAAGAGACCTCGACCCGTCGGTTCTTCTTGCGGCCGGTCTCCGTCGAGTTGTCGGAGATCGGGTACTGCTCGCCGTATCCGCGCACCTCGTACGTGATGTTCGCGTCGTTCAGTTCGCTCTCCAGGACGTCCTGTACGGCGTTTGCCCGCTGCTTCGACAGGACGTCGCCGTGGGCGGAGGAGCCCAGGTTGTCCGTGAAGCCGAAGACACGGATCTTCGTCGCGTTCTGCTTCTTGATCTCGTCCGCGATCGCCGCGATACGGGCCTTCGACTCGCCGCTCAGTTTCGCGCTGTCCTTGCCGAACAGGACCTCCGCCTGGAGGGCGAACTTGACGTCCGCATTGGTGTCCTCACGGCGTTCCTCGCCGGACTGGTCCTCCACGACCTGCTTGATGTCCAGGACCTTGGGTTCGGCCAACGTGGCGCCCTCGGGGAGCTTCAGGTCGGGGTCGTTGGCGTCCACCTTCACGGGGGCCGCGGCGGTGGCTTCGGTGCCTGGAGGGACGCTGGGGGTTTCGTCGGCCTCGGCTGTCGTCGCGACGAACAGGTTCGTGGCGAGCATGACCGACGCGGCGGTGAGGGTCAGGGCGAGGCGGGGTGGGGTGAGGGTCATGTGGGGCCTCACCCGGAGATGGTGATGGTGGCGGCGGCGAAGGTGGGCAGCTGGAAGGTGACCTCGGTCGTTTCGGCGGGGGGTGCCGGGAACTGCATGAAGACGGGGGCTGACTCGCCGGCCTTCAGCGAGGTGAGGTCCGTGGTCGTGAGCGGGCGACCATCAGTGTCGCGGAGCACGTAATAGCGCTTCTTGCTGGCCGAGTCGACGAGGGTGGCTCCACCCAATGACCTGCCGTGCCTGATGATCTCGGTTTCGTCACCCCTGAGTCCGGCCGGCACGACAACGGACTTGGCTCCGTCGTTCTTCAAGTTGCCGTTGACGGTGACGAAGCCGCCCGCATCCCTCTGAGCAGAGGTGACCTCGAGCAGCAATCCGTCGGGCCCCTTCAACTCGGCCAAGGGGGCTTCCTCTTGGCCTTCCTGAGCGCTCGGATCCGACCCGGCTCCCTTGGACGCCGAAGCCGAGGCCTCGGGCTTCTTGTCGTCGTCGCCCCCGCCACCGCAGCCGGCCACGCCGAGAGCCAACCCGGCCGCAACAGTCAGCGCGACCATCCCCCTGCGGGCCTTCGTAGTGAACCGAATGCTCATGACTCCGCTTCCTTCATCCCTCGTCGTTCGCTTGTCAGTCGGCCAGATGGACGTCGAAGAGATCCTCGGGTTCCGGCAGGACGGTGAGATCGTCCGGATCCAAGTCCCAGTTCCTGTCCTCACAGGTGAGTTGGGGCAGTACATCGTCTCCGGCGTCCGCACCCGGAAGCTCGAACGTACACAGGGGCTCGACCACCGCCTTGGCAGACGCCTTCGCGTACATGCCCTCCGTACCCGGGACTATGGAATCGCCCACGGATTCGTCGCTCTCGACCTCGACCGTGTAGCTCAGAGCATCAGGGTCACAGCCCTGTACGTGAGCCGCGTTCTGCGCCGCCAGCTGGCCTGCCCTCCCACAGGAAAGCGTGACGCCCGGCGCATTGCCGTCGAAGATGTCCTGCCACTTGGCCGGATCGAGTACGGCTTCAACCCACTTGCCCGCGAGTTGGTCCCGAAGGTCCTGCGCAGCCGCGAGCGCCGCCGCGTCGGCTGCCGTCTGGGCACCGTTACGGTTCGCCGCGGCCTGGCCGACCGCAAGGTAGGCGAACGCAAGAAAGAGCAGGCCCGCCACCACCGTGATGTAGATGGGGAAGGCCTGCCCTGCGTCGCCGCCCTTGCGGCGCCTGATCAGCCAATGACCTCTTGAATTTTCGCGGTGATCGCGTCGAAGATCTGCTCGCCAATGTCCGTCCCCGTGATCGCCAACACGATCGCCACAACCACCGCGATGATCCCCAGGTACTCGACCGCGGTCTGTCCCTCGTCGTTCCAGTTCCGCATGGCGTTGTCCTCCGTTGTCCGTGGTGGGGGCAACGTATGAGGTGGCAGTCGTGTTTGCGGAGGGTCCCAGGGCCCAACTGCGGGCCCAATTCCGCTTTTGCTTCCCCCCAGCTGTCATGTCAGGTCACCCCTAGCCACTTCGCGGCGGCTTCGGCGCGGCTGGTGCTGTGGAGTTTGGCGAAGATGCGGTTGATGTGGTTCTTGACGGTCTTCTCGCTGATGAAGCAGGTGGCGGCGATCTGTTGGTTGTTCATGCCGGATGCGATGAGGTCCATGATCTCCGCCTCCCTTGCGCTCAGTTGGAACCGCGACTTGTCAGACTGTCCCACACTTGGTTGCAGTTGCGAAAGTCTTTTCGCAGAAATCAGCGGGGGCTTGGGGTTACGGGTAGCAAATTCGTGTGCAATCGCATCCCCTTCCGTGCCGCGCAGCCTGGCGACCAACGCGTCCGCCGCTGTCGGTGTGAAGTGGGCCCGGCCGTTCTTGATGTTCCGTACGGCGTCGACCAGTTGGTCCGCGGTGAACTCGCCGTGGACCAGGTAGCCGCCGGCGCCCCGGCGCAGGGCCTCGTGGACGATCTCCGTCTCCCTGCTGTAGGTGAGCATCACCACCGGGGCGATCTGGACCAGGTGCGGGAGGGCCGAGAGGCCGTCGACACCCGGCATGCGGACGTCGAGGAGGATCACGTCGGGGTGGTGGGCCCGTGCCGCCTCGTAGGCCTGGCGGCCGTCCGCGGCCTCCGCGACGACCGTGATGTCCTCGCGGCCGGAGAGGAGCGCGGTGAGGCCCGCGCGGACCACCGGGTTGTCGTCCGCCACCACGACCCGCAGGGCGGTCGGTGGTGCGGGCGGCGGGAAGTCTTCGAACGGGTCGTGGGGCGGTGGCTGCTTCGCGCCGGGGTGGGGAT
>NZ_JABERD010000387.1 GCF_013044505.1 Streptomyces sp. S3(2020) | reverse complement strand
CCGGGAGGACGGGGGGTGGGGTGGGACGGTGGGGGCGCGGGCGTCCCGGCCCGGCCGCCCCCTTGCGGGCGTACCGGGGCGGCGCCCGCGACCCCAGCCCCGGCCTGTGCGGCGCCACGCACCACCACCGCCGGCACACCCCGCAGGGAACGCCGCTCGGGAACGGGCAACCGCCCCGTCTCCACGAAGACCCGCAGCATCCGCTCCGCCGACTCCGCGTCCAGCCGCCGCTCCGGATCGCGCTCCAGCAGCCCCCGTACAACGGGCAGGATCGGCGCGGCCTGCACGGGTGGCCGTATGTCCGCCGCGAGGACCGCGTGCAGGATGCCGCTCAACGAGTCCCGGCGGAACGGCGATTCACCGCTCACGGCCGTGCACAGCAGCGCGCCCAGCGACCACAGGTCGCCGGCGGGTCCGGTCCGCAGCCCGGTCATCCGCTCCGGGGCGGTGTACTCGGGCGAGCCGACGAAGGACCCCGTCTCGGTGAGCGTGGTGGCACCCGCGACCTGCGCGACACCGAAGTCGGTGAGGACGACCCGGCCGGTGCCGCCCTCCAGCAGGACGTTCGCGGGCTTGATGTCCCGGTGCAGGACCCCGGCCCCGTGCGCCGCGCGCAACGCGCCGAGCAGATCGACGCCGATCCGGGCGGCCTCGGCGGGCACCACCGGTCCGTGCACGGCGATCCGGTCGGCGAGGGAGCCACCGTCGATCAACTCCATGACGAGCCAGGGCCGTTCGTCATGCTCCACGACGTCGTGCACCACGATGATGTGCGGATGCCGCAACTGCGCGACGGCCCGCGCCTCCCGCAGCACCCGGTCGCGCTGCCACCGGGCCTCGGCCTCGGACAGCGTCTCGTCGAGAGGCAGCTCCTTGACCGCGACGCGCCGTCCGAGCAGCAGATCGGTCGCCCGCCACACGACCCCCATCCCACCCCGCCCGAGCCGCGCCTCCAGGCGATAACGGCCCGCTACGACACGGAAGTTGTCTCCCGGGGTCCCCATGCGCCCCATGATGCCGCGCCGGACGCCCGCCTTCCGCGGCACTGACCGGCCAAGTGCGCCGCCGCCCCCTCCGCGCACTGATCATTTTCAGCCATTGCCGGTTTCGAGGATGACTGCAAAGCATGGCAAATCGCCATTCCATACGCCCCATAGAAGGTAAATCGGGCGGCCTGAATCACGCTGTCTTGTGAATCATGGAAGCCTTATCGTTCCCTTATGGGAAACATGTTGAAGCGCCTTTCCGTCATCGGTGCAGCGGCAGTGGCGATATTCGCCACGACCACCGTGACCAATGCCAGCGCGGCAAGCGGCGGAGCCGCCTGCTCGGTGACGGGCGCCTCGGGAAGCATGACGTTCACCAACTGGTCGGACAGCTACGTGAACATCAGCGGCTGGGTCAAGGACACCGCTGCCGACGGTCACCACGCGGCCATTCGATTCGTTTCCATAGACGGCGGCACCGGATGGGTGACGGAGTGGCCCTGGCGTCACGAATACGACGGCAACGGAGCGACGCTCTCCTTCACCACGTACGCGTCACCCGCGGGCGATGACCTCGACTACATCGGCGTTCAGGTGGCGGTCATGGAAGGCGGGACGATTGTCCGTTCCTGCACGGACTACGCCTGATTTCCCGCGCGGCCAGGAATACCGGAGTTTCCTCAACCTTCCTGGAAGCCCCGCAGGATCACGTCGAACTGCTTTTTCGTAGCCGCCCAGTCGGCGGCCGGCGAGGACGCGTAAATGGCGTATTCGGTGCCTTCGGCGTTCATGTACCCGACGTCGATCGCGTGGTAGGGCCCCGGGAAATAGTGCGGCGAGTCCTTGGCCAGCGCGTTCCAGGTGTACTCCCAGCGCGCGCCCGGCAGGTCGCGGAAGAGCTCCTCCTTGAGGCTCAGACGCTCGTATTGCTGAAGCCGCCCTGAGATCCTCTCCTCCAGGTTGCTCATGTGCGCGTACGAGGTGGCGAAGTCCGGCGCGGTGTCGACGGCGACCCGCACGAGGTGCTTGCCGTTGTCGGGCGAGTAGTCGACCTGCTGGAGGCCGTCCTGGTCGATGGAGACGGTCCGCTGCCACCCCTTGGGCAGGGAGATGCTGAAGCCCAGGGGGTCCCGGCGCCGCTCCCAACCGGCGGGCACCGCCCCCTGACCGCCCCCGTCGCTCGGTGTGGCACTCGGAGTCGGCGAGGCGCCGGGGCTGTCCGTGCCGAACTGCTGCAACGCCACCGCCACACCCCCGCCGACGATCGCCGCGAGGGCGACGACCAGGGCGAACGTACGCAGCCGGTGACGCCTGCGCGGCGCGGGAGGGGCCGGGGCACCGGTCGTGACCGGCGGATAGGGGGTGGCGGCCGCCGTCTGCGCCTGGGTACCGGCACCCGCCGTGGGCGACGGCTCGTACCGCACCTGCCCCGTGGACACATACGCCTGCGCCGCGCCCGTGGATCGCCCCTGTGCCGCCTCGGCAAGCATCCGCTCGGCCTCCGCCGCGCCCGGCCGCTCGGCCGGATCCTTGCGCAGCAGCGCGGCGAGGACGGGTCCCAGCACACCGGCGTTGACGGGCTCGGCGGGCTGCTCCTCGACGACCGCCTGCATCGTGCCCAGGGGTGAGGTGCGGCGGAACGGGGACCTGCCCTCCACCGCCGTGTAGAGCGTCGCGCCGAGCGCCCACAGATCGGAGGCCGGGCCGGGGTCGTGGCCGCGGACCCGCTCGGGGGCGAGGTAGTCGACGGAACCGACGACCTCTCCGGTACGGGTGATCGTGTTGTCGCCCTCGATCTGCGCGATGCCGAAGTCGGTCAGGAGTACCCGGCCGTCCTGGGAGATCAGGACGTTGCCGGGCTTCACATCGCGGTGCAGCACCCCGGCGGAGTGCGCGGCACGCAGGGCGCGCAGCACCCACAGGCCGATCCGCGCGGTCTCGGCCGGGTCGATACGCCCCTGCTCCTTGACCGCGTCGGCCAGCGAGCGGCCCTCGATCAGCTCCATCACGATCCACGGGCGGGCATCGTGGTCGAGCACGTCGTGCACGGTGACGACGGCGGAGTGGTTGATCCGGGCGGCCGCGCGGGCCTCGGCGCGGGTGCGGGCGAGCAGCCGCTCCTGGTCGCTCTCGGAGACGTAGAGCGCGGCGGTCAGTTCCTTGATGGCGACGGCCCGGTGCAGCACCTCATCATGGGCACGCCACACACGCCCCATACCGCCGCTGCCGATGGTGTCGGCAAGCCGGTAGCGGCCCGCGAGGAGCAGGCCCTGCATCTGATTCACGTTGCCCCGCAATGCTCTTGACAGTGTCAGATTAAGGACCGGCCCCGGTGCGGGGAACCACGGGGGTGCCAAGGTTTCGCGGTTGTGACAGTTGTCGCTTTCGGCAGCCGGAAGCAACCATCACCCGGTGTGACGGGGGACCGATCAGCCGGTGACCTCGTAGGTCGCCGCCGCCTGTTCGAAGAGCCGCGTCACCTCGTCCCGCTCGGCCTCCGGCCCGCGCACCTGGACCACGTGGTACTTCCCGTCGACGAGCATCGCGAGATTGCGCACGAACAGCTCGCGCCCCGCGTCGTCGGTCCAGGTGAACTGCCCCTCCGCCATGGTCCGCCCGCCCACCTGGATCGTCTTCAGCCCGCTGGCGCTGGCCCAGCTGGAGTCGCGGTACGGCTGAAGCTCACGCTCGTCCTCGCGCTGGTAGGCCATGGGGTCCTCGCCGTACTCGTCGGCGCTGTCCCTTCCGGGTACGACGATCAGGTCGAAGTCGCCATGGGTGTACACGACCTGACCGCGGCCGTTCTCCGGGGTGTGGCTCCAGCCGCTCGCGACGGCGACACGGAAACCGGCGGAGTCCGTACGCAGGGTGAAGCCGTCGGCGACGTCCGGGCCGGTGGTGGCCTGGGGCTCCGCGGACTCGGAAGGACTCGCCTTCGGGGAGTTCTGGTCGGGCCGCGGCTCACTGCTGGCGGGCGCCTCGCTGACCTCGCCGGCGGAACCGGTCCGGTCGGTGTCGCCCGCGCCGCCCGTCGAGTCGGTGGACTTGGGCATGAACAGCATGGCGTACGCGATCGCCGCGGCCATCAGCAGCAGCACCAGCAGAAGCAGCGTACGACCGAGCCGGCGCGGTGAACTCGCCACCTCCTGCCTGCCCTGCTTGGCCCGCTTGTGCCGTCCGTGCGCGCTGGTCGCGGGCAGCCCCGCGCGCCGCCGGCGCACCAGCTCGCCCCGCCGTCGTACGACGGGCAGCCGGGTGGCGTCGACGGGCGGCGCGGCGATGACGTACGCGCCGGCCTCGGGCTCGGGCGCGGACCGCACCAGCGACCGCAGCCAGCCCCGCAGCTCCTCGAAGTCCAGCCGCTCGGTGGGGTCCTGGCGCAGCAGCGACTCCACGACCGGCCGCAGCGGCCCGCACTCCTCGGCGAAGGCGGGCGGCTCGGCGCACACCATCTGCACCAGCTCGGCCGTCGACTCCTCCGGGTACGGCGCATGCCCCTGCACGGCCCTGAAGAGCAGCGCGCCGAGCGCCCACAGGTCGGTGGCGGGCCCGATCGGCGCGGCCAACTGCCAGTTCTCGTGCACCGGCCCGGCCTGCTCCGGCGCCCATCGCTCGGTCACCGGTCCGACCACGGCCATCCTGGCCTGCCGCGCCCGCTCGGCGGCGAGCGCGGTGGCGGGACCGCGGGGCGCGGCAGGCCAGGATGGCCGTGGTCGGACCGGTGA
>NZ_JABERD010000386.1 GCF_013044505.1 Streptomyces sp. S3(2020) | reverse complement strand
GTGTGGGGGTGGAGCCCTGTTGGCGCGGGGCGGAGGCGGAGGTGGTCTCCTCGGAGGTCGCCAGGCCGCTCTTGCCCTTCGGGGGGAGCGTCGTGGTGTCGGACGGGCTGGCGTAGCCCGCCAGGCCCGGTATCGTCCCGCCGTCCGAGGGGGGCGCCGACTTCGCCACGACGTCAGGTGTGCTGTCCGTCATGGATATCGCCATGACACAGGCGACGACCGTGGCCACGGCGAGCGCGGCGGCGAGGTAGAGACGGCGGGTTCCCGGTGCCCGGGAGGTGTCGGGTGCCCAGCCGGTCTCCCACGGTCGGTCATGTGGAGGCTGGGACTTGTCTTCTGGCATGCGCGGTTCCTCTGGCGGAGCCCATGGGGGAGGCCGCAGCCGTGACGGCGCGGTAGATGAATGGTGAAGCAGATGGCACAGTAGTGGACCCGGTGCTCATCGAGCAGCCGTTTGTGCGAGCGGTTTCCATATCGTTTTCTCAGCATCTTCGCTACGGCTTTCTCAGCGCCCTGCCAGCCGGGTCCCAGCCCCCGACGGCAGCGTGGGGGCGTGGTCACCTCTGCTTCCCTCCCCGTACGCCCCGTCTTCGTGCTCGGCTGTCCCCGCTCCGGCACCACGCTGCTGCAACTGATGCTGCACGCACACCCCCGTATCGCGCTGCCTCCGGAAACCCGCTTCGTCCTGCCCGCCTACGAGAGCCGGCTGGGCTTCGGCGACCTGCGGGACCCGGACAACCGGGCCGGCCTCGCCCACTGGATCACCGGACGCGAGGAGACCCGCTTCCATGAACTGGGGCTGGACGCGGGGACCGTCGCCCGGCGCATCGAAGGCGGCCCGCCCACCCTGGGCTCCGCGCTGGGCATCACGCTCAGGGCGTACGCCGAGAGCCACGGCAAGGTCCGCTGGGGCGACAAACGGCCCGCCTACGCCCTCCATGTCGAGGAGATCCTGCGGCTCTTCCCGGACGCGCAGTTCGTGCACCTCGTACGTGACGGACGGGACTGCGTCGCCTCGCTGCTGGGCATGCCCTGGTGGCACCGCGGCTTCCACGAGGCCGTCGCCACCTGGGCGCAGGTCATGGACGTGACCCGGCGCTACGCACACCGGTTGGGCCCCGACAGCTGGCACGAGCTGCGCTTCGAGGACCTGTTGGCCGACCCCGAGCCCCGACTCAGGGCACTCTGCGCCTACTTGGGCGAGGAGTACGCCCCCGAGATGACCGAGCCGAGCCGCCTGGCACACAAGGCCGTACCCGCCCGCAAGACCTGGCACCGGCGTACGCACGGTGCCCTGGACGCCTCCCGGGCGGGGAGCTGGCAGCAGCGGCTGACGCCCGATCAGATACGGCTCTGCGACGCCGTACTGGGCGACCGGCTGGTCCGCAACGGCTACGCACTGAGCGGAGCCGTCCGGCCCGGCCCCGCCGAACTGCTCCGCTACCGCAGGGTCTCCGCCCTGCGCCGTGCCGCCCATACCAAGCGACGGCTGCTCGACCGTGTGGCGCGGGTGCGCGAGCCGGGCCCCGTGTCGGCGGCCCGGCCATAGCGGCACGCGTTCCGCCGGAGGCCCGGGCGAGCTGTTGTGTACGCCCGTACACAGTGTTATGTACACTCGTACGCATGGGATACGTGCTGCTCGCCGGAGCGATCGCCGCCGAAGTGGCCGCGACGACCGCCATGAAGTACAGCGACGGCTTCAGCAAGCTGCTGCCGTCGCTGCTCACCGTCCTCGGATACGCCCTGGCGTTCGCGCTGCTCGCGCAGACGCTGAAGACCGTGTCCGTCGGTACGGCCTACGCGATCTGGGCGGGCGTCGGCACCGCGGTGATCGCCACGATCGGGTTCACGTTCCTCGGGGAGGGGATGAGCCCCGCCAAGGCCGCCGGGATCGTGCTGATCATCGCCGGGGTGGTCGTGCTGAACCTGGGCGGTGCGCACTGATGGCCCGGCGCTACGACCCCGAGCGACGGCAGCGGATCATCGACGCGGCGATCCGGGTCGTGGGCCGCCACGGCCTCGCCGGGCTGAGCCACCGCTCCGTCGCCGCCGAGGCCGATGTGCCGCTCGGCTCGACGACGTACCACTTCAAGACCCTCGACGAGCTGATGGTCGCCGCGCTGCGGCAGGCCAACGAGGGGTTCGTCAAGGTGGTCGTGGCGCGGGGCGGCCTGGAGGACCGGGGCGCGGACCTGGCCGCCGAGCTCGCCGGCCTGCTGGGCGAGTGGCTCGCGGGTGACCGTACCGGCGTGGAGCTGGAGTGCGAGCTCTATCTCGCCGCCCTGCGCCGCCCGGCGCTGCGGCCGGTCGCCGCGGAGTGGGCCGAGGACCTCGCCGAGCGGCTGGGCCGCCGCACCGACGCGGTCACGGCGCGGGCGCTGGTGGCGCTGATGGACGGGATCTGTCTCCAGGTGCTGCTGACGGACGGCGTGTACGACGAGGAGTACGCGCGGGACGTGCTGGGACGGGTCATTCCCTCCGGAGCCCGCTGACGGCCGACAGGGCGGCTTCGACGCTTCCCGCGATGTCCGTCACCGGGTACTGCGCGGCCCGTACCACCCGGTCGCGGTCGACGACGAGCGTCAGCCGCTTGAGCCGGCTCACGCCCGCCGCGCGGAACGTCGGCAGGCGCAGGGCGGCGACGAGGGACAGGCCGGCGTCGGAGAGGAGGGGGGAGCGCAGACCCTCCGCGGCGGAGAACGCCCGCTGTTCGTCGGGGCGTTGGGTGGAGACGCCGTGCACGGTGGCACCGGCCTCGGTGAACTCGGCGTGGCGGTCGCGGTAGGTGCGGGACTCCAGGGTGCAGCCGGGGGCGCCGGGGATGTCGGACCAGCCCGGGGGGTAGGCGTCGCTGCGGGCGTAGGCGCCGGGGAAGCAGTACAGGACGGTGTAGGGGGTGCCGTCGGCGATCGGATCGCGTGGCCTGCCCCGGTCGTCGAGGAGCCGTAGCTCCGGCACCTCGGTGCCGACGAGTCCGTGGACGCGGCGGGCCTCCGCCGACGCCTCCGCCGCGGTGGCCGTCGTGGTGCCGGGCTCGTCGCCGAGGAGCCAGGTGTCGCCCCAGTCCTGGAGGGCGATCAGGACGGGGAACAGGGCGTGGCCGCGAGGGGTGAGGCGGTACTCGTGGCGTACCGGGCGGTCCTGGTACGGGACCTTCGTGAGGACGTCCGCCGCCACGAGGAGGCGCAGGCGCTCGGTGAGGACCTTGCGGGACAGGCCGAGTGCGCGTTGGAGGTCGTCGAAGCGGTGTACGCCGCGGGCGGTGTCGCGGACGATCAGGAGGGTCCACCAGTCGCCCACGACGTCCAGGGCCTGGGCGATGGCACAGCTGGAGTCCTCCAGGCTCGTCCTGCGGGCCATGGGCGTACCGTCCCTTCGCGCGTCACTGCACCGACAGCGTACGTTCCCAAAAGAGACTCATGAGTGGGCATGGTCCGGCCCCGGTCCGGGCCGACGCAGCGGTTCGGCACCTGAGACACCGGCTTCGCTGGTTGGCCTCGGTGGCTGTGCGGCGGTTAGGTTGCCCTCATGACCGACACGACTGCTTCTCGCACCACCGGCGCCGTGGCCGCCGGGCTCGCCACGATCGCCGCCGACGGCACTGTTCTCGACACCTGGTTCCCCGCGCCCGAGCTGACCGCGGAGGCCGGGCCGTCCGGCACCGAGCGGCTGTCCGCCGAGCGTGCCGTGGAGCTGCTCGGTGAGGGTGCCGCGAAGGCGGTCGGGCCGGACGCCCGGCGTGGCGTCGAGGTGGTCGCGGTCCGTACGGTCATCTCCTCGCTCGACGCGAAGCCGACCGACGCGCACGACGTCTACCTGCGGCTCCACCTGCTGTCGCACCGGCTCGTCAAGCCGCACGGCCAGAGCCTCGACGGCATGTTCGGCTTCCTCGCCAACGTCGCCTGGACCTCGCTCGGCCCCGTCGCCGTCGACGACATCGAGAAGGTACGGCTGAACGCGCGGGCGGAGGGGCTGCACCTCCAGGTGACCTCCATCGACAAGTTCCCGCGCATGACGGACTACGTGGCGCCCAAGGGCGTCCGCATCGCCGACGCCGACCGCGTCCGCCTCGGTGCCCACCTCGCCGAGGGCACCACCGTCATGCACGAGGGCTTCGTCAACTTCAACGCCGGCACGCTCGGCACGTCGATGGTCGAGGGCCGTATCTCCGCCGGTGTCGTGGTCGGTGACGGCTCCGACATCGGCGGCGGTGCCTCGACCATGGGCACGCTCTCCGGTGGCGGCAACGTCCGGATCGTCATCGGCGAGCGCTGCCTCATCGGCGCCGAGGCGGGCGTCGGTATCGCCCTGGGCGACGAGTGCGTCGTCGAGGCCGGTCTCTACGTCACCGCCGGCACCCGCGTCACCATGCCCGACGGCCAGATCGTCAAGGCCCGCGAGCTCTCCGGCGCCTCGAACATCCTCTTCCGCCGCAACTCGGTCACCGGCACCGTCGAGGCCCGGCCGAACAACGCGGTGTGGGGCGGGCTCAACGAGATCCTGCACAGCCACAACTGACGGCCGGCGTCACGGTGAGCGCCCTTCCGCCGAGTGCGGGAGGGCGCTCCCTCATGTCCGCAGCGTCGCCGCGAACTCCGTCAGGGCCGTGAAGTCCCCCTCGCGCAGGCCGAGTCGGGGGTCGACGTGGTGGAGGAGGGCGGGGCGCAGCTGGTGGGAGAGCTTGCGGTACGAGTCCGCGGCCGAGGCCGGCCGGGCGAAGGCGGCGATGAGCCGGTCCGCCGGCGCCATCGCGCAGTCGTCGAAG
>NZ_JABERD010000385.1 GCF_013044505.1 Streptomyces sp. S3(2020) | reverse complement strand
GGGGTCGGGATGGCGAGCCCTTGGTTTCGAGCGTCGGGCGGGCTTGGAGATGTCGAGGCGGCGTTGAGAGGTGCAGCCCCCCGCGGGCAGGTGGGGGGTTCAGTGGCCGATGGATGTAGGGCTCTACGGCATCATCGGGTGGCTTCCCGTGTTTGTCGGTGCGTGTTCCGGTAGCCACAGGACGGCCACCGCGCCCTCTGCCGGGACGCCCTCGGGGGCGCCTGGGGGGCGGATGTTGCGGAAGGTCAGTCGGGCGCCCAGGACTCGGGCCTGGCCGGCTGCGATGGTCAGGCCGAGGCCGTGGCCGTGGCCCGCTCGGTCGCTGCTGCCGGTGCGGAAGCGGCTGGGTCCCTCGGCGAGGAGGTTCTCGGGGAACCCGGGGCCGTGGTCGCGGACCCGGATGACCCGGCCCTCGACGGTGACCTGGATGGGCGGTCTGCCGTGCCGGGCGGCGTTGGCGAGCAGGTTGAACAGCACCCGCTCCAGGCGCCGCGGATCCGTCGTGACCATCGACTCGTGCACCACCCGGACGTCGATCTCCGGGTCCTTCGCCATCACCCGCCGGGAGACGAACTCGCCCAGCAGGATGTCCTGCAGCTCCGCGCGCTCGGACGCGCTGTCCAGTCGGGCCACCTCCAGGACGTCCTCGACGAGCGTGCGCATGGCCTTCGCCCGGTCCAGGACCAGCTCGGTCGGCCGGCCCGGCGGCAGCAGTTCGGCCGCGGTCAGCAGACCGGTCACCGGGGTCCGCAGCTCGTGCGCGATGTCCGCGGTGACCCGCCGCTCCGCCTCCAGGCGCTGCTCCAACGCCTCCCGCATGGCGTCCACGGCGCTCGCGAGGTCGTCCGTCTCGTCCCGTACGACCCCGCCGATCGCGTCCCGCACCCGCACGTCCGACTCACCGCTGGCGACCTCGTTCGCGGCGGCCGCGGCCTTGCGCAGCCGGCTCGACAGCCGGCCCCCGATGAGCACGCCGAGCGCGCTGCCGCCGAGGACGACCGCGATGGAGCCGATCACCAGGGCCTGGTCCAGGTCCTTGAGGATGTCGGTGCTGCGGTCGGTGAACCCGGTGTGCAGGGACAGCACATTGCCGTCCTTGGCCGGTACGGCCGCCCAGATGTCCGGCGTCCCGCCCGGCCCGTCCGTCACATAGGTCGCCCGGCGCCCCTGTTCGACCTTGTCCCGCAGTGGCAGCGGCAGCGACGAGTCGTTCTTCTCGACGTGGGGGAAGTTCGCCAGACCGGTCTTCTCGTAGTTGTTCTGGGCGATCTGGATGCGTTCGTCGGCGAGGTCGCGGGCGTTGTCCAGCATCGAGACCCGGGCGGCGTTGTGCACGACCAGGCTCAGCGCGATCGCGACCAGCGCGCCGACCAGCGCGATGGCCGCGCTGAGCTTCCATCTCAGTCCCGTACGGATACCCGTACGCTCCAGCCGCGCCGGGACCAGGCGCCGAAGATTCCCCCGCATGTCCGCCTCGCTCAGGCCTTCAACTTGTAGCCGAAACCGCGGACCGTCTCGATCCGGTCCTGGCCGATCTTCGTACGCAGTCGCTGCACATGGACGTCGACGACGCGGGTGTCACCGCCCCAGCCGTAGTCCCACACGCGCTCCAGGAGCTTGTCCCGCGACAGGACCGTGCCCGGCGCGGAGGAGAACTCCAGGAGCAGTCGCATCTCGGTCGGGGTGAGGGCCACCGGCTCCCCGGCCCGGCGCACCTCCATGCCCTCGGTGTCGATCTCCAGCTCGCCGAAGGTCAGCACCCCGCCGTCGGCCGCGGCGCCGGTCTCCTCGGAGCGGTCGCCGCCGCCCGCGTGCCCGAAGCGGCGCAGCACCGCGCGGATACGGGCGACCAGCACGGCACCGTCGAACGGCTTGGTGACGTAGTCGTCGGCGCCCGCCTCCAGGCCCAGCACCACATCGATCGAGTCCGCGCGCGCCGACAACATGATCACCGGCACGGTCGACTCGTCCCGGATGCGCCGGCACAGGCTGACGCCGTCCAGGCCCGGGACCATGACGTCCAGCAGGGCGATGTCGGGGCGGTCGGCGCGGAACGCCTCCAGGCCCGACAGCCCGTCGGGCATGGCGGTGACCGCGAAGCCGTCCCGCTCCAGGGCGAGTTGGGTGGCCTCGCGGATGACGTCGTCGTCCTCGACGAACAGAACGTGGGTCTGGTCTGCCATCCCGCTGCTCTCTGTCCTCGTGTCGCTGTCGCTGTCTATGGGGGCGTCTGGTGGGAGGTTGTCCGGTGGGAAGTCGTGCTGTCGATGGGGGATCGGATCGAGGGAGCCGATCGGTTCACTCCGACGGCGATATCGATGGCGATGTCGATGGCGGCGTCGATGGCGACGGGGTGGGGCCCAGGTCGCCGAGCTCATTGTGCGCGTACCGCACTTTGACGAAGTGGCCCGCCGACGACCACCGGTAGGTGATCACGTCCTCGCCGGACGGGCTCGACACCGGGTCGCCCTTCTCGTACAACTGCCTGCTCACCACCAGGTTGCCGCTGCTGTCTATCTCCGCGTAGACCGGGGACTCCTCGGCGCTGAACACATTCTCGTACGCACCACCCTCCTCGTGATACACGTACGAGCCGACACCGACGCCGTCGCCGCAGGTCAGCACGTTGACCACGATGTCGTCCGACGTGCCTCCGGTCAGATCGCCGTAGGCCACGTCGAGCGGGTACTCGTCCGCGACGCACGGCTTGAGGTCGTCCTTGACCTCCGCCGAGACCAGCGGGTCGCTCTTGACCAGCTTGGCCGCTGCCGTGTGGCTCAGCGCGCCGGAGTCGGGGCCGGAGTCGGACGCGTAGGAAGTGGGCGCGGCGGCCGGGGCGCTGGAGGGCCCGGTCGAGCGCGCGGCGCCGCCTGCCGCCATGTCGGTGCTCGACGAGGACTCGACGAAAGCCGGCCCCTCGTCACGGGTGCCGGTGCCGCCGGTGGCGCAGGCGGAGACGAAAAGGGCGAGGGCGGCGAGCACGGCCACTGCCGTGAACGCCGCCTGCAAGGTGCCCCGGCCCGGTGAGGGGTCCGCGTCGGTCAGGCCGCCGTGCAACGCTCCCGCTCCTCACGCTCCAGCGCGCGTGCGTCCAGATCACGGCTCTCCAGCTCCTCGCGGAGCCTGGCGAGGGCCCGGTGCAGCGTGCTCTTGACCGTTCCGGCCGACATGCCGAGGGCGGCGGCCGTCTCCTCCGTGGACATCTGCTCCCAGTGTCGCAGGACGACGACGCTGCGCTGCTTCGGGGCGAGCACTTTCATGATGTCCATCAGCAGGGCGCGGTCCGCGTGCTGCTCGGTGGCGTCGTCGACCGAGGCGTCCGGGAGCTGCTCGGTGGGCACTTCCTCCAGCTTGCGGGCCCGCCACCACTCGGTACGGGTGTTGATCATGACCCTGCGCAGGTAGGCGTCCGCGAGCCGCTTGTCCGCGATGCCGTCCCAGCGGTGGTACGTCCGCGCCAGCGCCGTCTGGAGGAGGTCCTGGGCATCGACCGGGTCCGGGACCAGGCGACGGGCGCTGCGCAGCAACGCGTCCTGCCGGGTGCGGACGTACTCCTCGAACTCGAGCACCTCGCCCTGCGCCATGATCGACCGCCTCCATCCCCGTTTCCGACCCGCCCGCTGCCGGTTCTCCATTGCCTGTGTGCCGCTCTCCTGCGGTACGCCAATGAAGCTACGGAGCAGTTGTCACGGGGCTGTGCGGGACAGCGCGCGGCCAGCGCTCGGCTGTCCGTCGGTTGTGTAACGGAAGTAGGAAAGGGGTAAACCGGCGCACCGAATAGCGCCGGTTCAGAGTGATTTGGTGGTGTGGGGTGGTGCTGTTACGTCAACGGCAGCCGATACAAACCACCGGACAGGGGCTCCACGAGCCCGTCCGCGACGAGTCCGTCGAGTGCCCGCGCGCGCTGCACCGGCTCGTGCCACACCCGGTCCAGCGCGGCCTGCGGCACGGGCGCGTGGGCCTCGCGCAGGACGGCGAGGAGCTTGCCGCGGACCTGGCGGTCGGTACCGGCGTACGTCTGTCCGCGCCGCGGCGGACCGTCGTGCTCCGGCTTGCCCGCGAGCCGCCAGGCGCACTGGGCGGCGATCGGACAGCGGTGGCAGGACTCGTTCCTGGCGGTGCACACCAGCGCGCCGAGCTCCATGGAGGCGGCGGCCCAGCGGGCGGCCGTCCGCTCCTCCTGCGGCAACAGGGCTCGGGCCAGCTTGCGTTCGGCGGCGGTGGTGGCGTTGGGCGGGTACTGCACGCCGGCGACGGCCCGCGCGAAGACGCGCCGGACATTGGTGTCGAGAACCGCGTGCCGCTGCCCGTAGGCGAAGGAGGCGACCGCCGCGGCCGTGTACTCCCCGATACCGGGCAGCGCGAGGAGCTGGGAATGGTCGGTGGGTACGTCGCCGCCGTGCCGTTCGGTTATCGCGACGGCCGCCCCGTGCAGGCGCAGGGCGCGCCGCGGATAGCCGAGCCGGCCCCACGCGCGTACGGCTTCGCCGGGGGCCTCCGCGGCGAGGTCGGCGGGGCGCGGCCAGCGGGCCAGCCACTGCTCGTACACCGGCAGGACGCGGCTGACCGGCGTCTGCTGCAACATGAACTCGCTGACCATCACCCCCCACGGTCCGGCCTCAGGGCGTCGCCACGGCAGATCGCGGGCGTGCTCGTCGAACCAGTCGATGACGGGGGTGTGCAGGTGCTCTCCGCCGGGGGACTCGGAGAGGGCGTCGGAGGGGCTGCTGTGCGGGGGCTTCGTGGGCGCAGTCATGGCCTTCCGATCCTGCCATGCGGGGGAGGGGG
>NZ_JABERD010000384.1 GCF_013044505.1 Streptomyces sp. S3(2020) | reverse complement strand
TCGCGGACGCGGGCGCGCTGGCGTACGGGGCGGCGGGCGTCGCGATGGGCACTCGGTTCCTGCTCACCTCGGAGTCGACGGTGCCGGACGCGGTGAAGGCGCGCTATCTGGCGGCGACGGTGAAGGACGTGACGGTGACCCGTGCGGTGGACGGTCTGCCGCATCGCATGCTGCGTACGGACCTGGTGACCGGTTTGGAGAACTCCGGCCGCGCGAGGGCCCTGCTGCGGGCGGTCCGCCACGCCACCGGTTTCCGCCGTCTGTCCGGACTCACCTGGCGCCAGATGCTCCGCGACGGCCTCGCCCTGAAACACGGCAAGGACCTCACCTGGAGCCAGGTCCTCCTCGCCGCGAACACCCCCATGCTTCTCAAGTCGGCGATGGTGGACGGCCGTACGGATCTCGGCGTCATGGCCTCGGGGCAGGTCGCCGGGGTGATCGACGACCTGCCGTCGTGCGCGGAGCTGGTGGAGCGGATCATGAAGGAGGCCGAGGAGGTACGGGAGAACCTCAGAGCCTCTCGATGATCGTCACGTTCGCCTGCCCGCCACCCTCACACATCGTCTGCAACCCGAACCTCCCACCCGTGCGCTCCAGTTCGTGCAGCAGCGTCGTCATCAGCTTGACGCCGGTCGCGCCCAGCGGATGCCCCAGGGCGATCGCGCCCCCGTTGACGTTGACCTTCTCCGGATCCGCGCCGGTCTCCTTCAGCCAGGCCAGGACGACCGGGGCGAAGGCCTCGTTGATCTCGACGAGGTCGATGTCGTGGATGGAGAGGCCGGTCTTCTTGAGGGCGTGGGCGGTGGCGGGTATCGGCGCCGTCAGCATGCGGATCGGGTCCTCGCCGCGCACCGAGAGGTGGTGCACGCGGGCGCGTGGCGTCAGGCCGTGTTCGCGCACCGCCCGCTCCGAGGCGAGCAGCATGGCCGCCGCCCCGTCCGAGACCTGGGAGGAGCACGCGGCGGTGACGGTGCCGCCGTCGACGACCGGCTTCAGCGCGGCCATCTTCTCCAGCGAGGTGTCCCGGCGCGGGCCCTCGTCGGCCTGGACGTCCCCGTAGGCGACGGTCTCCCGCTCGAAGCGCCCCTCGTCGATCGCCCGCACAGCCCGCTGGTGGGAGCGCAGCGCGAACTCCTCCTGGTCCTGCCGGCTGATCCCCCACTTCGCGGCGATCATCTCGGCGCCGACGAACTGGTTCACCGGCTTGCCCCCGTACCGCGCCTGCCAGCCCTCACTGCCCGCGAAGGGGCCCTGGGTCAGCCCGAGCGGCTCGGCGGCCTGCCGGGTGGCGAAGGCGATGGGGATCAGGGACATGTTCTGCACCCCGCCCGCGACCACCAGGTCCTGCGTCCCCGACAGCACGCCCTGCGCCGCGAAGTGCACCGCCTGCTGGGAGGAGCCGCACTGCCGGTCCACGGTCACGCCCGGCACCTCCTCGGGCAGCCCGGCCGCCAGCCAGCAGGTCCGCGCGATGTCCCCGGCCTGCGGACCCACCGCGTCCAGACAGCCGAAGACGACGTCCTCGACGGCCGCCGGGTCCATCCCCGCCCGTGCCACCAGCTCTTTGAGCACATGTGCGCCCAGGTCGGCCGGATGGACCCCGCTGAGCCCTCCCTTGCGCCGCCCGACCGGTGTACGGACCGCTTCGACGATGTAGGCCTCGGCCATGCCAACTCCCTGCCAGATAGGGGTTATTCGCGTACGGCGATCCCGTCCAGCACCATCGACAGGTACTGCCGGGCGATCTCCTCCGGGCTGTGCTGTCCGCCGGGCCGGTACCAGGACGCGGCGACCCAGACGGTGTCGCGCACAAACCGGTAGGTGAGCCGGATGTCGAGGTCGGCCCGGAACACCTCGGCCGCGACCCCGTGCTCCAGCGTGGACAGCCAGGCCTTCTCGAACTTGCGCTGCGACTCGGCGAGAAACCCGAACCGCTCCTGCGCGACCAGCTGTCTGCTCTCCTTCTGGTAGATCGCGACGGCGGCGCGGTGCCGGTCGATCTCCCGGAACGACTCGGTGACCAGGGCCTCCAGCGTCTCGCGGGGCCCGAGTCCGGCGGCCAGGACGGTGTCGTAGCCGTCCCAGAGCTCGTCGAGGAAGGTCCGCAGGATCTCCTCCAGCATCGACTCCTTGGAGTCGAAGTGGTAGTAGAGGCTGCCCGCGAGCATGCCCGCGTGGTCCGCGATCTTGCGGACGGTGGTGGCGTTGTAGCCCTGTTCGGCGAAGACCTCGGCGGCGGTGTCGAGGAGTTCCCGGCGGCGGGCGGGCGCGGCGGGGGTCACCTGAGGCTTCTTCTTGGTCGGCACGACATCATTCTGGACGCTCCGGCCGTCAGGGGTGTTGGCTGCTGACGGCGACGACCTCACCGGTCATGTACGAGGAGTAGCCGGACGCCAGGAACACGATCACGTTGGCCACCTCCCAGGGTTCGGCGTACCGCCCGAACGCCTCCCGCGCGGTCAGCTCCGCCAGCAGCTCCGGTGTGGTCACCTTCGCCAGGTGCGGATGCATGGCGAGGCTCGGAGCGACCGCGTTGACGCGCACCCCGAACTCGGCAGCCTCCAGGGCCGCGCACCGGGTCAGCGCCATGACGCCCGCCTTCGCGGCGGCGTAGTGCGCCTGCCCCGCCTGGGCGCGCCAGCCGACGACGGAGGCGTTGTTGACGATGACGCCGGTGCCGGAGTCCCGCATCAGCCGCAGTGCGGCCCGGGTGCACCGGAAGGTGCCGGTCAGGGTGACGTCCAGGACACGCGACCACTGGTCGTCGGACATGTCGACGACAGGTGCGGTCCCGCCGAGCCCGGCGTTGTTGACGACGACGTCGAGGCGTCCGTGTGCCGCCACGGCGGTGTCGAACAGGGCCCGTACCTGCGTCTCGTCGGTCACGTCACAGGGTGTCGCGGCCACCGAGTCCGCGCCGAACTCCGCCGCCAGCCGGGCCTCGTGCTCCTTGAGGCGCCGCGGGTGCGCGTCGCTGATCAGCACCCGCGCGCCCTCCTCCAGGAACCGCCGCGCGGTGGCACCGCCGATGCCGGCGCCGGCCGCCGCGGTGATCACGGCGGTGCGCCCGCTCAGCAGTGCGTGCCCCGGCTCGTACGCCGGAGTCTCGACGCCTGTCATAGGGCCACGCTAACCTACCAAACACTTGTTAGGGAAGCACCGTCGAAGGGCTGTTGCCGATGGACCTCGCCTTCACGCGGGAAGAGGAGGACTTCCGGGCCGAGGCCCGCGCCTGGCTGACCGCCCGTGTTCCGCCCGCTCCGCTGCCCTCCCTGGAGACGGCGGAGGGCTTCGCGGCGCACCGCGCTTGGGAGGCCGAACTGGCCGCGGAGCGCTGGTCGGTGGTCGACTGGCCGACGGAGTACGGCGGCCGGGACGCGGGGCTGGTCCGCTGGCTGCTGTTCGAGGAGGAGTACTACGCGGCGGGCGCCCCCGGACGCGTCAACCAGAACGGCATCAGCCTGCTCGCGCCGACCCTCTTCGACCATGGCACACCGGAGCAACGCGCGCGTGTGCTGCCGTCGATGGCCGGTGGCGAGGTGGTCTGGGCGCAGGCGTGGTCGGAGCCGGAGGCGGGTTCGGACCTGGCGTCCCTGCGTTCCAGGGCGGTCCGTACGGCGGGCGGCTGGCGCTTGAGCGGGCAGAAGACGTGGTCGTCGCGGGCGGCCTTCGCGGACCGTGCGTTCGGTCTGTTCCGCAGCAACCCGGACGCCCCGAAGCCGCACCAGGGCCTGACGTACGTGATGTTCGACCTCCGCGCCCCCGGCGTCACGGTCCGCCCGATCGCCCGTCTGGACGGCAAGCCGGCCTTCGCCGAACTCTTCCTCGACGAGGTGTTCGTGCCGGACGAGGACGTGATCGGGGAGCCGGGGCAGGGGTGGCGGATCGCGATGTCGACGGCGGGCAACGAACGGGGGCTGAAGCTCCGCTCCCCCGGCCGTTTCCTGGCCGCCGCGGACCGTCTGCACCGCCTGTGGGAGGACCGGGGCCGCCCGGCGCACGCGAGCGACCGCGTGGCGGACGCGCTGATCGGGGCCCGCGCCTACCGGCTCTTCACCTTCGCGGCGGCCTCCCGCTTCCTGGACGGCGCGTCACTGGGCCCGGAGTCCAGCCTCAACAAGGTCTTCTGGTCGGAGTACGACATCGCGCTGACGGAGACGGCCCTGGATCTCCTGGGCCCGGAGGGCGAGTTGGCGGACACGGACTGGTCCGAGCGCTACGTCTTCTCCCTCGCCGGCCCCGTCTACGCGGGCACCAACGAGATCCAGCGCGACATCATCGCCGAGCGCCTGCTCGGCCTGCCGAAGGGACGCCGGTGATGAGGTTCCTGCCCGACGCCGAGCAGCGCGCGTTCGCCACCTCGCTGGACGCCATGCTCAAGGCGGCGGACACCCCGAGGGTCGTCCGGGACTGGAGCCGCGGTGACCACACGGGCGGGCGCGCGCTGTGGTCACGTATCGCGAAGGCCGGGGTCTTCGCACTGGCGGTTCCGGAGGCATACGAGGGCCTGGGCCCGCGCCCCGTGGAACTCACCCTGGCCTTCGTCGAGTTGGGCCGGCACGTGGTACCCGGCCCACTGGTGGAGACGGTGGCGGCGGCGACCCTCCTGGCGGGCCTGGCCGACCGGGGTCCGGCGAAACGCCTGCTGCCCGCGTTGGCGTCGGGTGAATCGACGGCAACCCTCGCGACGGGGCCGTACACGCTGGACGCGGACATGGCCGACCTACGGCTGGCGATCTCCGCATCCGCCGGCGGCTCCACCGAGCTGCACCTCGCACCCCCACCCGGCCC
>NZ_JABERD010000383.1 GCF_013044505.1 Streptomyces sp. S3(2020) | reverse complement strand
GTCGCCGGGTCCTCCCCGGCGGCCGGACCCTCCTCGCGGCGTACCCGGCGGGGGAGAGGCCCGTCCTCGTGCTCGCCGGCGGGGACGGGCGGGCGGGGGCCCGAGTCGTCCGTGGCCGCCGCCGGTGTGGTCGGTGCCGTCGGCTTCACCGCGGACGCCGCCAGCAGCAGCGACTGCGGGAGGGTCACCTCGGCCGTGACACCGCCGCCCGGGGTCCGGGACAGGGCCACGTCGATGTCCCAGCGGCGCGCCAGCGAGCCGACCACGAAGAGACCGAGCACCTTCGAGGGCACCAGGTCGAGCCGTTCACGGCGGACGATACGGGCGTTCTCCTCGTCGAGCCGCTCGGGATCCATGCCCAGACCGTGGTCGGCGACCACGATCGCCGCGCCGTCGGTCGAGTTCTGCACGAACACCTCGACGGGGCTGTCCGCGGGCGAGAACGACACGGCGTTCTCCACGAGTTCGGCCACCATCAGGGTCAGGTCGCCGATGATGTCGGGCGCCACCGCGACCTCGGTCCGGGCCAGCAGCTGGACCCGCTGGAAGCCCTCGATCTGGCCGAGCGCCGCCCGTACGACATTGGTCAGCGCGATCGGCCCGGCGTCCAGGACGGTCTCGCGGATACCGGCGAGCAGCATCAGGCTGTCGGCGTTGCGGCGCAGCCGGACGGCGATGTGGTCGATGCTGTAGAGGCGTTCGAGGATCTCGGGGTCGGTCTCGCCGCGCTCCACCGCGTCGATCAGGGCCAGCTGCCGGGTGGTGAGGTTGCTGACCCGGCGGCCGACGTTGCCGAACATCTCGGCGACGTTGCGGCGGCTGAGCACCTGACGCTCCAGGAGGGCGACCGCGGTGGTCTGCACATGGTTGAAGGCCTCGGCGAGGTCGCCGATCTCGTCGCGCGCGGTGGCCGGCATCTCCCGCAGCCGCGCCGGGCTGTCGTCCTCGGCGTCGTCGTCGGCGACCCGGGCGAGCTCGCGCTCGGCGTCCTCGGCCACCTGCTGGGCGGCCTGGGTCAGGGCCTGCACCGGGCGGACCACGGAGCGGCGCACGACCACCGAGAACGCCAGCCAGACGACGAAGCCGAGCAGGGCGAGACCCAGCAGCAGGACGGCGTTGCGCAGGGCGTCGTCGGAGGCGCGCTCGGCGCGGTCGGCGATCTGGTCGATCAGCGAGGTGGTGATCCCCAGCCGGATCGCGGCCTGCTTGCGGTAGGCGGGGTACGAGTCGAGCGCCGTCTCGAACTTCTGGCGGATCTCGGCGGGGGAGTCGGCCTGAAGGGAGCTGGGGTCGATCTGCAACTCGGCGTACTGCCGGTTGATCGCGGCCTGCGGGGTGTTGTGCTCGATCCCGGCGAGCTGCTCCGCCTGCGCGTCGGTGGCGAACCGCGCGAACCGGTCGACCTGGTGGGTGTACTCGTCGTAGGAGCCGACCGCGCCGATGAACTCGATGAGCGCGTTCGAGTCACCGGTGGTCGCGGAGAACACGCCGGTCTCGAAGGCGCTGTGGGCGGCGTCGGCGCGCAGCAGCGAGTCGAGCAGGTTGCCGGTGAAGGTGGTCGCCAGGGCCGAGTTGCGGTCGAGGCCGAGCCCGTCGATCAGGCCCGTGGCGGCATTGGCGTAGGCGGGGTCGATGTTGTCGGCGGGCAGATACGCCTGCTCGATGGTGTTGCGCAGGCTCTCCAGGCCATCGATCTCCCGCAGGGCCCGGGCCTCGTCCTCGGGGAGCCGGTCGCCGAAGGCCTTGCGGACCTCCTTGACCTGGTTGTCCACCGCCAACTGAGCCTTGCGGTACGGGGTCTGGGAGGGGGTGCCGCCGTCGTTGGTGGCCTCGTGCCGCACGGAGAGCAGGATGGCCTGCTGGTGCTCGGCCTCCAGCCGGTCCACCAGGGTGGCGACCTCGGTGCTGGTGCGCACGAGCCGTGCCGCGTCGGCCGCCTCCGAGGACTGCTGGACCTGGTCGGTGATGAGGTAGGCGAGCAGGACCGCGACCACCGTCAGCGGCACGCCGACCAGCACGTTGAGCTTGTGCCGGAACGGCCGGCGATCGGCGAAGCCTCGTATGCCACCCGGCGCCGAGGGCGGTGCCGTCTCGCTCGTGGACACCAGGCCTCCTTCATGGGGGATGACGGCGCGCGAAGACCTCACGTGACCGATTCTGATCGTGTCGAAAGGTGCGGAACCGCACCAATGGGGCACCGGCACGCCAGTGTGTCCGAACGCCAACGACCCGGAGACTACCGTCTCTTCGGAGGACCGATCATGCCACCCTGAGTCAAGAATCCATTACAACGGGACGGCTCCCGGACGACGGACCTCCGGCGGCTTTTCACAACCGGTCGCGCATTGACGCCAATTGGTGACCGGAGCGCACTTGACGATGCGAGAACCGGCTGGATTGGATCAGTGTCAGAGCTTGTTTCTCATCAGCCCTCACAGTCCGGAACGGGAATCGTGACTTCCAACGCCCCACGCAGCAGGTCCATCCGGAAGCATCCCGGCGTAGCCGGCGTCGCGCTCGCCGCCACCGCGGCCCTGCTGGCGGGATGCGGTTCCTCGGACGACGCCTCCGACCCGCTCAAGGAGGACAAGGGGAGCGGCAGCGGCGACACCGTCGTCGTCGGCTCCAACAACTTCGCCGAGAGCATCCTCCTCGCCGACATCTACGGCGAGGCCCTCAAGGCCAAGGGCATCAAGGTCAGCTACAAGCCCAACATCGGCAGCCGCGAGACCACTTACGGCCTGCTGAAGAACGGCTCCATCACCGTCCTGCCCGAGTACAACGGCTCGCTGCTGGCCTACCTCGACCCCAAGGCCGAGCAGAAGTCGGCCGACGCGGTGAACGCCGCGGTCAAGACGAAGCTCGACAGCACGCTGACCCTCCTGGAGTCCTCGCCCGCCGAGGACAAGGACTCCGTCAGCATCAACGCGGCGACCGCGAAGAAGTACAGCCTCACCGCCGAGTCCACGCTCGCCGACCTCAAGGACGCCGCGCCCGAGCTGGTCATCGGCGGTTCGCCCGAGTTCCAGACCCGGCAGCAGGGTCTGCTCGGCCTGAAGTCCGTGTACGGCCTGGAGTTCAAGTCCTTCAAGGCGCTCGACGCGGGCGGCCCGCTGACCCAGGCGGCGCTGACGAAGAACACCGTGCAGGCCGCGGACATCTTCACCACCGACCCGACCATCACCAAGGAGAAGTTCGTCGTCCTGAAGGACCCGGAGAACCTCTTCGGCTTCGCGAACGTGACCCCGCTGGCCTACAAGTCCGGCCTCTCCCAGGAGGGCGTGGACGCGCTGAACGCGGTCTCCGCCAAGCTGGACACCGTGACGCTCCTGGACCTCGACTCCCAGGTGCAGCTCGACAACAAGGACCCGCTGGACGTCGCCAAGGCCTGGCTGAAGTCGGCCGGACTGTCCTGACGCCCCACCCCTGACGAACCGACGCGGGTGTTCTCCGGAACGGAGAGCGCCCGCGTCGTCCTATCCCACCGCCGAGGCGATCAACTGGTCGATGAGCGCGATCAGTACGTCCCGGGAGGACTCGCGGTCGCGGGCGTCGCAGAGCAGGACCTGGACATGGTCCGGCAGGGCGAGCGCGTCACGGATCTCGTCGGGCGGGTAGGGGTGGTCGCCGTGGAAGCCGTTCACGCCGACGACGAAGGGGATGCCCCGGCGTTCGAAGAAGTCGATCGCGGCGAAGCTGGAATCCGGGCGGCGGACGTCGACGAGGACGACGGCACCCAGGGCACCCAGCGCCAGGTCGTTCCACATGAACCAGAACCGCTGCTGGCCCGGGGTGCCGAAGAGGTAGAGGATCAGATCCCGGCTGATGGTGATCCGGCCGAAGTCCAGGGCCACGGTGGTGGCCTTCTTCTCCTCGATGCCGTCGAGGTCGTCGATGCCCAGACCTGTCACGGTCAGCGGTTCCTCGGTGCGCAGCGGGGCGATCTCGCTGACCGAGCCGACCATGGTCGTCTTGCCGACGCCGAATCCACCCGCGATCAGGATCTTGACCGTGTCGGGTGCCGGCCGGGCGATGGTGTCAGAGTCGGCCAAGGCCGTCCCTCACTTTCTGCAGCAGGTCCAGGTCGACGGTGGCGGCGACCGGGTGCGGCGGGTGAACCGTGATGCGGCCCGCCTCCAGCAGGTCGCAGAGCATGATGACGATCACGCTCATAGGAAGGTCGAGCAGCGCGGCGAGCTCCGCGACGGCGATCGGCTCGGCACACCGGCGCAGGATGCGCTGATGCTCCGGCTGCGGGCGGGGGGCCCGGGCCGGCGGCGGGTCCACCGCGGTCACCGTCGAGATGAGGGTGAAGTCGGCGCGGCTCGGGCGGGTACGTCCGCCGGTCAGTGCGAACGGCCGTACCAGACGGCCCGCCGTGTCGCCTCCGCTCACCTCACGCGCCGGAGTCGGCGGTGGGGCCGACGCCTGCCCGCGGTGCGGCGCTGAGGTGCTCGCCGATCTTCTTCACCAGCATGTTCATCTGGTACGCGACCACCCCGACATCGGCGCCCTGGTTGGTCAGGACGACGAGGTGGGCGCCGGGGCCGGCGGAGGTGAGGATCAGATAGCTGTGCGCCATCTCGATCAGCGCCTGGCGCACCGGGCCGCCGCGGAAGTCCATGCTGACGCCCTTGCTCAGGCTCATGAGCCCGGACGCGGTCGCGGCCAGCCGCTCGGCGTCGTCACGCAGGAACCCGGTCGACTTGCTGACGACCAGCCCGTCCTCGGACAGCACGACGGCGTGGTTCACCTCGGCGACCCGCTCCACGAGTCCGGTCAGCAGCTGGTCCAGCTGGGTATGGGTGGCGGGGGTGGGGCGTGTCATGGGGCGTCCTTCGTCGGCGGGCGGGGCGGCGGG
>NZ_JABERD010000382.1 GCF_013044505.1 Streptomyces sp. S3(2020) | reverse complement strand
GGTCTCGGCGAGGTCGCCGCCGCCACCCCGAACGGCGGCGGCGACCTCGCCGAGACCGGCGGCTCCAGCGCCACCGGCCCGATCGCCCTCGGCGCGGCCGCCCTGCTGGCCGGCGGCGCCGGCATCGTCCTGGCGACACGCCGCCGTAAGGCGACGCGCGCGTAATCGCCCGTACGACGAGATGAACGCCGGGTCCGACCCATCAGGACCCGGCGTTCACGCACCCAGGGACCTACGCACCCGCCACGGTCGTGAGCGGTTCAGAGGCTTCAGGAGGTGCCGCCGTGCCGGAGTCCTCGGAGAACGCCTACGCGGTGAGCGGCATCTCTCCGGACGTGGTCATGGCGATCGGGAAAAGGGTTTCGCCCGGCCCGCGCCTGCCTGTTACGGTCCCGCCATGAAGCGCGCCAACCCGTCTCCCACGACGACGCCGGACCACGTCCCGGCGCGCTGACCCACGAACTGACGCGAACCCCGGGGCGAGTGCCCCGGGGTTTTCTGCTGTCCGGCGGGGCTCGCCCTCTCACCCGAACCGGAGAGGAACCGCCATGTCCGACCACGACCACGACCACGACCACGACCACGACCACCGCCGCCTCGGCCGAGAGCTCGACCTGTTCGACACCGACCCCCTGATGGGCGCGGGGCTGCCGTACTGGCTCCCGGACGGGGCCGTCGTACGGCACACCCTGGAGGAGTACGTCCGGGAGGCCGAGCGGGTCGCCGGCTACCGGCATGTGTACTCGCCCGTGCTCGGCAAACGGGAGCTGTACGAGATCTCCGGGCACTGGGACCACTACAGCGAGGACATGTTCCCGCCCATGGAACTGGGCAGCGAGCAGGTCGTGCTGCGGCCCAGCCTCTGTCCCCACCACGCCCTCATCTACCGCTCCCGCTCGCACAGCTACCGCGAACTCCCCCTCCGCATGGCCGAGTTGGGCGGCATGTACCGCTCCGAGCTGTCCGGTGTGCTCGGCGGGCTGACCCGGGTCCGGGCCATCCAGCTCAACGACGCCCATGTCTTCTGCACCCTGGAACAGGCCGTCGAGGAGGCCCGCGCCGCCCTCGGCCTGATCCGCCGCGCCTACGCCGACCTCGGCATCCGGGCCGCCCGGTACCGGCTGTCGCTGCCAGGGAAGGGCGACAAGTACGTGGCGGACCCGGACCTGTGGAAGCGGGCCACCGCCCTGCTGGAACAGGTCCTCGACGGGGTCGAGTACGAGGCGGTGGAGGGCGAGGCGGCCTTCTACGGCCCGAAGATCGACGTACAGATCACCGACCGCGCCGGCCGCGAGTCCACCCTGTCCACCGTGCAGATCGACTTCCACCAGCCCGAACGCTTCGACCTGCACTACATCGGCGCCGACGGGGCCAAGCACCGGCCGGTCATGGTGCACCGCAGCGTCATCGGCAGTGTGGAACGGGCGGTCGCGCATCTCATCGAGGAACACGACGGGGCGTTCCCGGCCTGGCTGGCACCGGTGCAGCTGGTCGTGCTGCCCGTCTCGGAGGAGCAGTACGACCAGGCGGACAAGACCGTACGCCGTGCCCTCGACCTCGGACTGCGGGCCGAACTCGCCGGCCCCGAGCACGGCACCCTCGGCGCCCGCATCCGCCGGTCACGGCTCGTGCCGTACGTCGCGGTGATCGGCGCGCGGGAGGCCGACGGCGACCTGGCCGCCGTACGGCTGCGAGACGGACGCAAACCGGGGGCGGTGCCGGCGGAGGAGCTGCTGCACCGCGTCCGGTCGGTCGTCGAGGCTCGCGGGGCCGAACTGTGGGCGGCTGCGTAAGGTCGGTCCCGACGGAAGGAGTCCATCGTGACCGCCCAGCCCATTCCCGTGATCATCGACTGCGACACCGGTGTCGACGACGCCCTGGCCCTGCTGTTCGCCGTACGCCATCCGGGCCTCGACGTCCGGGCGATCACCTGCGTGGCCGGGAACACCGACGTCGACGGTGTCGTACGCAACACCCTGACCGTCCTGGAGCAGGCCGGGGCCGGTGACATTCCCGTCGCGCGGGGCGCCGGGCGGCCGTTGGTCGAGCCGGCCCGGTCGGCGAAGCATGTGCACGGGCAGGACGGGATGGGCGACCTCGGACTGCCCGCGCCGACCCGGCGGCCGGTCGACGTGGACGCGGTGACGCTGCTGCGGCGGGAGATCCTCGCGTCGCCCCGGCCGGTGACGCTGATTCCGACGGCGCCGCTGACGAACATCGCGCTGCTGCTGCGGACGCATCCCGAGGTCACCCGCAACATCGAGCGGATCGTCTTCATGGGCGGCGCGGTGGAGATCGGGAACGCCACACCCGTAGCCGAGTTCAACGTCTGGCACGACCCGGAAGCGGCGGCAATCCTGCTGACCGCGGGAGTGCCGATCACCATGTACGGCCTCGACGTCTTCACCCGCGTCCTGGTGCCCGCGGCGGACGTCCAACGACTGCGGGCGAGTCCGGAGCCACGGCTCCGGCTGGCGGGCGAGTTGCTGGCCCACCGTGATCCGGCGACGTCCGGCGACCCCACACCCACGGGAGGTCTCGGGGACGCGGGTGCGGTGTGCGCGGTGGTGGACCCGGGCGGACTGACGACCGAACTGCTGCCGGTCGAGGTGAGTCTCGCGCCGGGGGCGACTCGCGGCCAGACGATCGTCGACCGTCGTCCTCGCCCCGGTGAGGCCGAGATCCACGAGGGAGAACGCGAACTGGCCTTGGTGGACGTGGGCCTGGACGTCGATGTCGAGCGTTACGTGAAGCTGTGGCTGACGACGGTCGAGGGCGCCTGAACGTCACTCGACGGTGAGCCGGGAGCGCACCGAGCGGCTCTTGGGACTGCACCCCTTGGGGTGCAGTCCTTGAGAGAGCCCTAGCCTCACACCATGAATGACGCAGTCGAGGCCGAGGACGCTGTCAGGAACCGCTGCCTGAGAGCAGCCCGCCTGCTTGCCCCATGTGAGAGCTACTTCGTCGAACGGGTCTCGTTCGGGACAGTGGACGACGGTGAATGTGTGGATGTCTTCCTCAGGGAAGGTCCGCAAAAGCCAGACATCGTGATCTCGCTCGCCGGTCTCCATCACATCAAGACAGGAGATTCGGCCGCGGTCCCAAGCTCCTTCATCGACGAGATCCTGCTGGATTACCTCCCCCGGCTGCCACACCCATGGCCTGACGACGCCACCGGTCTCATCGACCGCTCCGCCGATCTCCCCGAGTTGGTGCGGCTCCGGATCACAGGGCCTTCGGAGGTCGATGTCGTCGCATCCTGTCTCACCGTCTACACGGCGATGAGTGACGACGAAGCGAGCTTGCCGCTACATGAATGAACAACGCCCGAGCGGCTGCTGTACCGCAGGCCGACCGGGCGATCAACGGCACCAAGGGATCGCGCAAGTTGAGCGGTGTGCCTCGTCTCGGGCGCTGACGTGGCGGTGTGTGACTGTCGTGGTGGTGATCGTCCCGTGGACGCAGAGCGCCCGTGGGCCTGCGTGATCATTTCTCTTCTCCAAGCAGAACGATCACGCGGGAGCCACGGGCTTGGTCGGCGATACGACGTTGCTGCTCGATCTGCACGGGGTGTCCGTCGTACAGGTCGAACTGCTGGCTGACGGAGGGCACCGGGTTCACCTGGTGACGACCAACGCGCAGCCAGGGCGGCGAGTGCCTGGAGGTCGCTCCCTGCCCCCACGCCGTCCACATCCGCGACCGCAAGTGCAAGGAAGACGCCCCCGGCTCACGTTGTCCCCCGTCGCCTGGGACGTCTTCCTCGTCTGTGCCTGCGAGTAGCCTGCGGGGTCAGGCGACGCCGCAGCTTCCCGGGCCGAAGCCCGTCCACTCCCCGGAGCTTGCCTCGCCGTAGCCCGCCCAGATACAGACGCCCGTACCCTCGGCATAGCTCTTGTCGACGTTCTTCGTCGAGCCGTTGCCACCTGTGTTCCAGATGGTGAAGTCGTAGCCACCGCCGCTCCGGTACGGCGCGACGTCGACCTTCATGACGGCGTCCCAGCCGTCGGCACAGGTGTCGGTCAGGTGGAACGCCTCGCCCTCGGCCGTAAACACACCCTTCGAGCTGTGCGCACAGTTGGACCGGGCGCTCTCGCCGTACACGGTCGCGTTGGTCTGCGCGAACGCCGGCGAACCCGCGAGGCCGATCATCGCCGTCGCGGCGACGACGACTCCCCCGACGCGGAACTTGGTCAACCGCTTGCGAACGGAAGTGTTCATATTTCCCCCAAACAGACTGGGGCCGCGACGGCGGCACCCAGGCGTTTCCTATGTTCGATCAACGGAGCCGAACCTAGCGGGCCCTCGCCGGGCCCACCAGGACAGTCGACGCAGAACCAAGATCTGTGGACACGTTGCCAAGACTCTGTGGACGCATTGCGTCTGGTCCGGCTCCTCGCTGCCCTTGAGATCACGATGCCGGGACACGGGAACGAGCCGCGCCCCTGGCCCGGCACCGGACGCAATCCGCCACCGCGGGCTCGCCAGACTGCGGCGGGGCTTCATTTCAGCTGACTTTGGCTACCGGATACGGCCCGAACATTCGGCAACCGATTTCACTGCGGGACGCCTCGTCCCGATCGCGTGAACTCATCACTGGTCAGCACAACTCTGTCAGGAGGTATGCGCAGGGCGGCGGTCTGTTCACGCCCGGCGTTGATCCAGACGGGGAACGTCTCGTCTTCCCCGGCGAGCCCTGCCCCCAGGCACCGGTCCCCCAAACGGCCCGCCGCGCTGGTGGCCCCCCACCCGCGATGCTCCCGTGGACCCATGAGCCGCCCTCTCCTCGCCCTCCAGCTGGCCGCCCTCCTCGCCACGACCGCCTGTTCCGCCATCGCCACGGACAAGGCGCTCCCCGCCAAGA
>NZ_JABERD010000381.1 GCF_013044505.1 Streptomyces sp. S3(2020) | reverse complement strand
TAGTCTGTCCACTGAGTTGTGTAGTGTCGTGGTTGTTGTCGTCTTGTTTTCCAACGAGAAGGCGGCAGACGAGCGGCTCAGGTGTCTCGTGGGCTCGGAGAGGGGTATAAGAGACAGCCACCAGGAGTGTCGGCGGCGTGAAGCGGTCGCCGTAGCGGTCGGCGAGCTCACGCGCGCGTGCTACGAAGCCGGGGAGGCCGCCTTCGTAGCCGTTGATGTACTGGAGGACGCCACCGGTCCAGCCCGGGAAGCCGATGCCGAAGATGGAGCCGATGTTGGCGTCGGCGACGGACGTCAGGACGCCCTCCTCCAGGAGCTTCACCGTGTCGAGGGCCTCGGAGAAGAGCATGCGTTCCTGCATGTCCTTGAAGGGCACGATCTCGGCGCCCTCACGGGTGAAGTGCTCGCGCAGGCCCGGCCACAGGCGCGCGCGCTTCCCGTCCTCGCCGTACTCGTAGAAGCCGGCGCCACCACTGCGCCCCGTGCGCCCGAACTCGTCGACCATGCGGTCGATGACGGCCTCCGCGGGATGCGTGGGCCACACGCCGCCCGCCTCCTCGACGGCCCGCTTGGACTCGTTGCGGATCTTGCGCGGGAGCGTCAGCGTGAGCTCGTCCATCAGGGACAGCACCTTCGCCGGGTAGCCGGCCTGCGCCGCCGCCTGCTCGATGGACGCAGGCTCGATGCCCTCGCCGACCATCGCGACGCCCTCGTTGATGAAGTGGCCGATGACGCGGGAGGTGAAGAAGCCGCGCGAGTCGTTCACGACGATCGGCGTCTTCTTGATCTGCCGCACCAGGTCGAAGGCCCGGGCCAGGGCCTCCTGCCCCGTCCGCTCGCCCTTGATGATCTCGACGAGCGGCATCTTGTCGACCGGCGAGAAGAAGTGCAGACCGATGAAGTCCGCCTGGCGTTCGACACCCTCCGCCAGCGCGGAGATCGGCAGGGTGGAGGTGTTGGAGCACAGCAGCGCGTCGGGCTCGACGATGTGCTGGATCTCCTGGAACACCTTGTGCTTGAGCTCGGGGTTCTCGAAGACGGCCTCGATCACCGCGTCGCATCCGGCGACGTCGGCGGGGTCGGACGTCGGGGTGATGCGGGCCAGCAGCGCGTCCGCCTTCTCCTGTGTCGTACGGCCCCGGGAGACCGCCTTCGCGCAGAGCTTCTCGGAGTAGGCCTTGCCCTTGGCGGCCGATTCCGCCGACACGTCCTTGAGGACCACGTCGATGCCCGCGCGGGCGCACGAGTACGCGATGCCCGCGCCCATCATCCCGGCGCCCAGGACGGCGACCTTGCGGACCGTGCGCGGTGCGATGCCCTTGGGGCGGTTGGCACCGGAGTTGACGGCCTGGAGGTCGAAGAAGAACGCCTGGATCATGTTCTTCGAGATCTGGCCCGCCGCCAGCTCCACGAAGTAGCGCGCCTCGATGACCTGCGCGGTCTCGAAGTCGACCTGGGAGCCCTCGACGGCCGCGGCGAGGATGCTGCGCGGGGCCGGGTAGGGGGCGCCGTTGGTCTGCTTGCGCAGGTTGGCGGGGAAGGCGGGGAGGTTGGCCGCGAACTTGGGGTTGGCGGGGGTGCCGCCGGGGATGCGGTAGCCGGGCCGGTCCCAGGGCTGCTGCGACTCGGGGTTGGCCTCGATGAAGGCGCGGGCCTTGGCGAGCAGTTCCTCCTGAGTGGCGGCGACCTCGTGGACCAGGCCGTTCTGGAGGGCGCGCTGCGGGGTGTACTGGGTGCCCTGGAGCAGCACCTTCAGCAGGGCGTCGGTGATGCCGAGGAGGCGGACCGTGCGGGCGACACCGCCGCCGCCCGGGAGCAGGCCCAGGGTGACCTCGGGGCAGCCGATCTTCGAGCCCGGCGCGTCCAGCGCGATGCGGTGGTGACAGGCGAGGGCGATCTCGAAACCGCCGCCTAGGGCCGCGCCGTTCAGCGCGGCGACGACCGGCTTGCCGAGGGTCTCGATGCGGCGCAGGTCGCGCTTGATCGCGAGTCCGCCGTCGAACAGCTCCTGCGCGGTCTCGGGGGTGACCCTGATGAGGTCGCGCAGGTCGCCGCCCGCGAAGAAGGTCTTCTTCGCCGAGGTGAAGATGATGCCGCGGACGGAGTCCTTCTCGGCCTCCAGGCGGTCGGTGACGACGGCGAGGGAGTCGCGGAACGCCTGGTTCATGGTGTTCGCGGACTGGGTGGGGTCGTCGAGGACGAGGGTGACGACGCCGGACCGGTCCTGTTCCCAGCGGATGGTGGTGGACTCAGTGCTCATGGGGAGATGCTCCGTGTGATCCGTCGGGAGGGGGGGTCAGATGCGCTCGACGATGGTGGCGATGCCCATGCCGCCGCCCACACAGAGCGTGGCGAGGCCGTACCGCTTGTCCTGGCGCTCCAGTTCGTCGACGAGCGAGCCGAGGATCATCGCGCCGGTCGCGCCGAGCGGGTGGCCCAGCGCGATGGCGCCGCCGTTGACGTTGACCTTGTCCAGGGACAGGCCCATGTCCTTCACGAAACGCAGGACGACCGCAGCGAACGCCTCGTTGATCTCGACGAGGTCGATGTCGTCGATGATCAGCCCGGCCTTGGCGAGCGCCTTGCGGGCGGCCGGGGCGGGGCCGGTGAGCATGATGGTGGGCTCGGATCCGGAGACGGCCGCGGAGATGATCCGCGCGCGCGGGGTGAGGCCGTAGCGCTCGCCGACCTCCCGCGAGCCGATGGCCACCAGCGAGGCGCCGTCCACGATGCCGGAGGAGTTGCCCGCGTGGTGGACGTGGTCGATCTTCTCGACCCAGTGGTACTTCTGGAGCGCGACCGCGTCGAAGCCGCCCAGGTCGCCGATGTCCGCGAAGGACGGCTTGAGCCGCGCGAGCGAGTCGGCGGTGGTGCCGGGGCGCATGTACTCGTCGTGGTCGAGGACGACGAGGCCTGCGCGGTCCTTCACCGGGACGACGGAACGGTCGAAGCGGCCCTCCTTCCAGGCCGTCGCCGCCCGCTCCTGCGACAGCGCCGCGTACTCGTCCACGTCCCGCCGTGAGAAGCCCTCGATGGTGGCGATGAGGTCGGCGCCGATGCCCTGCGGCACGAAGTTCACGGACAGGTTGGTCATCGGGTCGTTGAACCAGGCACCGCCGTCCGAGGCCATCGGCACCCGGGACATGGACTCCACGCCACCCGCGAGGACCAGGTCCTCCCAGCCGGAACGGACCTTGGCGGCGGCCATGTTGACCGCCTCCAGACCCGACGCACAGAAGCGGTTCTCCTGCACTCCCGCGACCGTGTCCGGCAGCCCGGCGGCCACGGCGGCGATCCGGGCGATGTCGGAGCCCTGGTCACCGACGGGGCCGACCACGCCGAGCACGATGTCGTCGATCGCGGCCGGGTCCAGGCCCGGGAAACGGTCGCGGATCTCGTGGATGAGTCCGACGACCAGGTCGATGGGCTTGGTGCCGTGCAGGGCGCCGTTCGCCTTGCCGCGACCGCGCGGGGTGCGGATCGCGTCGTACACGTACGCTTCGGTGCTCACAGGGAGGCCTTTCAGGGGTGAGGGTCAGCCGTGCGGAGGAGCTTCTCAGCCGAGCAGGGAACGCCCGATGATCTCCTTCATGATCTCGGTCGTCCCGCCGTAGATGGTCTGGACGCGGCCGTCGGTGAAGGCCCGGGCGACGGGGTGTTCGCTCATGTAGCCGTAGCCGCCGTGCAGTTGCAGACAGCGGTCGGCGACCCGCTTCTGGAGCTCGGTCGACCACCACTTGGCCATGGAGGCGTGGACGGCGTCGAGTTGCCCGTTCGAGTGATCCTCGATGCAGCGGTCGAGGAACGTGCGGGTGACGGCGCACTCGGTGGCCATCTCCGCTATCTCGAAACGGATGTGCTGCTTGGTCGCCAGCGGCCGGCCGAAGGCCTCGCGCTCCTTGACGTACTCCGTGGTGATCTCCAGGAGGTGCTCGGCGGCGGCGATCGCGGAGACCGCGATGCTCAGACGCTCCTGCGCCAGGTTCGTCATGAGGTGGACGAACGCGCCGTCGAGCTCGCCGAGGAGGTTCTCCTTGGGCACGCGCACGTCGTGGAAGAACAACTCGGCCGTGTCCTGCGCCTTCTGGCCGATCTTCTCCAGGTTGCGGCCACGCTCGAAGCCCTCCATGCCGCGCTCGACGACGAGCAGCGACAGTCCGTGCGCGCCGCCCTCGGGGGTCGTCTTCGCGACCACGATCACCAGGTCGGCGAGGACGCCGTTGGAGATGAAGGTCTTGGAGCCGTTCAGGACCCAGTGGTCGCCGCGGTCCTCGGCGTGGGTGCGGATGCCCTGGAGGTCCGAGCCGGCGCCGGGTTCGGTCATGGCGATGGCGGTGATCAGGGTGCCGTCGCAGAAACCGGGCAGCCAGCGCCGCCGCTGCTCCTCGGTGGCCAGGCCGGTGAGATACGGGCCGATGATGTCGTTGTGCAGACCGAGGGCCAGCCCGGGGGCGCCCGCGCGCGTGAACTCCTCGGCGAGGACCGCGCTGTAGCGGAAGTCGGCGCTGCCACCGCCCCCGAACTCCTCGTCCACGGCGAGCCCGAGCAGACCCTGCTTGCCGGCCGCGCGCCAGGCGTCGCGGGAGACGATGCCGTCCTTCTCCCACTGCTCGTAGTACGGCTGCACCTCCCTGGCCAGGAAGGCACGCACGGTCTCGCGGAACGCGTCGTGCTCGGGGGCGAAGATCTGCCGCTTCATTCAGGGCCCTTCGTCGCGGGGCCGTCCGGATCGGAGCCCTTGGTTGCGGGGCCGTCCGGGTCGAGGCCCTTGGTTGCGGGGCCGTCCGGGTCGAGGCCCTTGAGGAGATCGGGTACGTCCCAGTCGTGTGCCACGTCCCCGGTGTCGGCGCCGGGGAGGGCGGGGCCGGTGCGTACGGCGGTCGGGGTCGCGGAGAAGCGC
>NZ_JABERD010000380.1 GCF_013044505.1 Streptomyces sp. S3(2020) | reverse complement strand
AATCGCGTAAATCCATAGACGCTAATTAAGAGTCTCTGAAACGTCGATATTATATTATACCATCAGAAAGCGACATGCGAGTTGCACAGGACTCTCGTGGGCGCGGAGATGTACATAAGGACCAGCACCCGGCCCGTCCCGGCGTTCCCGCAGCCGACGAGCCCGACACCCCCCAGGGCGGCAAGGCCCCGCTGCACGGCCCGGGCGGCAGACCGGCGGTGATCAGGACGCCGGCCACCACCCGCGCCGAGATCATCACGCGGGCCAAGACATGGGTCGCCGCCCAGGTGCCGTACAGCATGTCGGAGTACTGGTCCGACGGTTACCGGCAGGACTGCTCGGGCTTCGTCTCGATGGCCTGGAACCTGCCCGGGAACGAATGGACGGGCAGCCTCGACCAGTACGGGGTGAAGATCCCCAAGGACGATCTCCAGCCCGGCGACATCCTGCTGTTCCACAATCCGGCGGACCCCCAGAAGGGCTCGCACGTGGTCATCTTCGGCGGCTGGACGGACTACACGCACACCTACTACATCGCCTACGAGGAGACCCGCCCGCGCGCCCGCAAGCAGGCCACCCCGTACGCGTACTGGAGCAACTCGGCCCGCTACACCGCCTACCGCTACAAGGGGCTGATGGCGGGCACGGCGGGCAGCGACAAGCCCAGCGAGCCGGGCGAGCCGTCGGTGGTGGAGGCCGTTCCGTACCCCGGCGCCGCCTACTTCGGTCCCGGAGCCAACAACAAGTACGTCACCGAGTTGGGCCGCATGCTCGTCGAGCGCGGCGCCGCGCGCTACTACACCTCGGGTCCGGGCCCCCGCTGGACGGACGCCGACCGCCGGGCCACCCAGGCCTTCCAGCAGGCACAGGGATGGCGGGGCCGGGACGCGGACGGGCTGCCCGGGGCGCAGACCTGGGCGCTGCTGGCGACGGGCCAGGGCAAGGACATCACGACCGGTGCGGCCGGGCCCGCCGCACCGGGGGCACCCTCCTCGCACGGGGTGTCCGGCTATCCGGGGCGGGCGATGTTCCGGCCCGGCGTCAGCAACAAGTACGTCACCCTGCTCGGAAAGCAGCTGGTGAAGAAGGGGTTCGGCAAGTTCTACACGACCGGTCCCGGTCCCCGCTGGGGCGAGTCGGACCGCCGGGCCGTGGAGGCCTTCCAGCGCGCCCAGGGCTGGCGGGGCGGCGCGGCGGACGGCTATCCGGGGCCGGAGACCTGGCGGCGGCTGTTCGCGTAGGCCGCCGTCCCGCAACATCCATCCACTGTCATGACGTTTCTGGCGCGGAGGCTGGAGGCACGCATGAGCACGACCACTTCCCACACCCCCTCACCGACACCGGAGCCCGAAGGGCCCGCCGAGACGACCACCGCGTCCCGGCCCGCCCGGCTCATCCAGAACGAGGCGACCACCGAGATCCCCGTCCATCTGCTGTTCCGTGACGACCCGGACCCGGCACCGGTGCCGCCGGGCCCCGCCGTCGTGCGGCGCCGCCCGGGCACCGGCGAGCAGCCGCGCTTCCGGCGTCCGGCGCAGGCCGGACCGCGTCCCGCGCCCCAGGTCGACCCTGACCTCGTGGAGCGGCCCGCGCGCGTGCTGCCCGGCTCGGCGGGGGTGCTCGCCGGGACCTGCGGGGCGGCCGGGTGCGTGGCCACCTCGTGGTGGGCGGGCGTGCTCCCGCCGCTCGCGGTGGAGGCGCTGCGGCTGCCGGAGTACGCCGGGACCGGGCTGGGTCCCGCCCAGTGGGCCGCGTACGCCGGGGCCGTCGCCCTGAGCCTGTTCGGCTTCGGCGGACTGGCGCGCGGGCGGACCGGGCGGGCCTGGGTGCTCGGCCTCTTCGGCCGCTACCGGGGCACGGTCCGGCGCACCGGCCTGATGTGGGTCAACCCGCTGCTGCTGCGCCGCCGGGTCGATGTCCGGCTGCGGCACTGGCGCAGCGAGCCGATGCCGGCGGCCGACGGCAACGGGGTCGCGCTGCGGGTGGTCGTCCTCGTGGTGTGGCGGGTGCGGGACACCGCGCGGGCCACGCTGGGGGTCGAGGACCACGAGACGTATCTGCGCGAGTGCGTGGAGGCGGCGCTGGTGCGGGTGCCGGTGGAGCCGCCGGGTTCGGCGCGGACGTCGGTGGACTCGGCGACCGACGCGCTGACCCGGCTGGTGGCGGTGGACGCGGCGCCGGTCGGCCTGGAGGTGTTCTCGGTGCAGCCGGTACGCGTCGAGTACGCCCCCGAGGTCGCCGCCGCGATGCACCGCCGCCGGATCGCCGCGCTGGACGCCCAGCACCGGTCGAGCGTGCTGACCTCGGTCGTGGACTCGGTGGAGGACACGGTGACCCGCCTGACCATGCGCGGCCTGGTCGAACTGGACGACTACGAACGCAAGGCGCTGGTCAAGGACTTGACGGTGGCGTTCTGCGCGGGGCGCGGGGAGGCGGGTCAGTGATTGGTCTGGACATGCTCAAGTAACCGCAATAATCTGGGACTTGGTCTAGACCTGCACGGCTCACTGAACTTCCCCCACGTTCTCCAGGGAGCGGCAGCATGCGCAAAAAGACCAAGTGGTACGCCGCCGTGCTGGGCCTCAGCACGGCCGGAGCCCTCGTACTCTCCTCCGGCGGCGCGAGCGGACACGGCTACACCGACCTCCCCATCAGCAGGCAGAAGCTCTGTCAGAACGGCACCGTGACCAACTGCGGCGACATCCAGTGGGAGCCGCAGAGCGTCGAGGGCACCAAGGGCTTCCCCGGGTCCGGCCCGGCGGACGGGGCGATATGCAGCGGCGGCCTGAGCCGGTTCAGCCAGCTCAGCTCGCCGAGGACCCCCTCGGGCGGCGCCTGGCCCACCACCAAGGTGACGGGCGGTCAGAGCTACTCGTTCCGCTGGCAGTTCACCGCACGCCACGCCACCACGGACTTCAAGTACTACGTCACGAAGGCGGGTTGGAACCAGAACCACAACCTGGCCCGCTCCGACCTCAACCTGACCCCGTTCCTCACGGTCCCGTACAACAACCAGCAGCCCCCGGCCACCCTCTCCCACAGCGGCACCCTGCCGTCGGGTCTGAGCGGCCGCCACATGATCCTCGCGGTATGGACGATCGCGGACACCGGCAACGCCTTCTACGCCTGCTCGGACGTCACGTTCTGATCGACTCCGGCAGGGTCCGCGTTCCGTGAACCCCTGCTTCAACCTGTGATGCCCCTGATGGTCGCCCTCCTGGTCCGGGGCGGATGCGTACTCGTGCGCCGGACCAGGGAGCGGCGGCCCCGGCAAGGACACGACCGGCATGGTGTTCGGACTGTTCTTCATCGGGGCGGCCGTCATCGCGATCCTGTACGACTGGACGGCCGTGCGGGAACTCTGAGCCTTACTTGAGACAGTCCGGCACTCCCGGCGGGTACGTTCCCTCCACGATCAGTACTCTGACCACGGGGGAAGCACCATGGACGCCATCTTCTACGCGGTACCCGGCCTGATCCTGGCCTTCGTCCTCTTCCTCGCCTACCGCGTGCTGCACCGCTCGTTGCAGATCCGCAGCGCCTGGAACAGCGGGCTGACGGCGGAGGGCCGCTGTCTGCGGGTGTTCACGACGATGCACGGCGGCGGCAACGACACGTCCGTGCACACGACGTTGCACCACGTCTACGAGTTCACCGCCCGCGACGGCCGCACGATCCGCTTCGAGGAGGAGGACGGCCCGGCGACGAACCTCGAGGGCGACTTCGTCACCATCCACTACGCCGAGGGCCAGAACGTGGTCGCCACCGCCAAGCCGCCGCAGCGCGGCAGGCTGACGGCGTCCACCGTGGGCTTCCTGGCGTTCTTCGGTGTGGCCGTGGTGTTCTGTGTCGGCTTCATGGTCACGTACCACCAGATGTCCGAGGAGTTCGACTTCGGCGGCGACGACAGCGGCACCAGCACCGTCGTGGTCGACGGCGTGACGATGACTCCGTGACCCCATGACGCTCATGGCCCTCCACATCTGACGGTCCATCAACTACCGTGCGCCGCCATGGAGTCCAACAGGCGCACGGTCGCGGAACTCGTCGCCGCCCGGTGGGGCGACCACCGGCCGGGGCTGTGGTTCGAGGAACGGACGCTCACCCATCACCAGGTCGCGGCCGGCGCCGCGGCCCGGGCGGCGCTGCTGACCGAGCTGCTGCCACCGGGTGCCCATGTCGGCGTCCTCCTCGACAACACCCCGGAATACCCGCTCTGGTTGAGCGCCGCCGCCCTCGCCCGCACCGCCGTCGCCGGCATCAACCCCACCCGCCGCGGCCCCGAACTCGCCCGCGACATCCTGCACACCGAGTGCCGCGTCCTGATCACCGAGCCGGCCCAGCTGCCTCTGTTGGAGGACCTCGAACTGCCCGGTGTCCAACTGCTGGTGACCGGCACCGAGGAGTACGACACCCTGCTCGCGCCCTATGCGGACGCGCGACCGGATGCCTCCGCCGCCGACCCGGGCGACCGTCTCCTCCTCTACTTCACGTCCGGCTCCACCGGCGCCCCCAAGGCCGCGATCTGCTCCCAGGGCCGGCTGGCCGCCGCGGGGCGATCACTGGCCGACCAGTTCGGGGTCCGGCCCGACGACGTCCACTACGTCTGCATGCCGATGTTCCACGGCAACGCGGTGATCGCCGACTGGGCGCCCGCGCTCGCGGCCGGGGCGGGGGTCGCGCTACGGCGGCGGTTCTCGGCGTCGGGGTTCCTGGCGGACGTACGGCGCTACCGGGCGACGTACTTCACGTATGTGGGCCGGGCCGTGCAGTACCTCCTCGCGACCCCGGAGCGCGACGACGACCGGGACAACCCGCTCCGTATGGGCTTCGGCACCGAGGCCGGGGCGGTGGACGCCGCGGCCTCGGTGCCGAAGCCCATACGGAGCGGTCTCTTATACCCATCT
>NZ_JABERD010000379.1 GCF_013044505.1 Streptomyces sp. S3(2020) | reverse complement strand
GGCTGGGGCGACCTCGCCTGGGCACTCCTCGACTGCATACCCGCCACCAAAGGCCTCACCAGCATCGCCAAACTCGGCAAACTCTGGAAAGCCGGCGGACTCCGAGCCCTCGGCACCGGAGCCATGGGAGGCATCGGCGGCGGCCTCAACAACCTCGCCAACGGCATCCGCAGCCTCGGCGGGAGCGCGCGGAACGTCTTCCGCGGTTTCGACGGATCGTGGCTCAAGGGCATGGCATCCCGCGGATCCGGGGGAACCATCCCTGAAGTGGGCGCGGTCAAACAAGCCCTCATGAACGCCGGCCTTCAAATATCGAAGAAGACCTACACAGCCGAGCAGGGCCACTATTACGCGACTCGCGTGTTCCAGGGAGGAAGAACCGATGGGACGGTTCTCGCCGGTCACGGATTCCTGGAATCAGGCGCTGGCACGATAAAGGTTCCGGAAGGCACATCGGTTTCGTTCTACGTGGATCATGGCGACCAACTCGGAGGCCTGCACGGTGTGTCCGTGGAAGCCGGTGTCTACCCGGGCGAAGCATTTGAGATAGCCCATGCCAATCAGGAGATCCCCAACTACACACTGGCAGCACCGGCAGGGTCGGGTGGAATGAGCTTCAGTGTCATGGAGAATTCGGTCACCGTCGCTGAACGGACAAAGCTGGCCGACCTGCTGAAGCCCGGTATGGGAGAAGTACACTGGGCCGCCTGCCGTGAGATCTTCTGAAGGAGCCGGACGACAGATGCAGTACGACTACACCGAGGGAGCCTGGGTCGAGACCGACGTCAAGCTCCTCGTCCGGAAGTCCGATCTGGACCCCGATCTCCTCGCGCGCGAGCTTCCGTTGACCCCCACCGCGGTAAGTCTTCCGACCGACGGCTCCCGGAGCCTCGGCCTCCCCGACGAAGGCGTCTGGTCATTGGCCGTGCACAAAAGGCTGCCCGGCGGGATCGACGACCAACTTCGTGAACTGCTTCGGCAGATCACCCCTCATGCCTCGTCGATCTCCTCCCTGGCGGCGCGGGGATACGAGGTCTCGATCAATGTCTCGGGCTTTGTCGGCCGCGGCAGCACATTCAGCTTGGCCCCTGATGTCATTTCGCAGGTGGCGGCACTGAACATTCCCTTCGTCGTCTCCCCCAGCACCAGCGAACGATAGCGAGAGCCATGTCGACCTCGAAGAACTCCTGGTCCGGCCCGACGGCTGCCCTGCTCATCACGGGGGCCGACCTGGTGCCGGAAGACGTCACACGCCGGTTGGGGATTTCGCCGACGATTTCCAGGGAATCCGGATCCCCGGCCTCATTCCGTTCCGGTGAAGGCCTCTGGGCCGTCCAGGTGACGGGCACGGAGGAGCAGGGTCCGGAGCACTCACTGGACAAGCTGGGGAATCGGATCTCCGGCGCTCTGGAGCGAATTCAGGATCTGCGCGATTCCGGGCTGACGGTACAACTGGACCTCAGCGGGCTTGTGCGCCCCCGAACTCAGGTCGTCCTTTCGCCGGCCCTGCTGACCCGCGTGGCCACGCTGGGTCTGCCGCTCTCGTTCACGACCGACGCGGAGGTCGCCGAGCATTCGGAAGACCTGCTGGACTGGCTGCCCGCGGGCGACGGCTCCCACCGCGCCACCACTCCCTCGGGGGACGAACCCCAGGACGCCGCCAGAGAAACCGTCAGAGAACCCGCCAGAGAACCGGCACCTGTCGGAATCTCCCTGTCGGTCCCCGAATCCTGGTGGGAGTTCGACATCCGCCCCGAAGGCCGCGAGGCCACGATCCGTGCCCTGGTCGACGAGCGGGTCCGGGCGACGCCCGAACTGGAGCCGTACCGGGCCGATTTGACTGCCATGCTCCGCAAGATGGCCAAGGACGCGCAGGAGTCCGGGGCGATCTATCTGGGGTGCATGGCGGAGAACTTCGACGGTGTCCCGCTCACCGCGACCCTGACGGTCTCCGTGGTGGGGGCGAAGAACCAGCAGGGTGTCGCGCTGTCCACGGACCCGCGTGTCATCGCCGAGAGCCTCTCCACCGTCACACCCCGCCGCGAGGGCGACGCCTGGCGCAAGGTCACGACCGTGGACATTCCCGAAGTCGGTACGGCGGCGCGGACGTTCGGCGTCGAGGACGTACCCGTCGAGCGGGGCGACAGCCGCACGCTGCGGATGGTGATGACACAGACGTACATCCCCGTCCCCGGCACCACCGACCAGGTCGTCCTGGTCTCCGGGGCAAGTCCCGTGCTGGACCTGGCCGAGGCCTTCCACGACATCTTCGACGCGGTGACGGGTACGTTCCGCTTCGTCTGACCCACCATCCATGTCTATCCGGGGGATCCGCATCATGGGCAAGGGCAAGGACCTCTCGCTCCCGCTCGCCGAACTCGAGGGCTACGGCAGCCGGCTGCGCTCGATCAACACGCGCCTGAACCACACCAAGAAGCTGTTCTCCCAGTACAAGGAGGACATCGGCGACGGCAGCGTCAACGACGCCCTGGAGGACTTCGAGTCCAACTGGGAGGACGGCCGCGAGGACATCACCCAGCAGCTCGGAGCGCTGGCCGAGATGTCCGACGCCGTCGTCCGCGAGTTCAAGAAGCTGGAGGACGAACTGGCCAAGGGGCTCGAAGGCAAGGTGCAGACCGAGGAGAAGGGCTCCAAGGGCGGCTGAGGCGAACGGGGTTCAGGAACGGCGGCGTCCGCGCAGCGCCTTCCGGACGTCCTCGGCCGCGTAGGTGGCGAGCAGCTTCCAGTAGTCCAGCTTGTCCACGACCGCGAGCCGCAGCCGCATCCGTTTGAGCCACGGCGGCAGGTCCCGGTACGGCACGAACGTCAGGGTGTCCCTGATCGCGTCCTCGGCGGTGCCGTGCAGACCGGCGGCCCGCAGCACGGCGTACAGCTCCGGCGTCAGCGCCCCGTTGAGCCGCGCCGCGACCGCCACCGCCGTGAACGCGAACCACCGCTGGTCGCGATCGGGCAACCGCGTCGCCCTGACGATCCGCGGCGACGCCTCCTCCAGCGAGCAGTTGAAGGCCAGCGCGATCACCGCCGTACCGAGCGGCCGCTCGCCGCGCTCGAACGCGGCGTCCACCTCGGCAGGATCGTCGATGCCCGACACTCCGTCGCCGGTCTTCCAGTCGACCATCCCGTGAACGTAGCTCACACCCCGCCCAGCAGAGACGCCAGCCCACGCTCCAGGGCCGGTTCCAGGGGTTCGCCGCCCGGCTCCATGACGGAGTACGAGCGCAGCAGGAAGCGGTGCAGGGCCGTCGTCTCGAAGAGGACCACCGCGATGCCCTCCGGTGCGCGGAACTCCACGGCGGTGCGGGACTGGCCGAAGGGGTGGACGTGGACGTTGCCGACGCCGGCCGGGCAGCCGAGGCCCTCTTCCAGCAGGCCGCGGGCGAAGGTCCAGGTGACCTCGTCGCCGTCGAGGGAGACCCAGGGCGGGAAGACGAAGTGGACGGCCAGGGGGTCGTCCGATGTGTAGCGGAGGGTCACGGGGACCGCCAGTTCCTCGTCGTCCTCGGTGAGCAGACGGGCGCCGGTGGGCTGTTCCAGGGCGAAGTACATGGACGGGCTCCGATGCGGGGCTGGTTGGACCGTTACGTGTGTACGAGCGGCTGGAGGGACTTCTGATTACGCCGTTATGGAAGTGACGTGCGTCACTTTCTGCGATGGCTGAAACTTTGATTGAAACTTTTGCCATCTAGGCTTACAAAACCTTCCCCGCCCTAGTGCAGGCCCCTGGAGCGTTTCGCCATGTCCGACGTTTCCACCGCCGTTTCCACCGCCGACTACGCCCGGATCTACGAGGAGCAGCAGCCGCGTCTCGTCGCGTACGCCCGCTCCCTGACCCGGAACGCCCACACCGCCGAGGACCTCGTAGCCGAGGCGCACTTCCGGGTGTGGCGGCGGCTGGCCGCGGGGCACGCGATCGACAACGTCCCGGCGTATCTGATGACGACCGTGCGGCATCTGGCGAGCGCCGCGGGGAGTGCCGTACGGGAGACCCCGCAGGATCCGCAGGCCGGCGAGCAGGCCGAGGCCGGGCGGCACGGGGACGATCCGGCCGAGCACGTGTCCTCCGTCGACATGGTGGTGCGGGTGCTGGGGCAGTTGCCCGAACGGTGGGTCAAGGCACTGTGGTTGGCCGAGGCGGAGGGGCAGCCGCTCGCGGCGATCGGGCCGCAGCTCGGGACCAAGGAGGGCGCCACCGCCGTACTCCTGCATCGGGCGCGCGAAGGGATGCGGCTGGCGTTCCTCAAGGCCCAGACGGGCGCCCCCGACGATCCCGCGTGCCAGGTGCACTGGGCTCGGATGCCTGCCCATGTACGGGGTTCCGCCACCGCCCGGCAGTCCGAGCGGGTGCTCGGGCATGTGGACGCGTGCGACGACTGCCGGGCCCGCCTCGCGGCGCTGATGAGCGCCAACAACCGGCTGCCAGCGATGGTCGGGCCCGCGCTGCTGGTGTTCGCGGTGGGCGGGAGCGGCAAGTTCCTGCTGGGGTTCGCGGGTACGGCGACGGCTTTCGGCGGGTCCGCGGGCGGGCTGCTGGACGGAGTACGGCACAGCGCGGTCGGCGGGTCCAAGGCCGCGGCGGCCGCGGGGGCCGTGGTGGTGGGTGCCGCCGCGGTGTTCCTCGCCCTCGGGCCGTTCGAGTCCGGTTCGATTCCGGCCCAGCGGGGGCCGGTTGCCGAGGCGCCGGTGGCCAAGGTTCCGGTGGCGGAGGCCCCGGTGCGGAGTGACGGGGTGGAGAGCGGCGGTACGGCGGAGGGGACGGCGGACGTCCAGCGCACTGTGCGGGTTCGGGCCGAGGGCGCGAGCGGGGGTGTGACGGGCGTGGTCCCGGTCGTCGGACCGCCGTCGACCACCGGGACCACGCCGCCGGCGACCCCTGTCGAGGACACCCCGGAAACTCCGGAACCTCCTGTCGCGGAACCCCCGAAGGCACCGGAGCCCCCTGTCGCCGAACCCCCCAAGACACCGGAACCTCCCAAGACGCCGGAAC
>NZ_JABERD010000378.1 GCF_013044505.1 Streptomyces sp. S3(2020) | reverse complement strand
TGGGCGCCTGAAGGGGTGTGTATGAGACAGGTCCGGGACGGGACGGTCGACGAACCGACGCCGGGGAGGCCGTCGGGTTCGGACGGGCCGTCGGAACCGGATCCTCCGGTGCCTGTGGCGCCTGTGGCGCCGAGACCGGTGCCGCTCGGGAAGGTGCCGTGGGAGGCCCTCGGGAGAACGCCGTCGAAGGGGCTCGGGAAAGCGCCGTTGGGTGGTCTTGTAACGAACTAGTGCCGGTTGGCGTGGCCGCCTGGATTTGGCCCGTGGTGTGCCGGTTAAACTCGCCCGGCTGTTAGAAAGATCATGTTGACGGGGTGAGTTCTTCCGATGAGCGACGCAAGCACGATTCAGCCGCCGCGCACCGATGTCCACGAGTCTGCCGGGCACGGCAGGCACCGTGGTTCGGTCTCGGCCCACGACGGCGATTCGGCCCCTCGTGGCCGGCACCGCAAGCCCGCCGAGGACGCCGAGAAGGCTGCCTGACGGCTGGGATGACGAGGGGGCCCGCGTGTCGACCGACACGCGGGCCCCTTTCCGTACACCCGTTTCCGTACACCCGTTTCCGTACGCCCGTTTCCGTACGCCCGGTGGCTACTCCCTTTTGAGGCCGAGCACTTCCGCCGCCGCGAACGTCTCCCCCGGCTCCCGTGCCGCGTAGTGCGGGGTGAGCAGCGCGTCCAGTTCGTCGTACGTGAAGGTCTCCTGTTTGCTGTCGAACTTGGCCTGCACGCGCGGCCGTTCGACCAGGGCGACCATCCCTCCGTGCACGACGAGCAGCTGGCCGTTGACGCGTGCGGCGGCGGGTGAGGCCAAGTAGCCGACGAGCGGGGCGACATGCTCGGGGGCGAGCGGGTCGAGCCCGGCGTCGGGGGGTGCGAAGCCCGCGAAGACGTCCTCGGTCATCCGGGTGCGGGCGCGCGGGCAGATGGCGTTCGCGGTGACGCCGTACTTGGCGAGGGCGAGGGCCGTGGAGGTGGTGAGCCCGACGATTCCGCCTTTCGCGGCGGCGTAGTTGGGCTGTCCGGCCGAGCCGGCGAGGAACGCCTCCGACGACGTGTTCACGATCCGCCCGTACACAGGCCCCTGCGCTTCCTTGGAGCGTGCGCGCCAGTGCGCGGCGGCGAAGCGGGTCGTGTTGAAGTGGCCCTTGAGGTGGACCCGGATGACGGAGTCCCACTCCTCCTCGCTCATGGAGAAGACCATGCGGTCGCGCAGGATGCCCGCGTTGTTGACGAGGATGTCGAGCTTGCCGAACTCCTCGACGGCCGACCGGACGAGCCGCTCGGCCTGCTGGAAGTCGGAGACGTCCCCGGTGTGGGCGAGCGCCTTGCCGCCCGCCGCGCGGATCTCGGCGACGACCTCCTCCGCGGGGCCCGCGGAGGCCTCGCCGGAGCCGTCCCGGCCGGGCTGCCCGTAGTCGTTGACGACGACTGCGGCGCCGAGCCGGGCCAGTTCGAGCGCCTCGGCCCGGCCGAGACCGCGTCCGGCGCCGGTGACGATCGCGGAGAGCCCCTCAAGTGGCAGTGACATACCCGGAGTTCCTCAGATCTCTATGCAGGTGCGGAGTGAGGTGCCGGTGCGCATCTGGTCCAGGGCCTCGTTGATGTCGGCCAGCGGGACACGGTGGGTGATCAGGCCCTCCAGGTCGACGCGGCCCGCCCGCCACAGGGCGATGGTCCGCTCGTAGGAGGTCAGGACGTCACCGCCGCCGTACATGGACGGCAGGATCCGCTTCTCGTCGAAGAACAGCTCGAACATGTTGAGCTGGAGGTTGTCGTCCATGGCGCCCGCCCCGACGACGACCAGGGTGCCGCCGCGCCGGGTGTTGTCGTACGCGGTGCGGGCCGTGGCCGACCTGCCGACGACCTCGAAGACGTAGTCGAAGCCCTCGCCCGCGGTGACCTGTTGCTTGGCGTCGGCCAGCTCGTCGGGGGAAACGGCCCTGGTGGCACCGAACTTGAGGGCGGACTCGCGGCGGGAGAGCACCGGGTCGACGGCCACGATCTCCGCCGCGCCCTTGAGCCGGGCGCCCTGGATCGCGGAGATGCCGACGCCGCCGCAGCCGATGACGGCGACGGACGAACCGGCCTGTACGTCGGCGGTGTTGAGGGCGGCGCCGAGGCCCGTGGTGACTCCGCAGCCGATCAGCGCGGCGATGTCGAAGGGCACGTCGTCGGGGATCGGCACCGCGCAGCCCGCGTCGACGACGACCTCCTCGGTGAAGGTGCCGGTGCCGGCCATGCCGAAGACGTCTCCGGCGGGGCGCCTGAAGTTGGGGGTGCCGGCGTTCATGAACCCGGCCAGACACAGTTCGGTCTGGCCGCGCTTGCACGCCGGACACGCGCCGCAGGCGGGCAGCCAGCAGACGACGACCCGGTCACCGGCCTTCAGGTTGCCGACGCCCTCCCCGACTTCGAGGATCTCGCCCGCGCCCTCGTGACCGGGTACGAAGGGCGCGGGCTGCGGCAGTACGCCGCTCATCCCGGACAGGTCCGAGTGGCACAGCCCCGCGGCCCGCACCCTGATCCTGACCTTTCCGGGACCGAACCCCACCGCCTCGACGTCGTCGAGGACCTCCAGCTTGTCCTGGCCGATCTCGTGCAGTACGGCTGCGCGCATGGTGCGGCTCCCCTCAACAGCGGCTTGACTCAGGTGTGTTCGACGACGGTGTCGGCGAGGACGGGCGCGTCCTCCCGCTCTACGGCGCTCACGGCGACCCGTACCGCGTCCGGCTGCTCCCACATCCGGATGCGCAGGGTCTCCCCCGGGTACACGACCCCGGCGAACCGGGTGACGTACGACCGCACCCGCGCCACATCCCCGCCCAGCAGGGTGTCGACGACCGCCTTGAGGGTGATGCCGTAGGTGCACAGTCCGTGCAGGATGGGCCGCTCGAACCCGGCGACCTTGGCGAACTCGGGGTCGGCGTGCAGCGGGTTCCAGTCGCCGGAGAGGCGGTAGAGCAGGGCCTGGTCCTCACGGACGGCCCGCTCGACGACCCGGTCGGGCTCCCCGGAGGGCGGGTCGAGACGGCCGGACGGCCCCCGGTCACCGCCCCATCCGCCTTCCCCCCGTACGAAGATCTGCGCGTCGTTGGTCCACAACGGGCCGTCGGCGTCGGCGACTTCGGTGCGCATGACGAGGACGGCGGCCTTGCCCTTGTCGTAGACCGCGGCGATACGGCCGGTGGCGGTGGCGGTGCCCTCGGCGGGCAGGGGGCGGTGGATGGTGAGCGACTGGCCGCCGTGCAGGACCTTGGCGAGGTCGACCTCGATGCCGGGCATGGACAGACCGCTGATCACACCGGGCGAGCCGGAACCGGCGACGGTGGCGAAGCTCGGCAGTACGTGCAGCCTGGATTCGAGGGTGTAGCGCAGTTCGTCCGGGTCCGTCGCGGGGACGCCTGCTCCGATGCCGAGGTGGTAGAGCTGCACGTCCTTGGAGTTCCAGGCGATCTCGCCCGTCCGGGGTTCGGCGGCCACGGCCTTTGCGGCGTCGATGGGCATGGGGCTCCTGGGGGCTCGCTCGCGGGTTCGGAGACCTCGGTGCGGCCGTCCGCACCGTCGGCCGCACCGAGGTCGTTCACGGTGCCGCACCTCCACGCTCGCTCTAGAACGCGTTCCAGTACGGCGCCCTCTGTATAGCCCAGCTCTCAGAAGTTGTGAAGACTACTGACGGTATGTCAGATGCTTGGGCCCATGACATTTGTCCTGCCGGATTCCGTACATGTCCCTCTGTCCGCGCACGTGGGCGGGTTCGTAGCGTGGGAGCCATGACACAGGGGAACGGGAACAGGTCCTGGTGGCGCAAGGCGTCCTGCCGTACGGAGGCGTGGCGGGTGGCGCGGGCGGGCTGGAAGTCGGACATGGAACGCTTCAAGGCCGACCAACGCACCGCCCGCAGGACCGACGTACCGGTCGAGAACCCCGGCCCACCGCCCACGGGCTTCTCCCTGCTGCCCTGGCTGCTGATGGGGATGGGCGCCTTCTCCAACATCTTCCAGGCCGGAACGCCCCAGCCGTGGCTGGGCGCCCTGGGCCTGCTCACCTTCAACTCCCTCTACATCTACGTCGTCTTCCGCGCCTTCGTGAAGGAGAAGCGCGAGGCCCGCTCGACCCGGGTGGCACTGGTCCTGATGGGCCTGGTCACCTGCGCCCTGGCCATCGGCTACGGCGGCAACTGGCTGTTCTTCTTCCCGCTGCTCGGACTGGCCACGGGCGCGGTGACCCGGGGCCCGTGGCTCGGCCGCACCGGGCTCTCCCTCACCGCCCTCGCGGTGGCCGTCTCCGCGGTCCAGGACGGCTGGGACGCGGTGAACATCGGCTACGCCACCTTCCTGTCGACGATGGTGACCGCGGCGATCCTGTCCCTCTCCGAGGCGGTACGGGAACTGCGCGCCGCCCGCGAGGAACTGGCCCGGCGCGCGGTGGAGAAGGAGCGCCTGCGCTTCTCCCGCGACCTCCACGACCTCCTCGGCCACACCCTGTCCGTGATCGTCGTCAAGTCGGAGGCCGCCCGCCGTCTCGCCCCGCGCGACATGGACGCGGCCCTCGCCCAGATCACCGACATCGAGTCCGTCGGCCGCCAGGCGCTCACCGAGATCCGCGAGGCGGTGACCGGGTACCGCGAGGGAAGCCTCAGCACCGAGCTGGACCGCGCCCGCTCCGCCCTGGAGGCCGCGGCCATCGAGCCCGTCGTACGCCACTCCGGCCCACCCCTGACCGCCGACACGGAGACACTGCTGAGCTGGGTCGTACGCGAGGCCGTGACCAACGCGGTCCGGCACAGCGGGGCTTCACGGTGCGAGATCGCGGTGGAGGGGACGGTGGAGCGGGTCCGGGTGCGGGTGGGCCTGCGGTTGTGTTGGGGGGGGCGCGTCGGGAGGGCCGGGCGGGCGGTGCAGCCGACCATCTGGTCGACGCCCGCCCCCGCCCCCGAGCCGGACAAGAAGGAACCCGAGCCCGGACTGTGGGTCGAGGCCTTCTGGAACGGACTCAAGGGCGACCCCGACCCGAGCGCATCCACCCA
>NZ_JABERD010000377.1 GCF_013044505.1 Streptomyces sp. S3(2020) | reverse complement strand
GCGGGATGGGTAGTGGCCATGGGCGTTGGGGGCTGCGCAGGGGGGGGGGCGTGCGTGGGGCGGGTGCGCGACTGGGGGAGGGGAGAGGGGAGGCAGGTGTGCGGGCGGGCCGTGTGGTGTGAAGGCGTGGAGGGGGAGGCGGGGGGGCGGGGGGGGGGGAGGGGCGGGAGGGGGGGGGGGGAGGGGGGGGCCGGGGGGGGCGGGGGGGCGGGTCAGGGCGACGGGGTCGTCCGGGGAGGAGGGGAGGGGGGAGGGTGAGGGGGAGGGGGGGCCGTCCGCCGGTGCCGTACGACCCTCGTGGCCCTCGTCGTCCGTGAGCATCGGGACCCCGCAGCCGGCCAGCCGGTCGCGCAGGGCCCGGCTCGTCAGCACCGCGCGCGGCGCGCAGTCCTCCAGCATGCCGAGCGTGCGGGCCGGCGGATCGGCCACGTCGAACGCCGCGTGCGCGGCCCCCGCGCAGGCCACGCCCAGCACCGCGGCCACGAACTCGACCGACCGCTCGTGATAGACCGCGACCCGGTCACCGGGCCCCAGCCCCCGGGCCCGCAGCGAGGCGGCCACGGCCAGTACCCGCTCCCGTAACCGCCCGGCACTGATCACCGTGCCGTCGGCACAGACCAGAGCGGCCCGGCCGGGGTCCCGTCCCAGACGTTCCAGCAGCAGCTCGTCGATCCGCTGGGCGGCGCTCGCCGAACCCGCCGTAGCCACCGCCCCCGCCCCGCCCGTCATGCCAGGCCCCAGTGGTCGAGGTTCTCCGCCACCGCCGTGGCCAGTGCCTTCGGTTCGTCCGTCAGGAGCAGGTGGTGGCCCGGGAGCCACACCGTGCGGGTGCGGGGGCCGAAGAGGGACCAGCCGTCGGTGCGTTCCTCCGAGCACAGCTGGTCCTCGTCGCCGAACACGGTCAGCAGGGGGACGCCGGGATCGAAGGGTTCGCGGACGTAGTCCTCGACGGCCCTGATGTCCGCGACGATCGACGGCAGCAGCAGGCCGAGCATCTCCTCGTTCGCGGCCAGCCCGTCCGGTACGCCGCCGAAGTCCCGCAGGATGTCCAGGACTTCGGCACGGTCGCGGGTGAGGTCGACGTCGCGCAGCGGACGCCGGCCGGGGTCGGGCCTCTCGTTCACCGCCCACTGGGACACCACGGCGAGGCCCGCGACCCCGGCGGAGCCCGACCGCCGCAGTGCCTCCAGCGCGATCACCGCACCCGAGCACACGCCGACCACCACCAGGGGCGCCGAACCCGGCAGGTCCCGGATCGTTGCGGTGACGTCCGCGGTGAGGGCGTCGAGGTCGCCCCCGGGCTCCCGGACGCGGGACTCGCGTCCGGGCAGCCGGGCCGTCGCCACCAGCCAGTCGTCCGGCGCGTGCGCGGCGAACGGCTGCCCGCTCGCCCCGCCCGCCCCGGCGTGCGGCACGATCAGCACCCGCAGCACGGCCCGCTCCGGGTCGGCCCCCGCCAGGGTCACATTCCTTGACACCGTCAGCCCGCCCTCTTGTCGTTGTGTCGTTGGTTCAGCCCGCCGAGACGAACTCCGTCAGCGCCCGGGTCAGATACCCGGGGTCGGCCGCCCCGCACATCTCCCGCGAGGAGTGCATGGACAGTCCGGGCACGCCCACGTCCACCGTCGTCACGCCCAGCCGGGCCGCGGTGATCGGCCCGATCGACGTACCGCAGGGCATGGCGTTGTTGGACACGAACCGCTGCCAGGGCACCTCGGCCCGGTCCGCGGCGGCGGCGAACGCGGCATAGCCGGTGCCGTCGGTGGCGTACCGCTGATTGACGTTGACCTTGATCACCGGACCGCCGTTGGGCAGCGGATGGTTGTCCGGGTCGTGCCGCTCGCTGTAGTTGGGGTGCACCGCGTGCGACATGTCGGCCGAGGCACAGATCGTGCCCGCCAGTGCCCGCGCCCAGTCCTCGGCGCCACCGCCCCGCGCGGTCACCACCCGGCCCAGGACGCGCTCCAGGAGCGGGCCCTGCGCCCCGGTCTCGGAGCCGGAGCCGACCTCCTCGTGGTCGAACGCGGCGAGCACCGGGATACGTTCGGCGGCCCCCGGCCAGGACTGCGCGACGGTGGCCAGCGTGGCGGCGCCCGCGTGCACGGAGACGAGGTTGTCCAGCCGCGCCGAGACCAGGAACTCCCGCTCGGCGCCCAGCAGTCCGGGCTTCTGCACATCGTGCAGCATCAGGTCCCAGCCGAGCACCTCGGCCGGGTCGAGCCCGGCGTCGGCCGCGATCCGCCGCAGCAGCGCACCCGGCTCGGGCCGGCCCAGCGCCCAGACGGGCTGGAGCTGGCGCTGCCGGTCGAGGGCGAGGCCCTCGTTCACCGTACGGTCGAGATGGATCGCCAACTGCGGTACCCGCAACAGCGGTTCATCGATCTTGACCAGCTTCGCCGTGCCGTCGCGCAGGGTCAGCCGGCCGGAGACACCGAGGTCGCGGTCGAGCCAGGTGTTCAGTGGGACTCCGCCGTAGATCTCCACGGCGACCTGGCGCCAGCCGGCCGAGCCGGTGTCCGGGGTCGGCTTCACCCGCAGGTTGGGGGAGTCGGTGTGCGTGCCGATGATCCGGAACGGTGTGTGCGCGGGCGCCCCTTCGGGGACGTACCAGGCGAGCAGCGCACCGCCCCGTACGACGAACCGGCCACCGCTGTGACCGGTCCACTCCTCGGTCTCCCGCAGCTCCTCGAAGCCGGCCTTCTCCAGGCGTTGCACGGCCTGCGCCACCGCGTGGTAGGGCGAGGAGGCGGCTTCCAGGAAAGCGAGCAGGTCGTCGTTGTGCGTGGGATCGATGGCCTTGGTCATGCGCTTGTGCCTCTCCGGAGGTGGTGGGGGGCGAGCAGCTCGCCGACCGGGAGGCCGGGGCTGTCGCACAGGTCGTCGAGGACGGACAGGTAGGAGTCGAGGATCCGCTCCGCCGATTTCCTGTCCCACAGATCCGCCGAGTATTCGACATACGCGCGATAGCCCAGCGCCGGATCGCGCCGCGGCGTCAGCCCGAACGTCAGCTCCGTGCGCGCCGCGGGCGGTGCCACGTCGTCGACCTCCACCCCGAGTCCGGGGATCTCGATCTCCACGTCGTCGGTGTTCTGGAAGACCAGCAGGCACGACACCACCTCGGGCACCTCGCGCACGCCCGCCTCCCGCAGCGCCTGCCACACCTCCGCCGTCGGCAGCACGTTCGCCATGGCGGCCAGCGTCTCCGCCCCGGTACGGGCGACCAGTTCGGCGCACGTCTCCTCGGGCCCGACCCGTATCCGCACCGGGATGTTCGTGGACACCAGCGACACCAGCGTCTCGGTGTCGCTGCCGTCCCGGTTGGCGTACGGCACCCCCACCAGCAGGTCCCGCTGTCCGGAGAGCCGGGCCACCGTGACGCCGAGCGCGGCGGCCGCCACGGCGAACGGCGTCACCCGGTGGGCCGTGGCGAACCTCTCGACCCTGCCCCGCAGTTCGGCCGGCGCGTGCGCGCGGACGGTGTCGCCGTCGCCGCTGAGGCTCCCGGAGCGGGGCCGGTCCGTGGGCACCTCCAGACGGGTGGGTACGCCGCTCAGATGGTCGACGAAGTGCGCGGCCCGCCGGGTCCGTTCGGCCCCGCCCCGGCGTTCGAGCTGACGGCGGGCGTGGTCGGCGGGCTGGGCCGAGGGCGCGGGCAGGGCGGGGTCGGTGCCGGACGCGGCGGCCGAGTACAGGGCGGCCAGCTCGGCGAGGAGGACGCCGTGGGACCAGCCGTCGGTGCAGATGTGGTGCACCACGAACATCAGCACCCATTCGTCCGGCGCGACCCGCAGCAGCCGCAGCCGGGGCAGGGTCGGGAGGGTCAGGTCGAAGGGCTCGTCGGCCGCCGCCCGGCAGGCCTGGTCCGAGCGCTGCGCGGCCCGTTCGGCGGGGAGCCGGCTGTAGTCGACGATCCGCAGCGGCGGCGGGGCGACGTCCACGACCTCCTGCCACCAGGTGCCCTCGCCGTCCTGGACGTACCGGGTGCGCAGCGAGTGGTGGCGCCGCACCAGCTCGGTCAGGGCCGTGCGCAGGGCGTCCGTGTCGACGGGGCCGGTGAGGCGGATACGGGTCGGCACGTTGTAGACCTGCGGCCGGGGCAGGGCGGGCTGGGCGGCGAGCATGCGGGCCTGCTGGTCGGTGACGGGGGCAGGGTCCGAGGCCGTGTCGTCATCGTCTCCCGCCGGCGTCCGGACCAGCGCGCCGAGCGCCCCGAGCGTCGGTTCGGCGAAGAAGTCCGCCAGCGAGAACTCGACGCCGAGGGCGTCACGGACCCGGTTGTGCAACCGGATCGCGGCGATCGAACTGCCGCCCAGGTCGAAGAAGTCGGCGGTGTCGGAGAGGTCGTCGGTGCCGAGGACGGAGGACCAGAGGGTACGCAGGGTCGCCTGCTCCCGCGGGGCCGGTCGCGTGTCCGCCACCGTCTCGGCCCGGCCGCCCGCCATGGCCTCCAGCACCCGGTCCAGGTCGGCCAGCAGCCCCCGTACGGTCGACGCTTCGTACAGATCGGCGTCGTAGCGGATCCGCAGCCGTAGCCCCTCGCGGGTGTCCAGGGCCGCCAACGCCAGCTCCAGCGGGGCCGATTCGGTGCCGCCGGGGATCTGTTCGGTGGTGAGTCCGGGCAGCCGGAGCCGGGACAGGGGCGCGCCGTCCAGGTCCGCGGACACCGTCACCAGCGGACGCGGATGTCCACGGTCGGGGTTGAGGGCGGCCAACAGGGCGTCCACGTCCACGTGTTGATGCGCGTCGGCGGCGAACAGCGCGTCCCGGGTGGCTCTTACGGCGTCCCGCAGCCCGGTCGTGCCGGTGAGCGACGCCTTCAGCGGGAGTACGGCGACATGGAAGCCGACGGTGTGCTCGGTACCGGCGCGGCGCCTCCCGAAGGTCGAGCCGACGAGGAACTCGTCCTGCCCGGACCGCTCCCGCAGCACCAGTTGCCAGGCCGTGAGCAGCGTCGCGAACAGCGTCACCCCCTGCCGCCCGCTCCACTCCCGCAGCCGCCCGGCCCGACCCGCGTCCCAGGAGACCTCCTCGGCGGCCCCGCGCCCGGCGACACGACGTCCACGCGGCCGGTCCGTGGGGAGGGCGGGGG
>NZ_JABERD010000376.1 GCF_013044505.1 Streptomyces sp. S3(2020) | reverse complement strand
GTCGGCGGCGTTCTGCAGGTCGGGCGCAGCCGCGGCGCCGTGCGGCTGTGGTGGCGCGGGTCGGCGGGGCGGGCCTGCGGAGCGCTGCGGGGCTGGGCGGTGCCCGGCGCCAGTGCGCGGATGCGGTGCGGCGGTGTGCAGGAGCTCGCGGGCGCGGGGCTGGCGGTGGGGGAGGGCGATGAAGGGCGGGCGGTGAGGGCGCGCAGCACGAGCCCCGCGGCGGCGAGCTCGGTGAGACGGTCGGACAGCATCCGTTCGCTGATGCCGGGAATCGCCCGGCGCAGGTCGACGAAGTAGGCCGGTCCCGGGGTCAGGACGGCCACGATCGGCCCGGTCCAGCGCTTTCCCAGCAGCTGGAAGACACGGGTGATCCCGTTGTCCACCTGCTTGCACGCCTCTGTGCCGTGACTCTCCTCGACCGTCATGCCCTTCAGGGTACTGCGCTCACGTATGGGGATGAAAAAAAGTAAGTTCCTGTGTTATCAATAGTCGAGTACGAATTATTAGCCACGCACTGCTCCTCAGGAGATCCCCATGGCCACCCTGCTGCACATCGACTCCTCCGTGTTCCCCCACGGCGCCTCCTCGTCCCGCTCCGTCACGGACGCCTTCCGCAGGACCTGGGAGGAGCAGCACCCCGAGGGCACGGTGATCTACCGCGACCTCGCCACGAACCCCGTGCCGCACATCACCGCCGACGCCCACACCGCCGGCTTCTCCGATCCGGCCACGCACACCGCCGAGCAGGCCGCCGCCTTCGACGCGCGCGTGCGGCTGATCGAGGAGCTGGAGGGGGCGGACGCCGTGCTGATCGGCGCCCCGATGTACAACTTCGCGATCCCCTCGACCCTCAAGGCCTGGCTGGACAACGTGATGCTCGTGGGCCGCACCTTCATGGCGGAGGACTCGAAGATCACCGGCACCCCGGTCACCGTCGTCGCCAGCCGCGGCGGCTCCTACGCTCCGGGTACTCCGCGCGAGGGCTTCGAGTACGTGCAGAACTACCTGCGGGCGGTCCTCGGCGACTCCCTCGCCCTGGACGTCGACTTCATCGTCCCGGAGCTGACCATGGCCCCGCAGAACCCGGCGATGACCGAGCTGATCCCCCTCTACGAGGCCTCCCGCGCGCGTGCCCACCAGGACGCCGAGACCAGGGCGAAGCACCTCGCCCAGAACCTCGCCGCGTAAGCCTCCGGCCGGGACCACACGGTGTGATTGTCCTCACGGCCCGCAGCGCACAGCGGACGGCGCCGCAGCACTCGACAGGCAGCCTCACAGCACACGGCAGGCGGCGCCGGAGGACAACGCAAAAGCCCCGTAGGTCTGAGACCTACGGGGCTTTCAGCTGTGCGCGAGGGGGGAGTTGAACCCCCACGCCCTTTCGGGCACTGGAACCTGAATCCAGCGCGTCTGCCTATTCCGCCACCCGCGCATTGGGTGTGTCTTCGGGCTGTTTCCCCTTGGGGTTGGCGCCTTCCGACATCCAGAACATTAGCACGCGGGCAGGGGTGGGTTCACATCCCTTGTCGAGGGGCAGCCGCTCATCAGGGCCGTAGAGATCCCGCACCAACCCACCGTCCTTCCGGCTACGTATCAACACGTGTCTGTTCACGTATCAACCTCGTACCGGTACCGCCCGTCTCCCCAGGAGCCGGTCGGGGTCCACAGTCAGGTGCGGGACACTTGTCTGCGGCCGCCTCTACGATCCTTGGACAGGAGGAGTCGGCCGGGGGAGTTCGAAGAGGAGCTCCACAGGGAACTTCGGAGGCGTCGACACCCGTCGACGAGGCCGACAGGGGGAACCAGCCGATTGACCGGCGCGTGGATACGATCAGTAAGCAGTACCAGGTAAGGCAGTACCCGCTCTGCGGGGTGCAGGACGGCAGCAGCTACGGAGGAGGTGCCCCATGGGAGTCCTGAAGAAGTTCGAGCAGCGCCTCGAAGGTCTGGTCAACGGCACCTTCGCCAAGGTGTTCAAGTCCGAGGTACAGCCCGTGGAGATCGCGGGAGCACTCCAGCGCGAGTGCGACAACAACGCGACGATCTGGAACCGCGACCGCACGGTCGTCCCCAACGACTTCATCGTGGAGTTGAGCACACCGGACTTCGAGCGCCTGAGCCCGTACTCCGGCCAGCTCGGCGACGAGCTCGCCGGCATGGTGCGCGACTACGCCAAGCAGCAGCGCTACACCTTCATGGGCCCCATCAAGGTCCATCTGGAGAAGGCCGACGACCTCGACACCGGCCTGTACCGGGTGCGCAGCCGCACACTCGCCTCCTCCACCAACCAGCAGGCCCCCGGTGCCGCCGCCCCGGCCGGCCGGCCCGCGGCCCCCGGCGGCTACGGCTCCGCGGCTCCCGCCGGAGCCCCGGGCGCCCCGCCCATGCCGGCCGCGCCGCCGCCCGGCGGCCGCCCCGGCGGCTACGGATACCCGCAGCCCGTGAGCGGTCAGCGGCCCCCGGTCGCACCCGCTCCGGCAGCCGCGGCAGGCGGACGTGCCCGCCACTGGATCGAGATCAACGGCGCCCGCCATCAGATCTCCCGCGCGACGCTGGTGCTGGGCCGCAGCACCGAGGCCGACGTGCGGATCGACGACCCCGGCGTCTCCCGCCGGCACTGTGAGATCCGGACCGGAACGCCCTCGACCGTCCAGGATCTCGGATCCACCAACGGCATCGTGGTGGACGGACAGCACACCACCCGCGCTACGCTCCGCGACGGCTCGCGGATCGTCGTGGGCAACACCACCATCATTTACCGGCAAGCCGAAGGGTGAAGCGGGGGCAATGTCAGAGCTGACCCTCACGGTCATGCGGCTGGGTTTCCTGGCCGTACTGTGGCTGTTCGTGATCGTGGCCGTGCAGGTCATCCGCAGCGACCTGTTCGGTACGCGTGTCACCCAGCGCGGGGCCAGACGAGAGGCCGCCCGGCCGCAGCAGGCCCAGCGCCAACAGGCGCCCCCGCAGCAGCGCCAGCAGCCCTCGGCCGGCCGCCGGGGCCGTAACGCCCCCAGCAAGCTGGTCGTCAGCGAGGGCATCCTCACCGGCACCACCGTCGCGCTCCAGGGCCAGACCATCACGCTGGGCCGGGCGCACGACAGCACCATCGTGCTGGACGACGACTACGCCTCCAGCAGGCACGCCAGGATCTACCCGGACCGGGACGGCCAGTGGATCGTCGAGGACCTCGGGTCGACCAACGGCACCTATCTGGACCGGAGTCGGCTGACGACCCCCACACCGATTCCGCTGGGCGCGCCGATCCGCATCGGCAAGACCGTCATCGAGCTGCGGAAGTAGTGCTACATCATGAATAGGCGCGAGCGGAGCGAGCACACGGCGGCCGAAGGCCGCGGTGCGCTCCCGACCGGAGGGTGGGCACCGTGCGGATGTATCCGGAGCCGACGGGCGAGGTGCGCATGAGTCTGTCACTGCGCTTCGCCGCCGGATCGCACAAAGGCATGATCCGGGAGGGCAACGAGGACTCCGGATACGCCGGTCCCCGACTGCTCGCCATCGCCGACGGAATGGGCGGCGCCGCCGCCGGTGAGGTCGCCTCCTCCGAGGCCATCTCCACCATCGTCGCCCTCGACGACGACGTCCCCGGCTCCGACGTGCTCACCTCCCTCGGCACCGCCGTCCAGCGCGCCAACGACCAACTGCGCGCCCTGGTCGAGGAGGACCCGCAGCTGGAGGGCATGGGCACGACGCTCACGGCCCTCCTCTGGACCGGCCAGCGCCTGGGCCTCGTCCATGTCGGCGACTCGCGCGCGTACCTGCTCCGCGACGGCGTCCTCACCCAGATCACCCAGGACCACACCTGGGTGCAGCGCCTGGTCGACGAGGGCCGCATCACCGAGGAAGAGGCCACCACCCACCCGCAGCGCTCCCTGCTGATGCGCGCGCTGGGCAGCGGCGAACACGTCGAACCCGACCTCTCCATCCGCGAGGTCCGCGCCGGCGACCGCTACCTGATCTGCTCCGACGGCCTCTCCGGCGTCGTCTCCCACCAGACGCTCGAAGACACCCTCGCCAGCTACCAGGGCCCCCAGGAGACCGTGCAGGAGCTGATCCAGCTCGCCCTGCGCGGCGGCGGCCCCGACAACATCACGGTCATCGTCGCCGACGTACTGGACCTGGACACCGGAGACACCCTGGCCGGGCAGCTCTCCGACACCCCGGTCGTCGTCGGCGCGGTCGCCGAGAACCAGCAGCACCAACTGCACGACAACGGCATCATGCAGACCCCCGCGGGCCGCGCCTCCGGACTCGGCCGCCAGGTGCCCGGACAGGGCGGCGGCGGACAGTTCGGCCCGCCCGGCTCCGGCGACGTCACCGGCTTCATCCCCACCGACGGCTTCGGCGACTACAGCGACGAGGACTTCGTCAAGCCCCGCAAGGGCCGCAAGTGGCTGAAGAGATCCTTCTACGTCGCCCTCACACTCGCCGTCGTCGGCGGCGGCCTCTACGGCGGCTGGCGCTGGACCCAGACCCAGTACTACGTGGCCGCCAACGACGAGCACGTGGCGCTGTACCGGGGCATCAGCCAGGACCTGGCCTGGGTGTCGCTGTCGAAGGTGGAGAAGGACCACCCCGAGATCGAACTCAAGTACCTGCCGCCGTACCAGCAGAAGCTCGTCGAGGGCACCATCGCCGAAGGCGACCTCAAGACCGCCCAGAAGAAGATCGACGAACTCTCCCTGCAGGCGTCCGCGTGCAAGAAGCGCTCCGAGCAGCAGGCCGCCGAGAGCGAGCAGAACTCCAAGACCGGCGAGGGCGAGGCCGGAGGCACCACGGGAACCACCAAGACCTCCCTCACGTCCAAGGCCTCACCGACCCCGTCCACCACGACCTCACCGTCCCCGAACGCTTCCGCCTCCCCGACCGCGCCCACTCCCACCCCCGGCCCCCCCCTCTCGGCCGAAGAAAAGCAGCGCGTCGGGCATCGCGGTACGCCGTAGGCAAGCCGTGGGCGGCCCTGGCCCACCACGAGCATTACTCCCCACCCGTCCGCCCCCCACGCCCCCACTCCCGGCACACGACACCCACCACGCCGCCGCACCCCCGCCCCCGCCCTCCCTGCGGCCCCCACCGCACCCCCCACCGCCCCCCCAGCACCC
>NZ_JABERD010000375.1 GCF_013044505.1 Streptomyces sp. S3(2020) | reverse complement strand
GGGCGGGGGTGTAGGGGCCGGGGGCCGCTGAGCAGAGGGCGGCGTGCCAGTCGGCGGGTGCGAGGCGCAGGGTCAGGGTGTCGTGGTCGTCGTGCGCGAGGCGCAGGGTGTCGCCCTTCAGACGCCAGGCGCCGAGCGGGGAGGACGGGAGCCCGACGCGGCCCAGGAGCTTGCCGCTCCCGGGAGAGAACAGCGCGATGTCCCCGTACAGGTCGGCGACCAGCGTCCCGTTCTCCGACACGCCCAGCAGGCTGCTCACCTCCTCCAGAGGACCGGTGCGTCCCGTACCGCGCTCCTCGTCGACCCGCCACCACTGCACCCGGCGGTCCTCGCCACGGGCGGCGAGCCGGTCGCCGTCCGGGGTGAAGACCGTGAGCCGGTCGAAGTCGTCCGAGGCGTAGGCGAGCGGGGCGCCTTCCAGCCGGGACATCCGGGTGCCCCTGCGCACGTCCCACACCTCGATCCGGCCGTCCTCGCCCCACTCCCGCGTGACCACCGCCACCTGGTCCGGGTGGCCCGGCCGGGCGGTGAGCTGTCCGCCCCAGGCCTCGTCGCCCGAGGGCGAGGCGGGCTTCAAGCGGACCGGGCCGCCGCTCTGGAGTCCGGTGCGGGGGTCCAGCCGGACCAGGGTGCCGTTGAGGCAGAGCAGGACGATCTCCCCGCCGGCCGCCTGGACCACGTCCTCCGGGGTGTCGCGGTCCGGACCGCCGGCGCGGCCGCAGCTCCACGTGACCCGCGCGGGGGAGGCCAGCGTGTCCACGTCGTACAGGAGCGCGTACTTCATGTTCCTCGCCCAGAGCAGCAGCGTCTCCTCGCCGTCCCGGGTGGCCCAGAGCAGGCGCGGCGGGTGGTTCAGCTGCCTCTTGAGGGCGGGCAGGCGCGTGCCGCGCAGGCGGGCATCCGGGCCCAGCACCTCCAGGCTGCCCTGCCGCACCCTTGCCGTGCGCGAGCCGTCCGGGGCCAGGGCGGAGGCGGTGCCCCAGGGGGAGGAGCCGCTCCGGGCGGGCGGCGGCACCGGTACCGGGCGCACCCGGATCAGGGAGTCCCCCACGGTGGTGAGCACGGTGCGGGGTCCGTCGTTCTCGCCGACGACCGCGATGTCCTGGGCGGAGGCCCTGCCCGGGAGCGTGGCCGCCCAGTGGCGCCGGCCGCCCCGGGCGTCGAGGAACGTGACGCGCCGGTGGTCGCCGCCCGGTGCCGAGAGGGTGGCGTGTGCGTCGTCGTACAGGTGTGTGCCCGTCAGATCCGGGCGGCCGACGGGTCCGTCGAGCTCGCCGCTCGGCTGGTGCGCCCCGGGGACCAACGTGTACCAGCGGTGGACGCCGCCCGTGACCAACCAGACACCGTGCCCCCGGCTCGCGCGAGCCTCTGGGTAGCGTGACACCACTGGCCCGTACACCTGACGCACCTGCTCGCCGGAGCGCACGGCGTGGACGCCCAGACGGTCGTAGGCCCCGTTCTCTCCGTCGCGTGCCTCGCGGGTGACGGCGACGGCGATCCGGTCGCCCGTCCCCAGCAGCCAGGCCCGGCTCGGACGGTCCCGGGCGACCGGCCGCTGGGACGCGGGAAGGGGGCGACCGGTTCTCGGGTCCCACAGCCGTACCTGTGCGTGCCTGCCGGCGTCCCGCGGGCTCGGCTTCTGGAAGGCGTGGAAGTGCAGGAGGCGGCTGCCGTCGTCCGAGAAGTCGACGGTGGACCCGTACACATCGCCCCGAGCGGCCAGGGGTCCCGACAGGGTGCGCGGCCGGGGGACACGGTCGGTCAGGTTCCAGAGCAGGACCCGTCCGTCCGTCGTGGCCAGCGCGTAGCGTCGGCCGTCGTCGCTCAGCGCGTCCGCGTAGCCCCCTGTCACCAGGCCTGTGGGGAATCCCCGCAGCCGCAGTGCCCGTGGCCGCCCGTCGAGGGCACCCGTCACCACGGTCGCCTCCGCATCCGCCCCGCCCTCCGGCCGGGACACCACCACCAGTGTCCGGCCGTCCGGGGTCGCCAGGGTCGTGCGGGCCGTGCCGCGCCACAGCCCGCTGTACGAGGCGGTGGTGTTCCGCGCCCGGACGTACTGCTGGAACAGAGCGCGCTGAGCCTGCGGTGTGTGCCGCACGGTCCACGCGCCCGCCGCGTAGCGGAACGCACTGTCCGGTGACCGCTCGGCCATCTCACCACTGAGTTCGCTCAGCTCGGTCGAAGCGGCCGTCCGCAGCTCCGCCAGGTCCCTTTGACGGGCACGGTAGGAGTTGACCGCGAGGACCGAGGCCAGCACCGCCAGTGCGGTGACCAGGCCCGTGACGGCCCACAGTCGCCGCAGTCCGCGGCGCTGCCGTCGTCGGCCCGCCTCCAGGTAGGCCCGTTCCGTCGTCGTGAGGTCCTCGGGGCGGCCGGCCAGCCACTCCAGCCCCTGGGCCAGCCGCACCCCGTGCGGCAGCAGTCCGGCCGGCCGGCCGCGGGCCTCCCATTCGGCCGCGTCCCGTGCCGTGCGCTCCTGCCACTCGCAGAACCCGGCGTCGTCCCGCAACCAGTCGGTGAGACGCGGCCACCTGTGCAGCAGGGCCTCGTGCACGACCTGCACGGTGCCTCCCGGGTCCCCGGGGGCCGCCGTCTCCACGACGTCCCACACGAGGAGGCGCCGCCCGGCCAGACCGCGTGCCAACCCCGCCTGATCAGAAGGCAGTTCGCCGGTCGCCACCGGTCGCCGGGTGAAGCCGCCCTTCCCGTCCGGACGCGCCAGCCGTTGGAAGAGCCGCTGCGCGGCAGCCTCCGGTACGTCGCCGCGCGCGAGGCACGCCGTGAGGGCCTCGTCGGCGTACGAGGCCAGCGCCCCGCCGACGCCGCCGATCTCCTCGTACGCGGAGTGCGTGAGGGTGTGGGCCTTCTTGCGGCGCCACAGCTCGGTGAGGGTGAACTGGAGCAGGGGCAGACAGCCCGGTTCCCCGGCGGCGTCGCGTACGAGGCGGGCGCTCAGTCCGTCCTGAAGGCGGAGTCCGGGGACGGACCTGACCGGCTCGTCGACGGTGAGGGCGAGCGCCTCGGGTGTCATGGGGGCCAGGAAGACGACCGCTCGGCCCAGGGACGCCGACGTGTCGGCGGCGCTGAGTGACTCCAGCGTGGCGGGCCGCGCCGTCAGTACGACGCGCAGACCGCCGCCTTGTGCCGGATCGGGCGCGGCGGTCAGCGCCGACAGCGTCCGGAAGGCCCGGAGCGCCGCCCGGGGGTCGTCGGCGGCGTACTCCTCGAACTGGTCGAGCAGGAGCACGGCTCCGGCCGGACCGAGTTCGTCGCGGAGCCGGCCGAGGAGCGCGACGCGGGCGCCCTCCGGTCCGGCACAGGCTTCGAGTACGGCGTCGAGGCGCTCTCGGCGGGCCGCGGTGTCCGGTGCGGCCGCGTGCCAGGCAGCCACGACGGCCTCCCCGACCCAGGCATCCCCGGAGCCGGCGCCGGCCGGATCCGCCGCGGGCTGCGGCACGCGCAGCGCCGACGGGGTTCCCCGGCGCCGTAGTTCGGCCAGCAGACCGGCCCTGAGCAGCGACGACTTCCCGCTGCCCGAGGGGCCGGCGAGTACGGTGACCGGTCGTGAGCCGACCGCTGCCACGAGCGTGCGTACCTCCGGCCCACGACCGTGGAAGTACGGGGCGTCCTGTTCCTCGAACCGGCCCAGACCGCGGAAGGGGCACGCCACGGGCGTCTCCGAGTCGAGCAACCGGTCCGCGGGAATCAGATACGCGGTGCCGCTGAGCCCGTACCGTCCGCGCGTGACGAGCATCCCGGCCACGGCCTCCCGTCGTACGTCCCATACGGCGGCCCCGCTGAACCCCTGGGCGATCGGTACCCCGTGGGCGGCGAGGTCGAGCTGGAGCCGGTCGGCCCGCTGGCGGCCGCGCAGCACTCCGGTGGCGTTCACGCCTCGTGGCGCGTCCTCGGGGAAGCCGAAGGAGCGGATCTCCCCGCCCCACCCGTCGCTCCCGTCGGCCACGAACGGCAGCGGCTCGGTGCCCTCCACCGCGACAGCCAGGCGCAGGAGCGCGACATCGTCCTCCGGCCGCCAGGACACGATCTCGGCGGTGACCGCAGGGCCTGCCTCGGCCCCGGCGAGCAGCGGGAAGTCGACGGCCACCGGTCGGTCCGGGCGGCCGCCGTCGACCTCCCGGACGACGTGGGCGCAGGTGCACACCAGTCGTTCGCCGATGAGGAACCCCGCTCCCGCGACCGCCCCGTCCGGGCCGAACACCCGGGCGGCGCCCCGCTCGTAGCGGGCCTCCGGGGGAAGACCGTCAGACGGCACCGGACGCGTCCCGTCCACCCGTGGTCTCCCACTCCACACCCACGGAGAAGTGCGCCTCCGCGGCGGTCCTGGCGAGCACCACACCGGCCTCGGCGGTCACCTTCACCCCGAACTCCAGGGTGATCCGGTCCGGCCGACGCGGCATCGCCCGCAGTGACTCGACCACGTCCTGCACGGCCGGGCGCACCCGGTCCACCGCGGCGCGCAGCGTGTCGGCGGCGCCGGCCACGGTCTCCGCGGGGCGTGGGCGGCCGATGGGTTCGTAGGCGTCGGCGGGCGCCCGCGGTGGGGCGGCCGGGGCGGCTGGTGGGGCGGCCGGTGTAGCGCTTGTCGAGGCCGTCTCCACGCGCAGCAGTGATCCGTCGTCGAGTTCGATCGTGGTGATGGTTGCCATGAAGCGCTGAGCCTGCCTTGTTGCGAGGAGCCGGATACGTCCTCTCGATCAACGAGCCGCCCGGGGCCGGGAGTCGGTGATGTCCGAAGCGGACAGCAGCCGTCTTCTCGCGATCAGCTCCGCGCGGGCCCGGTGCTCGGTCGGGCTGTTCTTGATCCCAGTCGACGTGATCGGCGATCGACGGGAACGACGGGAGGGGGACGGCAGCATGCGGACGGTCCGACGGCACGGACGCCGGCCCGGCTGTGCGAGACGCTGCGTCGCGCCGGACGATGGCTGGAGCCTACGACTGGGCGCTGTGCCCCTGGTGGCGCAGCGCGGCCGTCTGTCGGTAGAGCTCCACCGCCTCCTCCCCACGTCCGAGCTGTTCGAGGCAGTGGGCCTCGTCGTTGCGGCTGGCGAGGGTGTCGGGGTGGTCGGCGCCCAGGACGCGTTCGCGGGCGGCGGCGACTCTGCGGTACTCGGTGAGGGCGTCGGCCCAGCGGC
>NZ_JABERD010000374.1 GCF_013044505.1 Streptomyces sp. S3(2020) | reverse complement strand
CCCCCCCCCCCCCCCCCCCCCGCCCCCACCCCGACCGCCACCGTCACCGAGACCGCGACCACCCCCACCGAGCCGGCCTGGATCTCCGACTGCACCTACTACTCCGGCACCGAACTCACCAACCACGGCGACAAGGGCCAACGGGTCGTCCAGGTCCAGTGCATGCTCACCAAACGCGGCTACAGCGTCGGGGACTCGGGCGTGGACGGCCAGTTCGGCAAGGACACCCTGGCCGCCGTCAAGCAGTTCCAGGGCGCGAAGGGGCTGGAGGTCGACGGTGAGGTGGGGCCCCAGACGTGGGCGGCGCTGCGGAGTTCCACCTAGCCGCCGACTGGTCGCCGACCGGTCGCCGGCTAGCCGACTATGTGCCGCAGATACGCCCGCGGGTCGTTCAGATAGCGCCGCCAGTGCTCGACCAGCTCCAGTTCGTGCCACTCGGCGGAGCGCATCCCGTGCTCGCCGACCTCGATGATCTCGGCGCCGGGCAGTGCGGTGAGCAGGGGTGAGTGAGTGGCGCAGATGATCTGGGCGCCCGTCCGGGAGAGGTCGTCGAGCACCCCCACGAGTTCGAGGCAGGAGGCGAAGGACAGCGCGGACTCCGGCTCGTCCAGGACGTAGAGACCCGGCCCGGCGAAGCGCTCCCTGAAGGCCATGAGAAAGCCCTCGCCGTGGCTCATCTCCTCCGGGGAGCCGGACACACGGCCTGTGCGCTGCTCCCGGCCGAGGGCGTCGAGCGCGGTCTCGGCGCGCAGGAAGAACCCCCGGCGGCGGGTGTGAGGGGCCCGCAGCATCCGGCGCCCGGCCACGGTCGCCTCGAACCGCATCCGGCCACCGAGCACCGACGGCGCGCGCGGACCGGCGTAGCGATACCCCGCCGACCCGCCCCACGGATCCAGCCCGAAGGCCTCCGCCAGCGCCTCGACGAGGGTCGACTTGCCCGAGCCGTTCTCCCCGACCAGGAAGGTGACCGGCGCGGTGAACCGCAGTCCGTCGTCGAGCAGCCGGCGTACGCAGGGCACCGTCCAGGGCCACTCGGAGCCCTGGACCTCGTCCTCGGCGGCATGGGCGTACGCACGTTCCACGATCATGCCGCCAGGCTCTCACCCGGCACTGACAACGGCCGGGTGAGAGCTGAGGGACCTCAGTGGAAGAAGTGCCGCGTCCCCGTGAAGTACATCGTCACGCCCGCCTTCTTCGCGGCCTCGACGACCAGCTCGTCACGGACCGAACCGCCGGGCTGGACGACCGCCTTCACGCCGGCCTCGACGAGGATCTCCAGACCGTCGGGGAAGGGGAAGAAGGCGTCGGAGGCGGCGTAGGAACCCTGCGCGCGCTCGGTGCCGGCCCGCTCCACGGCCAGCTTCGCGGAGTCGACGCGGTTGACCTGGCCCATGCCGACGCCGACCGAGGCGCCGTCCTTGGCGAGGAGGATCGCGTTGGACTTCACCGCGCGGCAGGCCTTCCAGGCGAAGGACAGCTCGGCGAGCTCGGCGGCGCTCAGCGCCTCGCCCGTCGCCAGCGTCCAGTTCGCCGGGTCGTCGCCGTCCGCCTGGAGGCGGTCGGTGACCTGGAGCAGCGCGCCGCCGTCGACGAGCTTGAGCTCGACCGGGTTGGCGGGCGCGGCCGGGGCCTTCAGCACACGGATGTTCTTCTTCTTGGCGAGGGCCTCCAAGGCCCCCTCCTCGTAGTCCGGCGCGACGATGACCTCGGTGAAGATCTCGGCGACCTGCTCGGCCATCTCCTTCGACACCGGCCGGTTGACGGCGATGACCCCGCCGAACGCCGACAGCGGGTCACACGCGTGTGCCTTGCGGTGCGCCTCGGCGACGTCCGCGCCGACCGCGATACCGCAGGGGTTGGCGTGCTTGATGATCGCGACGGCCGGCTCGTCGTGGTCGTACGCGGCACGGCGGGCGGCGTCCGTGTCCGTGTAGTTGTTGTACGACATCTCCTTGCCGTGCAGCTGCTCGGCCTCGGCCAGGCCGCCGCCGCTGCCGTCCACGTACAGGGCGGCGGGCTGGTGCGGGTTCTCGCCGTAGCGGAGGGTGTTGGCGCGCTCCCAGGTGGCGCCCAGGAAGTCGGGGAACTGCGACTCGTCCACGGGCGCGTAGGAGGACGCGAACCAGGAGGCGACCGCCACGTCGTAGGACGCGGTGTGCTGGAAGGCCTCGGCGGCGAGCCGCTTGCGGGTGGTGAGGTCGAAACCGCCGTCCTGGACGGCGCTCAGGACGTCGGCGTACCGCGCGGGGCTGGTGACCACGGCGACCGAGGGGTGGTTCTTGGCGGCGGCGCGGACCATCGAGGGGCCGCCGATGTCGATCTGCTCCACGCACTCGTCGGGCGAGGCACCGGAGGCGACGGTCTCGCGGAACGGGTAGAGGTTGACGACGACCAGGTCGAAGGGCTCGACGCCCAGCTCGGCCAGCTGGCGCCGGTGGTCCTCCAGGCGCAGGTCGGCGAGGATGCCGGCGTGCACGCGCGGGTGCAGCGTCTTGACGCGGCCGTCCAGGCACTCGGGGAAGCCGGTGAGCTCCTCGACCTTGGTGACGGGGACGCCGGCGGCGGCGATCCGGCCCGCGGTGGACCCGGTGGAGACGAGCTCCACGCCCGCCTCGTGCAGGCCGCGCGCGAGGTCTTCCAGACCCGTCTTGTCGTAGACGCTGACGAGCGCCCGTCGGATGGCCCGCTTGTTGCTCTCGGCGGTCACTGGATAACTACCTTTCGTCCCTCAATGCGATAGCCGTTGCGGGCGAGCCGCCCCACGACATCGACGAGCAGCCTTCGCTCGACTTCCTTGATGCGCTCGTGCAGAGCGCTCTCGTCGTCCTCGTCCCGGACCTCCACCACGCCCTGCGCGATGATCGGTCCGGTGTCGACGCCGTCGTCGACGAAGTGGACGGTGCAGCCGGTGACCCGGGCGCCGTACGCGAGCGCGTCACGCACGCCGTGGGCGCCGGGAAAACTGGGCAGCAGCGCGGGGTGGGTGTTCACGAACCGCCCGCCGTGGCGCGCGAGGAACTCCTTGCCCACGATCTTCATGAACCCGGCGGACACCACCAGGTCGGGCTCGTACGCGGCGGTCGCCTCGGCGAGCGCCGCGTCCCACTCCTCGCGGCTCCCGTGGTCCTTGACCCTGCACACGAAGGTGGGGATCCCGGCGCGCTCGGCACGGGCGAGCCCCTCGATGCCGTCGCGGTCGGCTCCGACGGCCACGATCTCGGCGCCGTAGGCCTCCGAGCCTGCCTGGCCGATGGTGTCGAGGAGCGCCTGGAGGTTGGTGCCGGATCCGGAGACCAGCACGACGAGGCGCTTGGCCACGGGCTTGGCGGCCACGGTGGGGCCCTTTCTCGGGGGAGCGTTTTCCGTACGGTCGACCGTATGTACGTTCGTACGAATGCTTCGCGCCCCGGGATACGGGGAAGTCTACGAAGCGGCCGAACGCCAGCAACGATACCGGCACTCCGGACGGCCCCCACGGGACGGGGGCGTGGCCGGAAGGTAGCGTCTGGGAGGGCCTCTGTCGGGAACGTGGTCGTCGTGCGGTGCGTTTCCGAAGTGAAGGCTCACGCCAGACCGCCGTAAGACGTCGTATCACCTAGGGGAAGACGCTCACTTGATGCCGGACCGCAGCCTGCGACTCCTCACGCTCCCCCCGCAGTCGGTGCAGGGAGGGGAGCGCCGCGGCGTGCTGCTGCGGGAGCGCCCCGCCTCTCCGCCCGACGCGCCCTCGGACAAGCCTGACAAGAAGGCGGAGGAGGACAACCCCTTCGCGCCGCCGCCGGAGGGCACCCCGGACCGTCCCTGGCGGCCCCGGCGCCCGGCGGACGACTCCTCCGACGACGACAGCGCCCGCTCCCCCTGGGGCGGCCAGTGGAGCGACCGCCAGCCGGGCCGCTCCTCCAGCGGCTTCGGCGAGCGCCCCGGTGGCGGTCCCGGACCGGAGGGCCAGGGCGGTTCCGGCCCCGGCACGGGCATGCGGTGGGACCCGACCGACCCGGGCCAGCGCCGCGCGCGCTACTCGCTCCTGAGCGGTATGTGGGCGTTCTTCTTCGCCCTCTTCAGCTGGCCGTACGTCGCCCTGCTGCTCGGTGCGCTCGCCATGTACTGGGGCATCAGCGCGCTGCGCGCCAAGCCGCGCACCCCGGACCCGGACACCCCGGCGTCCGAACCGGGCGGCCGCCCCCAGCGGACCGCCGCCATCAGCGGCCTGGTCACCTCGTCCCTGGCGATCGCGGTGGTGACGGCGACGTTCGTCCTGCACCTGGTCTACAGCGACTACTACACCTGCACGAACGACGCCCTCACCAACGAGGCCAAGCAGTCCTGCAGCCAGCTGGTCCCGGAGAAGCTGCGGGACATCCTGGCCCCCAGCTGACGCCGGGGCACCGGGGACCGCTCAAGGCGCCGGGGTCACGGGGCCTCGGGCGGATCCAGCGGTGCCGACGCCTCCTTGAGCGCGGCCCAGCGGGTCTCGCGGGAGGCGTCGTCGTGCCAGGGCGAGTGCGTCGCCGTGGCCGGGTGGGGGTCGGTGGGCAGGAAGTCGTACGGCTCGAAGGCGGGGTCGTCGTCGCCGGGGCCGTACGGCGTGGCGGGCGCCGGGGCCGGTTGGCCGGCGGGCTTTCCGCGGGAGAACCAGCGGCGGGGCGAGGACTTCGCGACGGCTGGGTCCGCCTCGTGGCCCGAGGGGGTCTCCGGGTCCGGGATCCCGTCCGCCGTCGAGGGCTTCGGAACGGTCCGACCGGCCTCCGTCTCGCGCTTCTCCTGCTGCTCCTGCCTTTCTTGCTGCTCCTGCTTTTCCTGCTTCTCCTGCCTCTTCCGCCGGAGCCAGCCGCGGGCCCGGCCTCCGGACCCGTGCGCCTCCGCCTGCGGCTCACCGGCCCCGGTCTCCCGCGCCTTCGCGGCCTTCGCGGCCTTCGGCTCGCGGCACCGCCACGCCCGTAGCCCCAGGGCCGTGGGCATCGCCACCGCCGAGGTCCACGCCAGCGCCGCCGCCCCGGTCAGCCACCACACCGGACCGAACCAGGCGAGGGCGGCAACCCCGAGCGGTCCGCCCGCGAGTGCGGCGAGCATCGCGACGGCGGCCGCGCCCCGGTCTCTTATACCCATCT
>NZ_JABERD010000373.1 GCF_013044505.1 Streptomyces sp. S3(2020) | reverse complement strand
GTCGGGGCCGAGCCGGCCGTCGGGAACATCGGGAGTATTGGGAGCGGGGCGGTGACCCGAGGCGCGGGGCAGGCCGGGGGCGAGACGGTGGTCGAGGGGCCGGTGTCCTCTCGGGTGAGCGAAGGGGGCGCTGCGCGGGAGGCCTCGCGGGGCGACGGAGTGGGGGCCGGGCGTGCGGTGGGCGCGACGGTGTCCGAAGATGCGTCGACGACAGGTGCCGTGCCGGCGGGGATCGAGCCGCGAACCCCGGGGCCGGAGGGTGCCGAACCGGAGGGCTCCGAGCGTGGGGCTCCCGCGCCGGAGGGCGCCGGTTCGCGGGGTACCGCTTCTGGAGGCGACGCATGACGAGTGAGCAGCCCATCCGTGTCCTGGTCGTGGAGGACGACCCGGTCGCCGCCGACGCGCACGTCATGTACGTCAACCGGGTGCAGGGCTTCGCCGCCGTGGGCAAGGCGCACACCGGGGCGGAGGCGCGGCGCCTGCTGGACCGTACGCCGGTGGACCTGCTGTTGCTCGACCTGCACCTGCCGGACGTGCACGGATTGCAGTTCGCCCGCTCCCTGCGCGCCGCCGGTCATCAGGCGGACGTGATCGCGGTGACGTCGGCACGGGATCTGACGGTCGTACGGGAGGGTGTCTCCCTGGGCGTCGTCCAGTACGTCCTGAAACCCTTCACCTTCGCCACCCTGCGGGACCGGCTGATCCGGTACGCCGAGTTCCACGCGGCGGCGGGTGAGGCCAGCGGGCAGGACGAGGTGGACCGGGCGCTGGCGACACTACGGGCGCCGGGACCGGCGGCGCTGCCGAAAGGGTTGAGCGCGCCGACGCTGGAGCGGGTCACCGTGGCGCTACGGGACTCCGGGGAGGGACTGACGGCCACCGGACTGGCGGAGGTCGTAGGAATCTCGCGGATCACCGCCCGCCGCTACCTGGAACACCTCGTGGACGCGGGGCGGGCGGCGCGGGCGCCGCAGTACGGGACGGTGGGCCGGCCCGAGTTGCAGTACCGGTGGGTCAAGGGCCAGCGCTGACCGGTTGGCCGAACGGCCGCGCGTAGAGCACGACTTGCACCCCGAGCCCGATGACGCCGAGCGCTTCGAGAACGGACAGGAAGAGCAGCCCGGCGCTGGTCTCACCGGCCGCCCAGTAGACGGTGAGCCCGGCGAAGGGCACGAGGCAGAAGGCCAGCAGATCGATCCCGCACTGGATGGCCTTGCGGGACCGGCGCCGGGAGTCGGAACGATGGGCGATCTCCCATCCGAACACGCCCTCCGCCTGCGCGAGTTGAGCGAGCCTGGGCCCGATGTCCTCCCGTACGTGCCTGCCGATCGCGGAGATCTTCTCGTCGTTGACGAGATACGTCCACCCGAGCACGACGCACACCGGCGGGAGCGCGAGCAGCATGTCCGGACGCTTCGCCTGCGCGGTCGCGGCGATGACCGCGGCGACGACGGTCAGGGTGACGTAGAGGAGGTTGTCGCGGAATCCGATACGGGTCTTCTGCTCGTCCTTGAGGCTCTGGTACTCGGCGAGGAGCAACTGCCCGACGGTGACGTCCTGTCGCTCCGACATCAGCTCTCCTTCGATCCCAACGGCATCCCCGCGCAGGTCACTTGGTCGTACCTTAAGGGGGTGACTCGACCCACTGTGGCGGTGTTGGCGGGTACACCGTGGTCGGTCGCCCTGGTGCAACTGGGCGAGGGAAATCTGACAGCCGCCGCGCTCACGGAGCGGGTGATGACGCGTCTGGAGCCGGAAGCCGTCTTCTTCGTCGGGGTCGCCGGGGGCCTGAAGAGCGACATCACGTCGGGGGGCGTGGTGGTGACGACCAAGGTGTACGCGGTGCACGGGCAAGGAGACGGACGAGGGTTTCCGTGTACGACCGGAGGCGTGGCGGGCCTCGCACCGTCTGCGGGCGGCAGCAGCAAACGACGCCGCCGCCATCGAGATGGAGGGCGCGGGGGTCGTCGCCTTCCGGAGCAGCACGTTCGACGGGGCGTTCGTGGGCAAGCGGGTGGAGCAGGGAGCGGTAGGCGCGGGTCCGTGCATGGGCCGGTGCCCGTCGCTACGGCCGCGTTGCAGGCGAGTTCACCGGGCCCGCCGAAGCCGCCGACGGCCAATCCTCCGCAGACTCATTGACCTGACTAGACCACTCCCCCTACGTTCACCGGGCAGCCACCCGGCCACCCCCACGTGAGCCCGTAGGAGGTCATGCCCGTGCGCCCCACCGCCGTCCGCTCCGTGCTCCCCACACTGCTCGCCGCCACCCTCACCGCCACCGCCCTCACGGCGTGCAGCTCCGGCTCCGGAAGCGATCCGGACACCCTGAAGGTCTCCTTCAAGCAATCCACCGACAACTCCGTCAAGGTGATGGACGAGTTCCTGGCCGGCATCAAGTCGCAGTTCGAGAAGGCGAATCCCGGCAAGAAGGTCGAGCTCGTCCCCATCAAGGCCCCGGACTCGGAGTACTACACCAAGGTCCAGCAGATGCTCCGCTCCCCCAAGACCGCCCCGGACCTGGTCTACGAGGACACGTTCCTCATCAACTCCGACATCACCAGCGGCTACTTGAAGCCCCTCGACGCCTACCTCGCCAAGTGGCCGGACTGGAACCAGTTCATCGACACCGCGAAGGCCGCGGCGAAGGGCGAGGACGGGAAGACGTACGGCGTCCCGGACGGCACGGACACCCGGGGCCTGTGGTTCGACAAGGCGATCTTCACCAAGGCGGGCCTCCCCACCGACTGGCAGCCGAAGACATGGGACGACGTCCTCGAAGCGGCCCGCACGATCAAAGAGAAGGTCCCCGACGTCACCCCCCTCAACGTCTACACCGGCAAACCCGCAGGTGAGGCGGCCACGATGCAGGGCTTCGAGATGCTGCTCTACGGCACGAACGACGGCACGACAGACCCCCTCTACGACACCGCCACCAAGAAGTGGATCTCCGGCGGCCAGGGCTTCCAGGACGCGCTGGCCTTCGTAGAGACGGTCTACAAGGACAAGCTCGGCCCGGACGTCGAGACCGCCCTGGACCCCAACATCCAGACCATCATCCGCGGCGACCTCCTCCCCAAGGGCAAACTCGGCATCGACCTGGACGGCTCCTGGCTCCCCCAGGACTGGCTCCCCGGCAGCGGCCACGAATGGCCGCAGTGGTCAAAGGAGTTGGGCCTCGCGTACATGCCCACGCAGAACGGCCAGGCCCCCGGCAAGGTGAGCATGTCCGGCGGCTGGACCTGGGCGATCCCGTCCAAGGCGGCCAACCCCGACCTCGCCTTCGACTTCATCAAGACGATGCAGACGAAGGCCAACGCCCAGAAGTGGTACGTCGCCAACTCCGGCATCGCGGTCCGCAAGGACGTCGCCGAGGACCCCGCGTACGCCGACGCCCAGCCCGGCATCAAGTTCTTCACGGACCTCGTCGCGAGCACGCACTACCGGCCCGCCTACCCGGCGTACCCGAAGGTCTCCACGGCGATCCAGGAGGCGATGGAGGGCGTGACGACGGGCGACATGTCGGTGGAGGAGGCAGCGAAGGCCTACGACGAGGAGCTCAAAACAGCGGCCGACAACCAAGTGATCGAGAAATGAGCTCACGCCCTGTCGTCCGGGCTCTCCCTCTCACCCCCGCCGTAGTCCTCCTGCTCCTCTTCCTCGGCGGACCCATCGCCTACTGCGCCTACATCGCCTTCACCGACCTCCAACTCACCGGCCAGGCCCAGGAGTCGTTCATCGGCTTCGAGAACTTCCGTACGGCGTTCGGCGACGAGGCGTTCCTGAACGCGGTGTGGCTGACGCTGGTCTTCACCGTCGTGTCGGCGCTGATCGGCCAGAACACGCTGGGCCTGGCGTTGGCGGCGCTGATGCAGCGCGCGTCGAAGCCGGTGCGCACGATCGTCGGCGCGGTGGTCATCTCGGCGTGGGTCCTCCCGGAAGTGGTCGCCGGTTTCCTCCTCTACGCCTTCTTCCGCCGCGAGGGCACCCTGAACGCCATCCTGGACTGGCTCCATCTCCCCACCCAGAACTGGCTGTTCACCCTCCCGATCCTCGCGGTGTCGTTCGCGAACGTGTGGCGGGGTACGGCGTTCTCGATGCTGGTCTATTCGGCAGCCCTGAACGAGATCCCGAAGGAGATCACGGAGGCGGCGGAGGTCGACGGCGCGGGCGGCTGGCGTCGCCTGTGGCACATCACCCTCCCGATGATCCGCCGCTCGATCGGCACGAACCTGATGCTGATCACCCTCCAGACGCTGTCGGTCTTCGGCCTGATCTGGGTGATGACGAGGGGCGGCCCGGGAGGCAAGAGCCAGACGCTCCCCCTCTTCATGTACGAGGAGGCGTTCCAGAAGAGCATGATCGGTTACGGCACGGCGGTGGCGCTGCTGCTTCTGGTGGTGGGCTCGCTGTTCTCGGTGGTGTACGTGCGTCTGCTCCGGACGGAGGTCTGACACCCATGGCATCCCGCAGATCCGTCAGCCACCGCCTCGCCGCCGACGCGGGCCTCCTGGTGGTGGCCGCCGCGTTCATGCTCCCGCTGGCGTGGGTGCTCCTGTCCTCGGTCGACCCGAACGCCAACCTCCGGGTGAAGCTGCCCGACGGCGTGACGCTGTCCAACTTCGACGCGGTACTGACGCCGGAGATCACCTTCACTCCGCTACTGAACAGTCTGCTGTTGTGTGGCGGGGGCACGTTGCTGACGGTGGTGTGCTCGGCGTTGGCCGCGTATCCGTTGTCGCGCTTCCGGTCGCGCCTGAACAGGCCTTTCCTCCTGACGATCCTGTTCGCGACGAGCCTGCCGATCACCGCGATCATGGTTCCGGTGTACGCGTTGTTCGTACAGGTGAACCTGATCGACACCATGCAGGGCACGATCTTCTTCTTCGCGGCCTCTCAACTCCCCTTCGCGATCTGGCTGATGAAGAACTTCATGGACGGCGTACCGAAGGAACTGGAGGAGGCGGCCTGGACGGACGGGGCGTCGCCGATGCAGTCCCTGATACGGATCGTGCTGCCGCTGATGGGGCCGGGGGTGGCGGTGGTGACGGTGTTCTCGTTCGTGATGATGTGGGGGAACTTCTTCGTCCCGTTCATGCTGCTGCTGACGCCGGATCAGATGCCGGCGAGCGTGAGCATCAATGAGTTCTTCGGGAACCGCGGGATGGTTGTCTATGGGCAGCTGGCGGCGTTTTCGGTGATCTATTCGACGCCGGTGCTGGTGCTTTATGTGGGGGCTGGCTCTTATACACCTCTTCCGCTCCCCACCCACCCCCGCGTGTAGGTCAAGGGCGTCGCCCGAGACATA
>NZ_JABERD010000372.1 GCF_013044505.1 Streptomyces sp. S3(2020) | reverse complement strand
AAGGGAAACCGGAAAGGGCGGGGAGGGCGGGGGACTAGCTGGCTGAGCTGGGGTTTGCTGTGCGCGTGAAGGGTGTGCTGAAAGTCTTGTGCCCGATCTTCGCTGAAGGCGTGTGCTGTTTCTGATGGTGAGTGATGCGCGGTCCTTGTGTGCAGGCGTCGCGCAGCGCAGGCCGGTACCCGTGGGCGCCGCGGGCGGCGAGGCCTTCGCGAAGACCCGCGCCGCCCAGCCACTCCACAGGGCCTGGTGACCGTTGCACGGTGGGTCGGAGGTCGGTTCAGGAGTGGTCGATCACGTTGCCGTTCGCGCAGTTGTTGTCGTGGTCGCCCACGTAGCCGGGACCTCCGGACAACACTGGGACAACAGCCACTTCTTGCAGGCAGACGACGCCCGCCGTGAAGTTCCAGTTGTCCGCCGCGTTCACCGGGCCCTCGAAGTTCGAGTCGGCCACTGCCGCCTGGGGGTCGGGTTCGGCATGGGCTACGGGAGCTGCGAGAGACAAAGCGAGGGCGGACAGCACCGCCAGCGTGATCTTCTTCATGACCTCCAAACGATCAAGTGATCCTGCGGGCATGCCCTCTGGCAGAACACGGCACCAGCGGTGCTGGTGAACATCTCCCGTCGAGGTGGCAGCAGTCCTACGCTGGACTATTCAGTACCGGAGCGCGGTGTCGGGGGACAGGGATGAGTGCGGGCACGGGGGCGTTTGACGGTGTGTCGGACCGGGTGTGGTTCATCAGTCATGCGGGTGCGGATCGTGCGTGGGCGGAGTGGGTCGGCTGGCAGCTCCTGGACGCCGGGCATCAGGTGGAGCTGGATTACTGGGACTGGGGTACCGGCGACAACTTCGTCCTGAAGATGAACGCCGCGCTCGAACGCGGCCGGCTGCTGGCGTTGTTCTCCCCGGCCTACTTCGAACCGGAGCGGTTCACCACACCGGAGTGGACCGCGGTGGTCGCGATGCGGGAGAAGATCACCCCCGTGCGCATTTCCAGGGTGGATCCGCCGGCGATCCTGCGCCCGCTGCTCAGCCGGGACCTGTTCGGCCTGAGCCCGGCCGAAGCGCGCAGGGTGTTGCTGGAGGCGGTCGACGGCCCGGCCCGTCCGGATGCGGAGCCGCCCTTCCCCGGCACTCACAGCGTGTTGCGGCAGGTCGGCGCCAGCGGCCCGCGTCTGCCCGGTTCCTTGCCGCGGGTGCGGAATCTGCCGGCCCGTAACGCGGCTTTCACCGGCCGCGACGGAATGCTGGTCCACCTGCGCCAAGCACTGGCGTCCGACCAACGCGTCGCGGTACAGGCCCTCCATGGCCGCGGCGGGGTGGGCAAGACCCAACTCGCTTTGGAGTACGCCTACCGGTTCGCCGGCGAGTACGAACTGGCCTGGTGGATCGCGGCCGAGGACCTGGCCCTGATCCCCGGTCAGCTCGCCGCTCTTGCTGCCCGGATTGGCGCCGCGCCCGCTGGCACGGCGCCCGCCGAGGCGGTCGAGCTGCTGCTGGGTGAGCTGGGAACGATGTCGCGCTGGCTGTTGGTGTTCGACAACGCCGAAGACTCTGACGCGCTGGCCCCGTTCCTGACCGGCGGCACCACCGGGCATGTGCTGATCACGTCCCGCAATCCGAACTGGCACACCCACGCCCACTCGCTCGACGTCACCACGCTCTCCCGCGCCGAGTCCGTGGCCCTGCTGCGTGCCCAGAGTGCCGTCCTTGCCGACGCGGACGCCGACTCCATCGCCGCCACCCTGGACGACCTTCCCCTGGCCCTCGCACAAGCTGCCGCGCTGCTGACCCGGGGCTTGTCGGCGGCGGATCTGAAAGAGGAGTTGGCGGCGAATCTGGTGCAGGTGATGGATCAGGGCCATCCGCCCGGGTACCCGCTCGCGCTGGCCGCGCAAGTCCGCCTGACCCGCAGCAGCCTGCAGAGCGACCACCCCGCAGCAGCAGCCGTCGTGGACGCGCTGGCCTTGCTGGCTCCTGAGCCCTTCCCCCTCACCACCTGCGTCGGCCACCTCCCCGACCAGGCCTCCACTCTCCTGAAAGAAGCCGTCGGCGCCCGGCTGTCAGCGGCAGGTGCGGTGGATGCGGTCGCCCGGCACGGCCTGGCCCGCGTCCACAACGGCACCCTCCAACTGCACCGCCTCACCCAGGACATGCTCGCGGGCCAGATGACCGACCAGGAACACGACCAGGCGACGGCCGACGCCGAAGCACTCCTGACCGCGGCCGACCCCGGCTGGGCCAGGGATCCGCGGTTCTGGCCGGCCTGGCAGGTACTGCTCCCGCACGCCCTCGCTATCGACCCCTCCCGGCTCACCACCAGCCGAGGGCGGTCCACGCTGGGGCAGGCGTGCTGGTATCTGATGGACCGCGGGCAAGCTCGTCCGGCCCGGGACCGTCTGCAGCTCCTGTACGACACCTTGCTGCAACAGTTGGGCCCCGACCACGACGACACCCTGCGCGCTGCCCACCATCTCGCCCGCGCCTACGGCGACACCCAGGACCACGAACGCGCCCGCGCCCTGGACGAAGACACCCTCGCCCGCCGCCGACGCCTCAACGGCGACGATGACCCCGGCACCCTGGCCATCGCTGGCAACCTGGCCGTCCGGCTGAAGGTGCTGGGACGGCACGAGGAAGCCCTCGCCTTGAACGAGGAGACGCTGGAGACAAGGCGTCGGGTGTCGGGTGCGGAGCATCCGGACACGCTGCGCACGGCGTACAACCTGGTCGTCCGTCTGGCGGATGTGGGTCGGGTGGGGGAGGCGCGTGTTCTGGGGGAGGAGACGCTTGAGCGTCTGCGTCGGGTGTTGGGGGCGGAGCACCCTGACACCCGCATGACTGCCGCGTGGCTTGAGTTGTTGCGCGAACAGCAGGAGGGGCCCGGGGCAGGCGAGTGACCCCATTGGGAACTCCCGCCGCGAGGCCTCTACCAGTGCATGCCCAATGCATCGAGGCTGGCCCGGCGTTCGGGGCTGAGCTTGGCGGCCCTTCTGCGTGCGTTCGCTACGAACGACCCCAGCCCGTAGGCCTCGCCGTTGACGGTCTCGCGGTGTTGGCGGGGTACGCGGAGGTGTCCTTCGCGGGCGTGGAACTGCCGGGCGGCAGCCATGTTCCGCTCCCACAGCTCGTCTTGAGAGCGCCGCGCCGGCACCACCGCCACGCCGACGCTCTCAGGGTGCACCCCGATCGCGTCCAGGAGGTAGTGCTGGGCGGGAACGAGGCGCTCCCACCCGGCCACTTGCCCGGCGATCCAGGCGGCGAGGTCTTCGCCCTGGATGACGACGTCTCCCGGTCGGGTCGGGAGCGTCCCGTCGGCTTGCACGTGCGCGAGCGTCAGCCGGTAGGAGCGTTGCCAGCCGATGTCCCACTCGGGTGCCCATCCGGGGTCGATGTCGGTGAGTGCTTCCATGCGGCTGGCAGACAGTTCCCCGGCGTACGAGATGCCGGTCTCTCCGTTGGCGCGGCGTGCGGCGTTCTCACGGGTCTTCTTGGCCGCCGCCCTCTGATTTTTGAGCCAGGTGCCCAGGGCGAATCCGTCCCAGACGACGGAGTTGCCGGGCAGGCAGTGCCCGTGGACGTTGGCGTAGTCGCGGGCGACGGCGAGGCCGGCGTCCCACGCGGAGGCGTGCACGGACCAGACCATGCCGAGGTTCTCCAGCTCCGTCACCCGCTTCGCTTCGAGGGTTCCGGCGGTGTAGTAGCGGCGCTGGTCTGCCACCCACACCCCCAGCGGATGCCCGCTGACACCGTCCCAGTCGTCCGGGGTGACGTACGTGTACGGCACGCGCAGCTCGCTGTTCCCGGTTTCGCGCAGCCATCGGGTGGCGGCTTCGATGCCGCGGAGCCAGTAGGCGCCCTCGGGGTCGATGACGCGTAGCCGTACGAACTGGGTGAGCACGGCGGGGTCGCGTTCCTCGCTGAGCCGCAGCACCCCCGCGGCCGCGGCCCCGACGGGCGGGACAAGGTCCTGCTCCTGGCCGTCCTCCCCGTCGGCCTCCTCCATCAGCTCTTCGCCGTCGTCCTCGGGCGGTCGACTGCTGTTGCGCAGGCGGGGATCGGCAAGCGCGTCGATCATGGCAGCGTCGTGTGCCCGGAGGGCTCCGAGGACCTTGCTGAGGCTGTTGTAGGCATCCGAGGTGAGCATTTCATCTGGATCTTCGTCCGGTCCGAGGAATACCGGAACGATCAGCGTGGCCAGTTTCCCGCGCCCCGGATGCAGCCTCAGAGCCCGTCCGACCATTTGCACGATATCGACCATCGAGCCCCGCGCGTCCGTGAATAGCACGGCGTCACATTCCGCGGTATCGACACCTTCGCCCAAAATGCGAACTGAGGAAAGCACCCGCAATTCAGCCCGCATATCCTCGTCATTATATGCCGGTCCTCCGAGGAAGTCGGAGGCGAATTCGTCGAGTACTTGGCGGCGGTGTGCGGGTGCGTGTTCGCCGTAGAGCCAGTCCGCCCAGACCTGCCGAGCCTGCGGGTAGGTGTCGGGGTCGTCTGCGGCGAGTCGGCCCGCGGTGACCGGCACGGCGGCCGCCATGGCTTCGGCCTCGCTCACCCGGCTGTGGAACGAGAGCACCCGGCGGAACCGTTCCTTGACCGCTGCCTGCATGAGTCCGGTCTGCACCGCCGCCAGCCGTGCCCCGCGCACCGCGTCCGACCCGGTGTCCTCACTGCTCAGGGCCGCGTAGAGCTCCGGGTCGCGGATGTCCAGGCACAGCACCTGATACGGCGCGACGATGCCCCGCCCGATCGCCTCCGACAACGACAGCTCGTACGCCACCGGCCCGAACACTGGTGAGCCGTCCTCCATCGACGCCACCAGCCGCGGCCGCTCACCCTCGGCCTCCCAGACCCGCGGCGTGGCCGTCATGTACAGCCGACGCTCGGCAGGAAGCTGCGCCTGGTCGTGCACGTGGTGTTGTGTGGTGTTTTGTCGGTGGGGTTTTTGTTGCTGTGGTGTCAGTGGCAGACCCGGTTGTTTGTGCTGGTCAGTGCCTGAATGGGGGCTGACAGTGGTTGCTGAGGCTGCACTGACAGAAGCTGCAGAGTGTGCTGGTCGGCTGGTTGCCGATCGCTATCACGCTGTGGGCGTGAGGAGCGTTGTCTGCTGTTTTTCGTGGGGCGTGGGCCAGGCGGGGTCGCCGGTCAGGCGTGTGATGGCTGGGTGGATGCCGGCGGCGGCTGCGAGGTCGTAGAGCTGGTTGTGGTGGTGGAAGTTGGTGTGCTGGAACAAGCGCCGGCTGCTGTAGGGGTGTCCGGTGTGGTGCTGCCAGGCGCGGGCTGCGATGAGTGCGGGGCGCGCCCATACGGGTATGGGGTGCCAGGTCCGGTCGGGGGAGCGGTAGCGGCCGGGGTGGGGC
>NZ_JABERD010000371.1 GCF_013044505.1 Streptomyces sp. S3(2020) | reverse complement strand
GCCGGCACTCCCTCATCGACGGCATCAACCGGGCCACCGACGTCCTCATCGGCGGCAAGACCGCGGTCGTCTTCGGCTACGGCGATGTCGGCAAGGGGAGTGCGGAGTCGCTGCGCGGACAGGGCGCCCGCGTCATCGTCACCGAGATCGACCCGATATGCGCGCTCCAGGCCGCGATGGCCGCCTACCCCGTACCCACCCCGCCCCAGGCCGCCCGGACCACCCACCACCCCAGCCTCACGACCGGGCAGCCCCACCACCTCGACCACCTGAGCCGACGCCCCGTCCACGGCCGCCAACACCCCAGCCTCACGGCCTACCGGCCCCTCCGCCGCTGCCGCCGCCCCAACCACCCGAGCCGACGACCCGCCCACCGCCACCTGAGCCGACGGCTCGTCCACCGCCGCCGACACGTCGGTCACGCCGCCCGGTCGGGGAGCCGTCAGGGCCGCCGCTTCCCCCGGCGCCCCGGCCTCACGGCCTACCCGCCCCTCCGTTGCTGCCGGCGGCTCAGGCACGTGGTCCTCCCGTCGCCACCGTGTGCGGCAGTTCGCGGCGGGCGAGTTTGCCGTTGGCTGTCAGGGGGAGTTCCGGGACGAGGACGAAGCGGGCCGGGATCATGTAGTCGGGCAGGGCGGCCGCGCAGGCGGTGCGCAGCGCGGCGACGTCGGGGGCGGTCTGGTCGTCGCCGGCCGGGACGACGTAGGCCTGGAGTGCGGTCGTGCGGTCGGAGCCGAGGCCGACGACGGCGGCCCGGCGTACCCCGGGGACCCGGCTCAGCACGGCCTCGACCTCGCCCGGCTCCACCCGGTAGCCGCGGACCTTGAGCTGGTCGTCGATGCGGCCGACGAAGTGCAGCAGGCCGTCCTCCGAGCGCACCAGATCGCCGGTGAGGTAGCCGCGCCGGGTGCCGCCGTCGACGTAGGGAAGCTCCGGGAACCGCTCCCCGGTCAGCCGCTCGTCGCCGAGGTAACCCGTGGCCAGGCAGCGGCCGGTGACGACGAGTTCGGCCTCCTCGCCCTCCGTGAAGGGTCCGAGGACCCCGTCCCGCAGCCGCAGCAGCCCGGCGTCGGCCACGGAGCCGCCGAGCGGCGGATGCGCGGGCCAGCCGGCCGGGTCCGGCGGCAGCCGGTACTCGGTGACGACATGCGTCTCGCTGGGCCCGTACTGGTTGACCAGGGTCGCGTCCAGGCCCGCGAACAGCGCCCGCACCTCGTCGTTGACGACCAGCCGCTCGCCCGCGACGACGACCTCCCGCAGCGCGGGCAGCCGATGGCCGGTCACCGGCACCGCGACGGCCAGCGCGTGCAGGGACGCGACCGGCAGAAAGGCGCGGGCGATGCCGTACCGCTCCAGCGCGGCGGCGAGCAGGAACGGGTCCCGGCGGGTGACGTCGTCGACCACGACCAGCGCCGCGCCCGCGGCCCAGGCGGCCGCCAGCTCCTGGAACCCGACGTCGAACCCGACCGACGCGGCATGCAGCGTGCGCGGCACCTCGCCCCGCTCCCACCCGTCCAGATGCCAGCCGGCCAGCCCCTCCAGGACCACCGGCGGAACGGCCACGCACTTGGGTGTCCCCGTGGAACCGGACGTGGCGACGGCGTAGGCGACAGGACCGCTCCGGTCGGGCACCGGCTCCACGCTCGCACCCGGACCGGACCGCCCGAGCGGCTCGCCCACCCCGGGAACCGACCCTGCGCGCGCGGGCCCCGCATCCGCGACCGAACCTGGACCGCCCCGGCCGGGCACACCGCCTTCCGAGGTCACGCCCAGCGTCCCGATCCCGAGCGTCGTCCCGCCCGGCCCGAGGTCGACGGATACCGAGGCGTCGGTCAACGTCAGCCGGACGTCCGCCGCGTCGGTGATCCGGACCAGGCGTTCCGTCGGCAGCCCCGGGTCCAGGGCGACCACCGCCGCGCCCGCGCGCCAGACGCCGAGCACCGCCGCGCACCGCCACCAGCCGCGCCCCGCCAGCACCCCGACGTACGCGCCGGGCGTCACGCCCCGTCCGGCGAGCGCGGCCGCGATCCCGGCGGAGGCGGCGTCCAGCTGGGCGTAGGTGTACTCGGTGTCCTCGTGCACCACCGCGACCCGGTCCGCGTACGTCTCGCACGCGGCGACGAGCAGTTCGGTGAGCGGCATCAGAGTTCGACCCGTACGCCGGACTCGAACCAGTGGTCCAGCTGCACGGCCGCCTCGATGCTCATCCGGGTCACCCCGGCCCGCAGCCCGTAGGTGGGGTCGGTCAGCACCGACTCGACGCGCGCGGGGTCGAGCAGGTCGTTCACCCGGGCCCCGGGCCGCCCGGTGATCTCCTTCAGCTGGGCGCGCAGCGCGGTGCGGTAGGCGGGGTCCTGGACGGTCGGGTACGGCGACTTCTTGCGCCGGAGCACCGCCTCGGGCAGCAGATCGCGGACCGCGGCCCGCAGCAGGCTCTTCTCCCGCCCGTCGGCGACCTTCATCTCCCACGGCACGTTGTAGACGTACTCGGCGAGTTCGTGGTCGCAGAACGGCACCCGGCCCTCGATGGACGCGGCCATCCCGAGGCGGTCCTTGCGGTCGAGGATGACCCGCAGATAGCGGGTCATGTTGAGGTACGTGATCTCCCGCATCCGGCGTTCGTGCGCGGACTCGTCACCGCTCAGCGGAACCTCGGCGAGCGCCTCCTCGTAGCGGGCCCGCGTGTACCCGGCGAAGTCGAGCTCCCGGTACAGCTCCCGGTCCAGGAGGCCGGACAGGAACTCCATCTGGTGCGAGGCGCCGAGCCACGGGAAGGTCCTGGACTTCACGTAGAACGGGTCGTGGAACCACATGTAGCCGCCGAACAGCTCGTCCGAGCCGTCGCCGGTGAGGGTGACCGTGCAGAAGCGGCGGACCTCCTGGGAGAGCCGGTACAGCGACACGTACATGTCGAGTCCGGCGACCGGCCGCTCGTGGGCGCGCACCACGGCCGCCTGGGCCTCACGGTCGGCGAGGTGGTCCCGGTCGACCAGCAGTTCGCGGTGCTCGCTGCCCAGGTGCGCGGCCATCTTGGCGACGTAGGGGGCGTCCGGGGAGTCGTGGACCTCGTCGGGGCGGAAGTTCTCCAGGTGGTAGGCGAACTCCATGGAGAAGGTCTGGAGCCGGTCGCCGCCGCCGAGGGAGCGGTTGACCAGGGCGCAGACCGCGCTGGAGTCCAGGCCGCCGGAGAGCATCGAGGAGATCGGGACGTCCGAGATCACCTGGCGCCGGACGATGTCCTCCAGCATCTCGCGCACGGTCCGTTCCGTGGTCGCGAGGTCGTCGGTGTGCTCGCGCGGGGTGAAGTTCCAGTAGCGGGCGCGGCGGACGCCGGCGCGCGAGTAGCGGACGACCTCGCCCGGGATCACCTCCCGGATGTGCCGGAACACCGACAGGCCGGGGGTGGGGGTGAAGGACAGCGCCTCCAGCAGTCCGGTCCGGTCCACGACCGGCTCGACCAGGCCGGTGGCGAACAGCGCCTTGGGTTCGGAGCCGAAGGCGAAGCCGTCCGGGGTCTCGGCGTAGAACAGCGGGTAGATGCCGAACCGGTCGCGGATCAGGACGAGTTCCTCGGTCCGTACGTCCCACACGGCGAAGGCGAACATGCCGCGCAGCCGTTCGGCGCAGGCCGGGCCCCACTCCTGGTAGGCGCGCAGCACCACCTCGGTGTCGCTGCGGTCGCGGAACTCGTGGCCGCGGCCGCGCAGTTCCTCGCGCAGTTCGGCGAAGTTGAAGACCTCGCCGGTGTAGTTGAGTACGACGGTCTCGCGGCCGGCAGTGTCGGTGGCGACGGCGGGCTGGTGGCCGCCCGACAGGTCGACCACGGCGAGCCGGCGGGGCACGAACAGGGCTCTCGGAGAGGACCAGTCGCCGACTGCGTCCGGACCGCGCAGGGCGAGTGCGCCACGCATCGACTCGACCAGGTCGGAGCGGTGCGCGAGGTCCTGGGTGAAGGAGACAAGGCCGACTATGCCGCACATGGAAAGAGCGCTCCCAGCGTCGCGTGCAGGGTGACGAAGGCGAGGATCACGCGCGACGCACCCGTGCGTCACCCCGGTTGGCAGCTAGTTGCCAGGTCTGGCACCGCCACTTCACACACGCACGGTGAGGGGTACGGCACCGAAGGTGGCCGCCGGTGTGACGCGCACTGCAATGCCGGTCCGCGGGGTCGATGAACAGCGGGTGAATGCCGCACACTGGTGTCCCGTGAGTTCCCCTTCGTCCATACCGACGCGAGTCGTGCTGCTCTGCGGCCCCTCCGGCTCCGGCAAGTCCCTCCTCGCGGCCCGTTCCGGCCTTCCGGTCCTCAGGCTCGACGACTTCTACAAGGAGGGCGACGACCCGACTCTGCCGCTGGTGGCGGGGAGCTCCGACATCGACTGGGACCACCCCGAGTCGTGGGACGCGGAGGTGGCCGTCGCGGCGATCGTCGAGCTGTGCGGCACGGGCCGTACGGCTGTCCCGCAGTACGACATCTCGCTGAGCGCCCGCACCGGCGCGGAGACCGTCGACATCGGGCGGACCCCGCTGTTCATCGCGGAGGGCATCTTCGCCGCGGAGATCGTGACGCGCTGCCAGGAGCTGGGGGTGCTGGCCGACGCCCTGTGCCTGAGCCGCGGTCCCGTCCAGACGTTCCGGCGCCGCTTCCTGCGCGACCTCAGGGAGGGCCGCAAGTCGGTGCCGTTCCTGCTGCGGCGCGGCTGGCGGCTGATGCGGCAGGAGCGCACGATCATCTCCCGCCAGACCGCGCTGGGCGCCCACGCCTGCGACAAGGACGAGGCGCTCGGTCGTCTCGCGGCGGCCGCGGCGGGCCGCCGTCCGGCGGCTTCGACACCGGCGGGCTGAACGACTTCGGTGCCTTCGCCGTCGTAGGACCATGACGATCAGACGTGGAGCACTGCTCATGACGGCGGCGGCGAGAGCTCGGCCTCCTGCGCGGGGCTGGTGACCTATGACGGACGGGGTTGTCTGCCCACCGAGAAGTCCGTCTTCACCGTCGGCGAGCGGCTGGGCACGGCCACGGTCGAGGAGTGCGCGGACGGCATCGCCGAGAGCATGACCGGTGCGTACGAGGCGGCTCCCATGGCGGCGCGCTGAGCACACACCGAAGCGGGACTGGACGGACCCCCCGGCCCTCCAGTCCCGCTTCTTGGTGCTCCCCCGTGTGCTTCCCCCGTGGTGGTACTTCCCCCGTGTGTTTCCCCCGTGGTGGTGCTGTCTTTTTTTCACATTCTAAGCGCCCGGCGAAGGGAAGAGTGAAGGATCAGGTTTCTGACGTATACGTGAACACAAGTACAATCAATATGATCAGAGCGACGTATAGGCAAACAGTAACAGAGAGAACAGACAAAAACACTGAACACTGAACAAA
>NZ_JABERD010000370.1 GCF_013044505.1 Streptomyces sp. S3(2020) | reverse complement strand
CCGGCGCTCTGCTGCCGTGGGACGCCAAGAACCTCGCGAAGATCGGCGGCCAACTCCGCCCAAGTGGTGGGAGGTTGTGCGATGCCGGCGTCGGCGAACATCTTCTTGTTGTAGTAGAGGGCGTACGCCCGCACGCACCGCGCCACCGCGTACACGGCATTGCCCTGGGTGCCCCTCCCCCCGAGCTCACAGCCTACGTCACCTGCACACCACCCAACCCTCCACCGGCTCTTTGCTCCACACTTCCACCACCGCCCTCTCGCCCCGAGAATCCCTCCGCCTGCGTATCCGCTGGGTGCAGGAGCTCCAGGTACGGCTCGTGCGGGAGGCGGCGCGGCGGCTCGGGCTCGATGCGGAGCGGGTCGGGCTGTTGCGGTGGCGGGAGCTGGCCGCGGGGCTGCACGGCGCTCCGCTGCCCGCCGATCTCGGGGCACGGGTGCCGCGGGGCGAGTCGGCGCCGTTGCCGGACGCGTTCCGGCTGACGGAGGCCGGCGGCGTCGTCGCCGAGCGGGGCGGCGGGAACCGCGACGGTATGCGCGGGGTGTCCGGCGGACGGGCCGTCGGGACCGTCTGGGACGGGGCGGGGCCACGGCCGAAGGACGCGGTGCTCGTCGTACGGACCCTCGATCCCGCGCTCGCCCCGCTGCTGCCCGGTCTCACCGGGCTGGTCGCGCAGACGGGCAGCCCCTTGTCCCATCTCGCGGTGCTGGCACGGGAGTTCGAGCTCCCCGCCGTCGTGGGGGCGGCGGAGGCCGTGCACCGCTTCCCTGTCGGCTCCCGCCTCACCGTCGACGGGACCGCCGGGGACGTACGGCCGGGAGACACGCCATGAGGAGGATCGCGTACGTCTTCGCGGGTCTGGCCGCGGCCGGCGCCGGGACGTACCTCGTCGTCTATCTGTACCGGTGGCAGTGGCAGCGGGCCATGCTGATGGGCGTTCTGCTGCTGGTCGTCGAGATGCTGCTGCTCGGCATCGTGACGCTGGGGCGGCTGACCCGCATCGAGGAGCGGCTGAGCGCGTCGGACCTGCGGCAGCGGGAGCTGGCGGCACGGCAGGAGGACGCGCTGGCCCGGCTGCGGCAGCCGGCGGCGGAACGGGAGGAGGCCCGGTTCCGGTGGCTGGAGGACCCGGCGGACCGGGCGTATGTCTTCGTGCCGGTCCTCATGGTCACCGGTGTGCTGCTGTCCGGGCTCGCCTGGGTGGTGCAGCGCGTCGCCTCGGCCACGGCGCGTCCCGCCGAGCGGCGGCTCGCCGGGCGGCTGGCCGTCCTCACCGCACCCGACCCGTCTTCGCCGGACGACCTGGAGGACCTGCCGTCGCCGGCCGCCCGCCGCTCGCGGGGGCGTACCGCGCGTCTCGTCACCGTCGGGGTCGTCGGCGCCGCTCTGCTCGGGGCGCTGGTCGTGGGCCTCGCCGACCTCACGCAGACCAGGGAGGAGGCGGCGGACGCGAGCGAGGCCACGTCGGTGCTCGTCCAGGTCGACCTGCGCGGGTCGGACACGACGGCCGCACGCCGGTCCCTGGCCGCGCGGCAGGTCTGGGAGCGCTGCCGGGACTCCACGTCCGTGCCGTTGCGGCACGCCACCCTCGGCGACCTGGGGGACGGCCTGTTCGCGGGTGTCGTCCACCCCGCTCTCACCGAGCACGACCGCATGCGGCTGCGGGGCTGTCTGGAGGACGCGACCCTCGAACGCGCCCACCTCACGGTGGTGGGCATCGGCGACGCGGACGCCGACGACGACTGATCGGACACGAAGGACACATTTGCTTGTGTACACGGACAAGACGGCCAAGAGGACCTCGGGTTACCCTGCCAAGGCGCCCACGTCCCCTAGTCCCCCTGGTCGCTCATGGCTGTCCTCAGCACCGCCGTCCCCCGTCCTACCGCCCCCCGCCGCCCGCTGCGGCGACGCACCGTGCGGATCCTCCTGACCCTCGTCCTCGGTTACGCCGTCCTGTGGGCGGCCGGCGCCGGGGGCATCCTGGCCCTGTCGTACTGGATGCGCGAGGAGACCCCGGCACCGCCCGGGACCCGCACCGTGCAGGGCGTCCACAACTTCCAGCCGGTGGACACGTCGGGGCAGCTGTGGCGTGGCGCCGCACCCTCCCCGGCCGGGTACCGGACGCTCGCCGCCATGGGGTTCACCACGGTCGTGGACCTGCGCGCCGAGGACCTCAGCGCGAAGCAGCTCGCCGGGCCGACCGACGCCGGGCTGGACGTCGTACGACTGCCGATCCGTGACGGTCAGACGCCGAAGCCCGAGCAGGTGCGGCGCCTCCTGGACGTCGTCGCCAAGTCGTCGGGGCCGGTGTTCGTGCACTGCGGCGCGGGAGTCGGCCGTACGGGCACGATGGCGGCGGCGTATCTCGTGCAGACCGGGGAGGAGTCGTCCGCTTCGGCGGTCCGGCGCAATCTCGCGGTCGGACCGCCGTCGATCGAGCAGATCTACTACGGGCTGAACCTCAGCCGCGACGACGCGGCACAGCCGCCACTGCCGGTGGTGGCGATCAGCCGACTGGTGGACGCGCCCCGGCGCATCGCGTCCTGGTTCTAGATCGGCTGAGTGTCCAGTTCTGGATCGGCTGAGTGTCCATCAATTAAGCACTGCTACACACAAGTTCGAACCGCCGTCGGACCAACACGTCACGACAGCAGGAAGTCCGCCGCCCCCGCCTTGGCGCCCTCGATGAAGGCCGTCATCTCGTCGCTGGTGTAGATCAGGGCCGGACCGTCCGGGTCCGTCGACTGCCGGACGGCGATCCGTCCGTCGGCCAGCTTCATCGCCTCCAGGCAGTTGCCGCCGTTGCCGCCGCTCCACGGCTTGTGCCAGCCCTCGCTGCCCAACTCCCGCGCGGGCATGCCGTTGTAGACCGGTATGCGCGGCTTGATGCGATCCATTCACAGCTCCTTGCGGAGATCCCGGAGGATCTCCTTCGTGCGATGTGCCGTAGCGGCCTGCGCCGCCATGCGGTCCATGACCTCGAGATGGGTCGCCACCTCGGGGCGCGCGTCGAGATAGACGGCGCCGGTCAGGTACTCGCTGTAAACCATGTCCGGAAGCTCCGGCACGGCGAATCGGAACAGCACGAAGGGCCCGTACGTGCCGGGGTGCGGCCCGTTGACGAACGGGGCGACCTGGAGGGTCACGTTGGGCAGCTTCGCGGCGTCGAGCAGCTTGTCGATCTGGGCACGCATCACCTCCGGGCCGCCGACGGGGCGGCGCAGCGCGGTCTCGTCCACCACGGCCCAGAACCGCGGCGCGTCGGGACGGGTGAGCAGTTCCTGGCGTTGTACACGCAGTGCGACGTGCCGTTCGATGTCGTCCGGGCTGGTCTGGCCGATGGCTCCGGACTTCAGGACGCCACGGGCGTAGTCCTCGGTCTGGAGCAGTCCGGGCAGGAAGTGGGGGTCGTAGGACCGGATGAGGCTCGCGGCGCCCTCAAGGCTGACGTACATCGAGAACCAGCCGGGCAGGATGTCGTGGTACCGCTGCCACCAGCCGGGTTTGTTGGCCTCCTCGGCCAGCTCCACGAAGGCGTCGGCCTCCTCCTCGGAGGCGCCGTAGGACCTCAGGAGCATCTGGAGGTACGGGATCTTGAGGCTGACCTCGGCCATCTCCATGCGGCGGACCGTGGCGGGGGCGACGCGCAGGACGCGGGCGGCCTCCTCACGCTTGAGACCGGCGCGCTCACGCAGGTCCAGCAGGCGTCGGCCGAGGACGACCTGGCCGACCGTCGGCGCGGACCGCGGCTCGCTCACCCTCCACCTCCTGGACGTTCCCGAGGCCCGAAGACCCGTAAAAACCTGTGCAAAAGAATCCTGGCAGCCGGACGGCGCCATTCGAAGACTCATTCGAAGACCTGGTCGGATCTCCGGTGATCTCAACTGGCGCCGCTCGACATGCTGTTGCGAGCAGTGTGCCACGGCCTTCCAGACCGTCACACAGCACTCTGCAATTTTCAGAGTGACACTTGCCAAGTGTTCACGGCGGGGCGATAGTGGCAAGCGTGATTCCGTCCGCGCCCTTAGGAACAGACGCCGCCGCAGGCCCCCACAGCCTCGACGCTGCTCCGGGAGTAACCCCTGGTGGGGCCGCTGCCGAGCGCCGGTTCCGGTTTGAGCTGGCCGCCCATCCGGGTTCTCCCGCCCAGGCCAGACGGCTGACGCGGGCCCGGCTGAACGGCTGGTCGGTCTGCGAGGACATCTGCGATTCGGCGGCCCTGGTGGTCACCGAGCTGGTCACCAACGCGATCGTGCACACGGCGAGCAGCCACATAGTGTGCGAGCTGCACGACGGCGACGATCTGGTGCGAATAGCCGTGCGTGACGAGGGCTGTGCGCCGGGTGAGGTCCATCCGTCCGTCGCGCAGCGGGGCGAGGAGGAGCACGGGAGGGGACTGCTTCTCGTCGACGCCCTCTGTCACGCCTGGGGAGCCCATGAGCACGGCCCCGGTCTGCTGGTCTGGGCGGAGCTGCCCCGCAAGGCCGACACCCCGCGCCACGACTGCGGCCCCTGCAACGACCTGGGCTGGGGAGCCCGCCCCAAGCCCGGCCCCGCCGGCGGCTCGGGCGGCGACCACGACGAGGCGGACGCGCGACACGACGGAACGGCGCGGCACGACAGAGCGGCACGACTCGACACGACGGCACGACACGACGGAACGGCGCGGCATCACGGGACGGGGGGTCCATGGCTGTGAGGCCCGCGACCGGCGGCAAGGTACTGACCCTGGACACGCTGGTCCGCCTCCGGCGCGGCCTGCACGCCCCGGCCGCACCCCGCCGCCTCCCTGTCCCCGACGGGATGACCACCCCCCTGGGCTGCGACGCGGTGGCGGTACCCGCCCGCTTCGGCCCGCTGCTGATGCCCCGGCTGCCCCGTGTGGGGTGCGTCTACGCCGATGAGACGCACTGGTGGTGGCTCGTCCCGTCGGACTCCGACTACGCCCTGGAATGGCCCGCACCCGCCCAGTACGCCACCGGCGCGATCGTTCCGGACGCGCCGGTGGCCCCCGACCTGATCCACCGCCCCGAGGGCGAGCTGCCGTACACACCGCCGATCCCGCTGTATCTGGCGCTGTGCCGGGTGACGGGGACCACGCCGATCTGGTCGCGGCCGATCAGCGCGTAGGTCTCCGACGGACGGTCGGCCGAAGAGGCTGAGGGGCTGAGGGGCTGAGAGGCCGTGTGGCGGGGCCGGCCGCCAGGCGGGACGACTGCACATCAGGGCGCGAGGACGTCGACGTCACGTACACGAGCCGGTCGCTCATGCACATCACCGAGCCCACGAGAGTCCTGACCAGCTGCTATGCCGTCTTCTGCTTGAAGACAAAGACACGTGACGACCACGACACGTGGGGCACGAGAGGCAGGACGTGCTAAGTACG
>NZ_JABERD010000369.1 GCF_013044505.1 Streptomyces sp. S3(2020) | reverse complement strand
GGCCTGCAAGGACCGATGACCGTTCGCCCGCCGCCCCACGCCCGATCGGCGGGCGAACGGTCATCGGTCCTTGCAGGCCTCGGTGCGGAAGTCCTCGACGGAGCCCGTCCGGTGGTCGTCCCCTCCACTGCGCCGGTAACGGACCTGGCCGGGGGTGAGGGCGGCCAGATCCGCAGGGGTGAAGTTCACGTTGCCGGTCGACCAGGAGTTGCCGCGGGTCCAGCCGTACAGGTGGTACTCGCGGTTCTCCTTCAGGGGCTGGAGGGGTTCGTCGACGCTCCAGCCGTCGCCTGCCGTGTCGAGGGACCAGGTCGCGAATCCCTTCACGGACTCGTCGCCGCTCCAACTCCCGACCTCGACCGACTCGCTGTCGTCCGGGTCGTCGGGCTTGCTGTCGGTGTACAACGTGGCGCCGTCGATGTGGTCGTGACAGACCATCAGCACTCCCATCGGCCGCCCGTCCGCGTCGACCGTGATGCCCATGGCGCCGGCGATCGGCACGGTGCAGCCGGACAACGTGGCGAGCACCGCCACGCCGGCTGCCGCCAGAACGTTCCGTCTTCGTGTCATGCCGTCATCTCACCGCGCCCCGGCCCGTTCCGTGGCGGGATCCGGGGAACAGCCCCGCGCCGATGACTACTCCGGGGCCGCGTCCTCGGCGAATTCGGGCACCAGCGCGCACATCGCCTGGCGCTGGGTGGGCCCCATGATCCGGGTCAGCGCCTCCTTGACCGTCTGCGCGAGGACCCCCGAGGCCTCCTTCAGCAGGCTTCGGGCCTTCTCGGTGAGGGCGACCTCGATACCGCGCTTGTCGCCGCAGACCGACTGGCGGGTGACGAGGCCGGCGTGCTGGAGGCAGGCGATCTGGTAGGTGAGGCGGGTCTTGGGGCGGCCCAGGAGTTCGGCGATCCGCGTCATGCGCAGACCTTCCGAGGGGTTCCCGGCCAGCAGGCACAGGACCAGGAACTCGTCGTGCGAGACACCCAGCCGTTCCTTGACCACGGAGCGCAGCTCCTGCTCGACGGCGCCGGTCGCGGCCAGCATCAGCATCCAGGCGTGCAGTTCTGCGGGCAGGAGTCCGCCACCTGCGGCGGAGGGGCAGTCGGAGTGGTCGGCCATGACGCCCAGTCTACCTGTTGTCCATTTTTGGAGTATCGGCTAGCGTGCTGTCATCCAAATTTGAACTATAGAAGTGAGGGATCATGACCGTTGCCGTCGAAACAGGAACCTGGCAGCTCGACACCGCCGCCTCGACCGTCGCCATCAAGCACAAGTCGATCTGGGGGCTCGTCACCGTGAAGGGCGCCTTCACCTCCGTCACCGGTCAGGGCGAGGTCCGCCCCGACGGATCCGCCGTCGGCACCCTGACCCTGACCGTCGCGTCCCTGGACACCAAGAACCCCAAGCGCGACACCCACCTGAAGGGCCCCGACTTCTTCGACGCCGACAACCACCCCGAGCTCACCTTCGCGGTCCGCAGCGCCGAACTCCGCGACGGCGACAAGGTCCACGTCATCGGCCAGCTCACCGCGCGCGGCATCAGCCGCCCCCAGACCTTCACCGCCCGCCTCACCGGCGCGGACGCCGACGCCCTCACCCTGGACGCCGAGTTCTCCGTGGACCGGGGCCAGTTCGGGATGGGCTGGAACCAGCTCGGCATGATCCGCGGCCTGACCACGGTCACCACCACCCTCCGCTTCACCCGGACGGCAGCCTGACGTACACGCTCGACAGCGTCTGCGGTACGGCGGTGAAGGCACGCAGCCGGATCCGCGCGCCCGCGCGGGGGACCCCGTACCGCCCGGCGGGCGGCCGGAGTTCATAGCGCGCCGTGGCATGGGCGGGCAGCGTGGCCGGCCCCCGGACCACCGTCCAGTACCGGCTCATGCCCTGCCCCACGGTCAGCATGAAGTGGGGCGCCAGGGCGCTGTCGGCCGTGTTGGTGACCCGGATCGTCAGCCGGGTCCCGTCGACCGGCCTGGCCCGCTGCAACCCGGTGACCTGCATCCGCAGCGGTGGTGTGCCCGTCACCGCCAGGCCCGCGCTCACCAGGGCCGGCGACAGCACGAGCAGGGCCACGGCGATCCGCGCCGGACGGGAGCGCGGCCGCGGCCCCGGCTGCCACGCGCCCGCGAACTCCGCCGCGGGTGCGGTGACGGCCGCCGCCAGCCACAGCGGCGTCATCATCAGGTAGTAGCCGTCCTGCGACCGCGTCGCCAGGAAGAAGGCACACCACGGCAGCACGGTCGCCGCGGGCCCCAACCGCCTGACGAACAGCACGAACAGCACCAGCAGACCCGCCGCAAGGAGCATGCTCGCGTACGAGTACCAGTCCAGCCGGTCGCTGCCGCCCGTGAGATAGGCGGACACGTCCACCAGACCCTGGCCGTGCAGCACCGCGCCCTGTGTCAGCGGCAGCGCGACACCGGTGAGCCAGGGGCCCGGCTCGCTCACGAGGAAGTACGTGTTGACCAGCAGCCATACGCCGGCGGCGGTCCCGACGAATCGCAGCACCACCAGCGCCGCCGCCCGGCCGCCCAGCTCCCCGCGGCGTACCGCGTAGATCCCGGCCAGCAGGAACGGCGTGAGGAACCACGGCAGTTGCTGCGCCGCACACGCCGCCCCCAGACACACGGCCCGCGCCACCCCGGCCGCGCCCAGCCGCCCGCCCTGTCCGATCCGCGGCCAGCGCACCACCACCGGCACCAGCAGGCCGAGCGCGAGGATCGCGGGATAACCGAGCCGGCCGTACTGCGGCAGCATCGCGAACCCCAGGCACACCATGGTCGCCGCGGGCCGCCACGGCACCGGCAGCATCCGCCACAGCACCACCGCGCCGACGACCAGCGCACCCGTGCTCATCGCCGTCGCCGGGGCACCGCCGTGGCCCAGCCACAGCAGCGGCGCGGTCAGCAGGGGGGCGAGCGGGGGATAGCCGTACGTGAAGTCGTAGCCGCCGGTCACCGTGGGCGTGAGGGCGACGCCGTGACCGAAGAGCCAGGGCCACGACCGACCGTAGACGGGATGCCCCGCGACCAGTTCCCGGGCGGCCTGCGTGGTCAGGAGCGCCTCGTCACTGCCCTGGTGGAGCACCGACCAGGCGCACAGTGCCAGGGTCACGCCCGTCACCAGGACGACACCGTCGACGCGGGCCAGTGAACGGGTCCGGCGCACCACCAGCGCCAGCACCCCGCACACCAGGATCGAGGCGTAGCAGACCGAGATGACCGCGGCCACCGCGACCCGGTGCGAGGCCGCCTGGGTCCACACCGCGCGCGTCCCGATGAGGAGGCTGATGTCGGCGAGCAGGGTCAGGACGCGATGCCACTGCGCGGGGGTCTCCGGACTGGGGGTACCGCCCGCTCGAGCGCAGCCGAGAGTGGGGGAGGACACCGCCGACTGTGTCCGCCGGCCGGGTGTCACCGGCTTCAGTTCTGCCAAGTGCACGGCACCGGACCGTAATCGCGCCCGGTGAGCGAGGTGGTGGTGGAGGTGAAGAGTCCGGTAGGAGAGGGGTAAGAAAGCAGGGTTTGTCAGTAGACGTCCCGCACATACCGCTTCGCCGCCGCCAGCTGCTTCACATAGGCCCCGGCCTCCGCCTCGCCCAGCCCGCCGTGCGCGACCGCGATGTCCCGCAGGGCCCGGTCCACGTCCTTGGCCATCCGGGAGGCGTCACCGCACACATAGAAGTGGGCGCCGTCCTGGAGCCAGCGCCACAGCTCGGGGCCGTGCTCGCGCATCCGGTCCTGGACGTAGACCTTCTGGCGCTGGTCGCGGGAGAAGGCGGTGTCGAGACGGGCGAGGGTGCCCTCGTCGAGCAGCTCGGTCAGCTCCCGCTCGTAGTAGAAGTCGCTGGCCCGGTGCTGCTCCCCGAAGAACAGCCAGTTGGGCGCCCGGTGTCCGAGCGCGCGCCGCTCCTGGAGGAAGCCCACGAAGGGCGCGACCCCCGTGCCGGGCCCGATCATCACCATCGGCGTCGCCGGGTCGGCGGGCGGCCGGAAGTGCGGGGAGGCCTGGACGAACACCGGCACCTCGGTGTCCGCGTCGGCGTCCGCGAGGAACGGCGAGCAGACCCCGCCGCGTGCCGTGCCGTGCAGGTTCTCGTACCGCACGACGGACACCGTCAGCGAGACCAGGTGAGCGTCGACGAGGGGACTGGACGATATGGAGTACAGGCGCGGCTGAAGCTTCTTGAGGACGCCCGCCCAGTCCCGCGCGTCCGCCCGCACCGGATGCTCCGCGAGCACGTCCACCGCCTGCCGCCCCCAACTCCACTGCGCCAGACCGTCCTTGTTGTCGGGCCGCAGGAGCTTCTTCAACTCCCGCCCGTCACGCACGCGTTCGGTGACGAAGCGGAGCAGGTCGGGGGTGATACGGGTGATGTCGAGGTGCCGGTGCAGGGCCTCCGCGAAGGGAACCTCGCCGACACCGGCTATGTCCACGGCGGTTGATCCATCGGCCCCGGTGACCGCCAGCCATTCCTCCACCAGGGCGGGAGAGTTGACCGGCCGCACGCCGAGGGCGTCGCCCGCCTCGTACGACAGCGGGGTCCCGCTCGTGTCGAAGGTGAACCGCCGGACCTCCTTGCCCGCGCCGGGCAGGCTGAGCAGCCGGTTGCCGACCAGACGGGCGGTGATGGGGGCGGGCCTGGGGGAGCGGGCGGGCTTCTTCGGCGGTGCGGTCGTGCTCTCGGTCGTGCCGGCGGCCCTGCTCTCCAGCGCGGTCAGCACCTCGTCCAGCCAGGCGTCCGCGGACGGCTCGAAGTCCGGCTCGCAGTCGGTGCGCGGTGCGAGGCGCACCCCGCCCAGCTCGTCGAGGCGGTCGTCCAGCCGTCGCCCGTGCCCGCAGAAGTCGTCGTACGAGGAGTCGCCGAAGGCCAGGACGGAGTAGCGGACCCCGTCCAGACGCGGGGCCTGCTCGGCGGCGAGCCGGTCCCAGAAGTCGGAGCCGTTGTCGGGCGCGTCGCCGTCACCGAAGGTGCTGGTGACCAGCAGCAGGTCGGCGCCCTCGGGCAGCGCGCCGGGGTCGGTGTCGTCCATCCCGGCGAGCACGGGGCGGTGCCCGCTCGCGGAGAGCCGGTCGGCGACGGCACCCGCGAACTCCTCCGCGTTCCCGGTCTGCGAGGCCCACAGCACGACCACCTCACGGCCGGGCTGCGGGCGGGGTGTCTGGGCCGACCGGGAGTACATGCCGGCCAGCACGCCGTTGACCCACAGCGCGTGCTCGGGGCTGAAGGGCGCGTCCGGCGGCAGCACCGGGACGCCGGGGGCGCCGGAGTCGATGCCCGCGAGGAAGCCGGTGAGGTACAGGCGTTCCTGTGCGGTCAGGACGGGCGGCGGGGCGGGGGCGAGGCCGAAGGCGGGCTCTTATACACTTCTCACACCGCCCACCCCCAGCAGAGTGAAGATCTAGGTGGTCCCCGTATCATGAACAACAAACAACACTAAACTAAGTTCTCGATAATCATATCATCCAAAACCTGGATCCT
>NZ_JABERD010000368.1 GCF_013044505.1 Streptomyces sp. S3(2020) | reverse complement strand
CCCCTGCCGCGGCAGCCCAGCTCCACCGCCACCGCCGAGTCGCAGAACTCCCGCACCGCACTCGTCCGCGCCACCACACGCCCCCGATGCACGACGATTCGGCTGTACGCCAGCGACAGCGCCCCCGCGAGCCGATCCCCGCGCACCGCCAGCAACTCGGCCGGAAAACCCGCCTCCACGCGCACCTCGGGCAGCCCCAGCACGGTCCGAGCCGACGTGCTCACCGCGTCGTAGGCGTCCTCGGGGCGCAGGCCGTACCGCGAGGCCAGCAGATAGGCGGCCTCCAGCGGGTCCCCGCGTCCCACCGGGTTCGAGACGTCCCTCAGCGCGCCGCTGCCGGCCGCCACCCGTACCCCGGCCGCCCGCAGCAGTCGTACCGGAGCCGTACCGCGCCGCTCCACGCCCCCGCAGCCGCCCTGCGGCAGGCACACCACGGTCACCCCGGCCGCGGCGAGTTGGTCGGCGGTGCGGGAGGCGATCTCGGAGGGCAGCCGGCCCAGGAAGCCGCACGGACCGAGGGTCACGCCCGGACGCAGCCCGCCGGCCATCGCCGCGAGGCGGGCGAGGCGGGCCGGGTCGGTGGCGTCGGTGTGCAGATCGACGGGGCAGCCCTGCTCGGAGGCGACATCCAGCACCGCCTGCACATAGCCCGTCGGATCGGGATCGAGGTCCGGGCAGCCGCCCACCACCGAGGCGCCCATCTTCACCGCGTCCCGCAGCATCGCGAGCCCCTCCGCCCCCGCCACCCCGGGCAGCACCCGCGGCACCGCCACCGCGGTCAGCTCGGTGAGCCCGCGCAGTGAGCGCCGCGCCTGGAGTACGGCGGCCAGCGCGCCCAGCCCCTTGATGTCGCCCACGCGCACGTGCGCCCGCAGCGCGGTCGCCCCGTGTCCGAGCTGGAGCAGGGCGGCCTCGGTGGCCCGGCGCTGGACGTCCTGGGGGTCGTAGGAGATCGGGCCGCCCTCGTCGGCCGACAGTGCCGTGTCGCCGTGGGCGTGCGGTTCGACCGGCGCGGGGAGCAGCAGATAGCCGCTGAGGTCCACCCGCGTACCGCACGCGCGCGTGCCGTCCGTCGCCAGGCTGCCCGCCGTGCCGACCGCCTCGATGCGTCCGCCGCCCAGCCGTACGTCCACGGTCCGGCCGTCGGTCAGCCGTGCCCCGCACAGCAGGAGTGAGGAGGTGTCGGCAGGGCCCGACGAGGAGGGGCCCGACGAGGACGAGGAATGGGGCGGCTGCGGCTGGCTGTCGGGCATCGCGCTCCAGGGGCTCAAGGCTCGTGGCTCGGGGCTGCGGACGGGGACGCAAGATCACGCAGAGTGAGTCGAGCCTAGGGCGGTGATCCGCTCGCGGCGGGGAGGAGCGCAATAGTCGTACCGGTGTGGTTCGTCGTACGGGAGAGGCCTCAGGGGCCGGTGGGAAGGCCCCTGGCCAAGCCGCGGACAAGCCGCAGCAGAGGCGGCCGGACAGCCCTCCGGACGGGCCGTGGAGGGGCCATGGAGGAGGACCGGAAACGGATTTGGGTGAACGGCGGCCGAGCGTGTAATGTCTTCATCGCTCGCCCCAATAGCTCAGTCGGTAGAGCGTCTCCATGGTAAGGAGAAGGTCTACGGTTCGATTCCGTATTGGGGCTCTGGTGTGAGAGGTTCCCGCCGCAAGGTGGGAACCGATCGCATCACAGCGGTGTAGCTCAGTCGGTAGAGCAAGCGGCTCATAATCGCTGTGTCACCGGTTCAAGTCCGGTCACCGCTACTGACAGTAGCCGATTGCGGGGTCGGTCCTTCGATCGGCTACTCTTTTATGCGTTAATCGTCCCATCCGTTCGTCAAGGAGCACTCCTGTGGCTGCCACCGACGTCCGCCCGAAGATCACGCTGGCCTGCGTGGAGTGCAAGGAGCGGAACTACATCACCAAGAAGAACCGGCGTAACAACCCGGACCGACTGGAGATGAAGAAGCACTGCCCGCGTTGCAAGGCGCACACCGCGCACCGCGAAACGCGATAAATCAGGCTCGTACGCGAGGCCGTCCCCTGTACTCCAGGGGGCGGCCTCGCGTCGTTCATGCGCCGATACCGGCCAGTACCAGCGATCAGGAGGTGCCGAGCCCATGGCGCTCGACCAGTCCTTCGTGGGGCGGAGCTATCCGCCCACCGACCCCTATGAGGTGGGCCGGGAGAAGATCCGCGAGTTCGCGGAGGCCGTGGGGGACGCCAACCCGGCGTACACCGACCCGGACGCCGCCAAGGCGCTCGGTCACCCCGATGTGATCGCCCCGCCGACCTTTGTGTTCGCCATCACGTTCAAGGCCGCCGGACAGGTCGTGGCGGACCCGCAACTGGGGCTGGACTACAGCCGCGTCGTGCACGGCGACCAGAAGTTCGCCTACACCCGCCCGGTCCGGGCCGGTGACCGTCTCTCGGTCACCTCGACCATCGACGCGATCAAGTCCATGGCGGGCAACGACATCGTGGACATCCGTGGCGAGGTTCACGACGAGGCCGGCGAGCACGTCGTGACGGCCTGGACGAAGCTGGTCGCCCGCGCGGCAGAGGGGGCGTGACGAAGATGACGGCGAAGATCGCATACGACGACGTCGAGGTCGGCACCGAACTGCCCGCCCAGACCTTTCCCGTGAGCCGCGCCACACTCGTCCAGTACGCGGGCGCCTCCGGTGACTTCAATCCGATCCACTGGAACGAGAAGTTCGCCAAGGAGGTCGGGCTGCCGGACGTCATCGCGCACGGCATGTTCACCATGGCCGAGGCGATCCGCGTGGTGACGGACTGGGTCGGCGACCCGGCGGCCGTCGCCGAGTACGGCGTCCGCTTCACCAAGCCCGTCGTCGTCCCCAACGACGACCAGGGCGCCGTCATCGAGGTCAGCGCCAAGGTCGCGGCCAAACTCGACGACAACACGGTCCGCGTGGACCTCACGGCGACCAGCGCCGGACAGAAGGTGCTGGGGATGTCCCGGGCGGTCGTACGACTGGCCTGACCTGCGGCTGAGGTAAGGGGCGCTCTCCATGGCGGGGCGCCCCTTACTTGCGTCCGGCACTTGCTGTCCGGCACTTGTGTCCGAGCCGCCCCCTTGACTTAGTTAGTGATTGAGTACTAACTTACTGGGCATGGTCAGGATGAGCGCAGAGGAGAGGCGCGAGAGCGTGATCCGCGCGGCGACGATCGAGTTCGCCCGCGGCGGTTACCACGGCACTTCGACCGAGGCGATCGCCAAGCGGGTCGGGGTCTCGCAGCCGTATCTCTTCCGGCTCTTCCCCGGCAAGAAGGCGATCTTCCTGGCGGCCGCCCAGCGGTGTGTGGAGGACACGATCCATACGTTCGCGGAGGCCGCCGAGGGGCTGGAGGGCGAAGAGGCCCTGCATGCCATGGCGAACGCGTACACCAAGGTCATCGCGGACCGGCCGGAGCGGCTGATGATGCAGATGCAGATGTACGTCGCGGTGGCCGCCGCCGAGCAGGAGGGCGACCACGAGTTCGGCGCGGAGGTGCGCGACGGCTGGATGCGGCTGTGGGACACGGTCCATCTGCCACTGGGTGCCGACGTCGACGAGACGACGACCTTCATGGCGTACGGCATGCTCGTCAACTGCCTGGTCGCCATGGGGTTCCCGCCCGGGCACCGGGTGTGGGAGGGGCTGTATCCGTCGGCGCGGGCCAAGGGGCGACTGGAGCACTGAACCGTCCGGTGGGACGGGTGTTGTCGGCGCCTTTTCATGGGCGTGAAAGTTAGTAATCAATAACTATCTAAAAGGCTCTGGGGGAGCGATGTCACAGCAAGCCGCACAGAAGACACCACGCGGGGGAGCCGTCTGGGCTCTCGTCATCACCAGCGTCGCCGGGTTCATGGCGGCCCTCGACAACCTCGTCGTCACCACCGCCCTGCCCTCCATCCGCGAGGACCTCGGCGGCGGACTGCACGACCTGGAATGGACGGTGAGCGCCTACACCCTCACCTTCGCCGTCCTGCTGATGTTCGGCGCGGCACTCGGCGACCGCTTCGGCCGCCGCCGGCTGTTCCTCGCCGGCCTCACGGTCTTCACAGGAGCCTCCGCCGCGGCGGCCCTCGCCCCCGGCATCGACAGCCTCATCGCCGCCCGCGCGGTGCAGGGCGTGGGCGCGGCCGTCATGATGCCGCTGACCCTCACCCTGCTCACCGCGGCCGTCCCCGCGGCCAAGCGCGGGATGGCGTACGGCATCTGGGGCGCCGTCAACGGACTCGCGGTGGCCTCCGGCCCCCTCATCGGCGGCAGCCTGACCGAACACATCTCCTGGCAGTGGATCTTCTGGCTGAACGTCCCGCTCGGCGTCGCCCTCCTCCCCCTCGCCCGGCTGCGCCTCGCCGAGTCCTACGGCACCGGTGCGCCCCTCGACATCCCCGGCACCCTCCTCGCCAGCGGCGGTCTCTTCGGCATCGTCTACGGCCTGGTACGAGGCCCCGCGGACGGCTGGACGGACAACCTCGTCCTCACGTCCCTGTTCGCCGGCACCGCCCTCCTCGCCGGGTTCGTCCTCTACAGCACCCGTGCCAAGAACCCCATGCTGCCGATGCGGCTGTTCCGCTCCCGGGCCTTCTCCGGCATCAACGCGGCCAGCCTTCTCATGTTCCTCGGCATGTTCGGGTCGATCTTCCTGCTCAGTCAGTACATGCAGGGTGTGCTCGGTTACTCGCCCACCGAGGCGGGGCTGCGGATGCTGCCCTGGACCGGTATGCCGATGCTCGTCGCGCCGATCGCGGGGATCCTCTCCGACCGCATAGGCGGCCGCCCTGTCGTCGCCACCGGCCTCTTCCTCCAAGCGGCGGGCCTCGCCTACCTGGCATCCGTCATCACCGTGGACGCCTCCTACTCGATCCAGTTGCCCGGCCTCATCGTCAGCGGCATCGGCATGGCCCTCTTCTTCGCTCCCGCCTCCAACCTGGTCATGTCCAGCGTCCGTGGGTCCGAACAGGGCGTCGCGTCCGGTGCGAACAACGCTCTTCGCGAGGTCGGTGGTGCCCTCGGTATCGCGATCATGGGTTCGATCTTCTCCGCGCAGGGTGGATACGAGAGGGGGCAGACCTTCGTGGATGGTCTGCGGCCCGCGCTGGTGACGGGGGCGGGTGTCGTGGGGCTTGCGGGGGTGGCGGCTCTGCTGATCCCGACGAGGCGCTCCGCGCGGGTTGCGGAGGATGTGGTTGCGGAGGAGCGGGCGCCGGTGTTGGAGGGCGTCGGCGGCTGACCTTCCTCCCTTCGCGAGACGGCTCTGCCCTGAGGGGCGGGGCCGTCCGCGTGTGCTCCGCCGCGGTGGCGTGCCTTGACGTTTTTCGCCCCCGCCGCCCTTACCCGTTCCCATCCCCAGGGGCTCCGCCCCTTCGACCCCGGTCCCTGGGGGCTGCGCCCCCAGACCCCGCTTCGGCCCTGAAGGGGCCTTGTCCTCAAGCGCCGGACGGGCTGGGGTGCGGGGCCGGGGTTGAAGGGGTGGGGTGCCCTGGGGGCGGGCCCTTTTACACATCTGACGCTGCCGAAGACAAGGCAATGATAAGTCATGGGGGTGGGCTGTCATGTCAACAAAAA
>NZ_JABERD010000367.1 GCF_013044505.1 Streptomyces sp. S3(2020) | reverse complement strand
CGGGCCTACCCCGTGCCCTCACCCTGCCACGTCGCTGGCGGCGCCAGATGTTGATAAGAGACCGTCCCCGGCCTCCTCCCCGGCCTGGGCATCGACAGCGAGGACGCCGGCTAACTCCTCCCACACGACGATTCCCACACCCCGATGGGGCGCCCTTCTCCGGAAGGCCGCCCCATCGTCATCACACCGAAAACCGAAAACCCCTAGAAGAACACCGACCGCCGCTGCACCAGCAACTTGTACAGCGTGTGCTGGATCTGCTCCCTGACCTGGTCCGTCAGGTTGAACATCAGCATCGGATCCTCGGCCGCCTCCGGCGGATAGCCGTCCGTGCGGATCGGCTCGCCGAACTGGATCGTCCACTTGGTCGGCAGCGGGATCCCGCCCAGCGGGCCCAGCCACGGGAAGGTCGGAGTGATCGGGAAGTACGGGAAGCCGAGCAGGCGGGCCAGGGTCTTCGCGTTGCCGATCATCGGATAGATCTCCTCCGCGCCGACGATCGAGCACGGAATGATCGGCGCCCCGTTGCGCAGCGCCGTGGAGACGAAACCACCGCGGCCGAAACGCTGGAGCTTGTACCGCTCGCTGAACGGCTTGCCGATGCCCTTGAAGCCCTCCGGCATGACACCGACCAACTCGCCCTGCCCCAGCAACCGCTGGGCGTCCTCCGCACAGGCCAGGGTGTGCCCGAGCTTGCGGGCGAGCTCGTTGACCACCGGCAGCATGAAGACCAGGTCCGCGGCGAGCAACCTGAGATGCCGTCCCGCGGGGTGGTTGTCGTGGACGGCGACCTGCATCATCAGACCGTCCATGGGAATCGTCCCGGAGTGGTTGGCGACGATCAGCGCGCCACCCTCCGCCGGGATGTTCTCGATGCCCTTCACCTCGACCCGGAAGTACTTCTCGTACACCGGCCGCAGCAGGGACATCAGGACCTGGTCGGTCAACTCCTCGTCGTAACCGAAGTCATCGACGTCGTAGTCACCGGTGAGCCGGCGCCGCAGGAAGGACAGCCCGCCCGCGATCCGCCGCTCGATACCGCCCTCGTCCTGCGCCTTCTGCGGCGGCTGTTCCTCACGCGTCACAGGGACATCATCCTGCGCCGGCGTCTTGCTGGGCAGAGGCTGGACCTCACGGACCACCGCGGGCTCGGCCCCCTTGCGCCTGCTCCCCGCGCTCCGGCGCCGCGACGGCCGCTGTACGGCAGCCCCACGGGACCGGTCGTCGTCGAACGGAATGACCTTGGCGTCCGCCATCGTTGATGCGCTCCTCAGTTGGCGCTCTGCGTCGGGGGGTGGCCGCCGCCCAGGACGGGCAGCGCGGCGATCCGGTCGACGGCCCCCGCGAGGGCCTCCGGCGGCACCAGTCCGGGTCCGCGGCCACGCGCGAAGTCCGCGAAGGTCTCCGCCGTCGTGTACTTCGGCTGGAATCCGAGCGTCTCCCGCATCTGGGCCGTCGACACGACCCGGCCGTGCGTGAGCAGCCGGATCTGCTCGGGCGAGAAGTCCGTCACCCCGAGCGTACGCACCAGCGACCCGGCCCAGGTGACCGCCGGCAGCAGCAGCGGCACGGTCGGCCGCCCCAGCCTGCGCGAGCACTGCGACAGCAGCAGCACCCCGTCGCCGGCGATGTTGAACGTCCCGCTGTTGAGCGTGCCCCGCTCCGGATCGTGCGAGGCGATCCGCAGCACCTCGATCACATCGTCCTCGTGCACGAACTGCAACCGGGGGTCGTACCCCAGCACGGTGGGCAGCACGGGCAGCGAGAAGTACGAGGCGAGCGGCGTATCGGCGCTGGGCCCCAGGATGTTGGCGAACCGCAGCACACACACGGCCACATCGGGCCGCCGCCGCGCGAACCCCCGCACATACCCCTCGACCTCGACGGTGTCCTTGGCGAAGCCGCCGCTGGGCAGCGACTTGGGAGGAGTCGTCTCGGTGAAGACGGCGGGATCGCGAGGCGCGGACCCGTAGACATTGGTACTGGATTTGACGACGAGCCTTTTGACCGTCGGTGACTTCTGGCACGCACCGAGCAGCTGCATGGTGCCGATGACGTTGGTCTCCTTGACCATGGTCCGGCTGCCACTGCCCAGCGCCATGGCCGTCACATCCAGGTGTACGACCGTGTCGGCGCCCGTCTCCGCGAGCACCCGCGCGATGGTGGGCTGCCGGATGTCGGCCTGGATGAAATCGGCCCCGCCCAGATGATGCTCCGGCGGCACCGCGTCGACGGCGATCACCCGGTCCACCTGCGGGTCACGCTGTATCCGTCGTACGAACCGGCCCCCCAGCTGACGGGCCACTCCGGTCACGAGCACGACCTTGCCCAAGATTCAGCGCCTTTCTTTCAGCACTCGTCCCCTGCGTACCCTGCCGTGTTCCCCGTCTGCGGCCAACCTAGCGGGTCGATGTTGCGCTGTGATGACCGCCCAATGCACGAAGTGACGACTTCCACAGACATACGACGAGACCAAGCCAGCCGGTGTCAGACATACGCACAGAGCTCAGCAGCCCGGCATCCGATTCCGGATATGCGTGTGGCCCCCCACCGGGTGTGGTGGGGGGCCACAAATCACGCTGCTTGCGCGGCGTCGCCTTACTTCTTGTTACGACGCTGAACGCGCGTGCGCTTGAGCAGCTTGCGGTGCTTCTTCTTAGCCATCCGCTTGCGCCGCTTCTTGATAACAGAGCCCACGACTACCCTCGCTCACTTCTCATCACTCGGCGTTTGGGCGCCATGGGCCCATACGACCTACGAGGGGCTAGCCTACCCGCCTGAGCGCTGAGCTCGTAATCGAGGGGGAAAGGGGGATCCCTGCTGTGCCCTGAGGATCCCCCGCCCCACAGCCGTCAGGCGGTTTCCACCCCCACATAGCTCTCGCGAAGGTACTCGTGAACCGCTTGCTCGGGGACGCGGAAGGACCGCCCCACCCGGATAGCGGGCAGATGACCGCTGTGCACCAACCGGTACACGGTCATCTTCGACACTCGCATCACCGAGGCGACTTCCGCCACGGTAAGGAACTGAACCTCGTTCAGAGGCCTCTCGCCAGCTGCAGCCATGACACACCTGAACCTTCCGCACTCGACGGCCACCGGCTTCCCCTTCCGGTGACTCTTCGTCGTTGCGTGCTCACTCCCCAATGTAGGGGCGGGTGATGCGAGTGGGGAAGAGGTGCACCCATCGGCGGCCTACTGTGACAGACACGCTCGATTGAGTACGTAGCGGGTAAGCGGCCGGTAGTAATCAGACCGCACAGCGTCATCAAGTGGAACGACGACGGACACGACCCCCTCGGCCTCTCCCACGAAGAGCGCGGGGTCATCGGTATCGGCGAGCCCAATGGCCTCAAACCCCAGCTGACCTGCCCCGCAGACCCACCCGTGATCCCCGATGACAAGCTCGGGAAGCACCCCGCCCTCGTCCGCGGCAGCGGCCAGGGCAGCCCGAACCGGGAGGGGCGAGTGCGTGTGTGCGCCGGTCGCACTACCGGAGCTCGGCGCCCCCGGTTCTCGCACGAACGCGACTCCTCGTACGTAGTCAAGGTTGTACGTGCGTAGACCGAACCGGGTCGTTATGTCGACACAGCGACCATGCGCAGGGGTGAGGACGGTACATCCCGCCGCCGACAGCGCGTCCGCCAAGGCGGCGTAGAACCCGAGCAGTCGGTGCGGATGCCCGGTCCCGAGGAGCACGGTGCCGCCACGCTGGGCAACTGCCCCGATCCGCTCGGCGAAGGCATCCAGAGCGGCCAGAGTCCGCTCAGGATCGATCACATCATGGCCTTGAGTCTGTCTCGGATCGCCAGAAACCCCACACTTATCGGCCATCAATTCGATCAAATCCCGCTGCCCCCACGTCCACTCGGGATCGATACCGATCAGCACGCGTGGATCACGAGCAGCGAAAAGCCGATAACTCCGCAGGCTCTCCTCCCGCGAGGTAGCCACAGGCCCAGCCAGACGAGCAGCCAACAAATGGGCGCGCAGCGCGCCGGTGCTCAACACGGGAGTGATGGTGACGGACGGAAGCAGGACACGGGAGGCGAACGAAGAAACACCGCACAGTTGGCGTAACGAGCCCTCGGTCCTACGCCAACCGGCCCTCCGCCTTACGCCGGCAAGCCCGACGCCCTACGCCAGCAGCCCCCGCAGCGGAAACACCGCACGCCGCGCGGCCAGCACCGCCTGGTCCAACCGGTCCGCCGGGTCGTACCCCGACTCCCAGTCGGCCCAACTCACCGGCCACCGCCCGTCGGTCATCCGCATGGGCGCCAACTGCCGGGTACGCGCGAACACTTCCTGCCGCCAGCTCTCGGGGATCACGCTCTCCGGCTCCACGGCCCGCCCCGCGGCGATCCCCACCAGATGCGTCCAGGACCGCGGCACCACATCGACCACCGCGTACCCGCCCCCGCCCAGCGCCACCCACCGCCCGTCGGCGTACTCGTGCGCCAGCTCATGACAGGCCACCTGCACAGCCCGCTGCGCATCCAGCGAGACAGCGAGATGGGCGAGCGGATCCTCGAAGTGCGTATCGGCGCCATGCTGGGTCACCAGGACCTGCGGACGGAAATCGGCGATCAACTCCGGTACGACCGAGTGAAACGCCCGCAGCCACCCCGCGTCCCCGGTCCCCGCCGGCAGCGCCACATTCACCGCGCTGCCCTCCGCCGAGTCGGCCCCCGTCTCCTCCGGCCACCCGGTCTGCGGGAACAGCGTCCGAGGATGCTCGTGCAGGGAGATCGTCAGAACCCGCGGATCCTCCCAGAACGCCGCCTGCACCCCGTCCCCGTGATGCACGTCGACATCGATGTAGGCGACCCGCTCGGCCCCCAGCTCCAACAACCGCGCGATCGCCAGCGAAGCATCGTTGTAGATACAGAACCCCGAAGCGCCCCCCGGCATCGCATGATGCAGCCCACCCGCGAAGTTCACCGCGTGCAGAGCGTCCCCGTGCCACACCGCCTCGGCAGCGCCCACCGACTGCCCTGCGATCAGGGCGGACACGTCGTGCATCCCCGCGAAGGCCGGATCGTCCATGGTCCCCAGCCCGTACGTCCCATCCGCCGCCCCGGGCTCCGTCGACGCCGCCTTCACAGCCTCGATGTAGTCCTCCCGGTGCACCAGCCGCAGCGTGGACTCCCCGGCAGGCTTCGCCGATACGACGTCCACCTCCCGGTCCAGCCCGAAGGCACTCACCAATCCCCGGGTCAGAGCCAACCGGACCGGATCCATCGGATGGTCCGGACCGAAGTCATAGCCCGTTACTGCCTCGTCCCACATCAGCTGTGCGCGGCCGCTCATGCCCGCCACCGTATCGGTCCGGTTGAGCGGCGAACGACCGGGCGTACACAAGCGTCACCAGCACCAACACCATCGGCACAAGCATCGCTCCGCGGTAACTCCACGCATCGCCCAAGGCCCCCACCAAGGGCGAACCGATCAAAAACCCGACATAGTTGAAGACATTGAGCCGAGCGACAGCCGCATCGGAAGCCCCCGGGAACAACCGCCCGGCAGCCGCGAAGGTCTGCGGCACCAGCACACACAACCCCAGCCCCAGCAACGTGAATCCCAGCATCCCGACCCAGGCCCCGGGCGCCGAAGCCACCACCGCGAACCCGAGCGCGGCCACCACGGCCCCCGCCCGCACCACCACCA
>NZ_JABERD010000366.1 GCF_013044505.1 Streptomyces sp. S3(2020) | reverse complement strand
CCCACCAGGTTCCCCACCGTCGCCCCGACCCCGAACAGCGCGAGCAGCAGCGTCACACTCGCGTCGGCGAACCCGGCGGAGTCGGTGAGCATCGGCGTGATGTAGCTGTACGCGGCGAACAGCGCCCCGAACCCCGCGACGGTCGTCCCGAGCGCCAGCCAGACGGGAAGCGACCGGAGCGCCGCGAGCTCACCACGCAGCCCGCCCCCGGCACCCGCCACGACCCGGTCGTGCGGGATCAACGAGACGAGCGCCCCGATCGCGACCAACCCGATCGCGCTGACCCCGAGGAACGTGGCCCGCCACCCCAGCTGCTGCCCCATGAGCGTGGCGACCGGCACGCCCACGACGTTGGCGACGGTGAGCCCGAGGAACATCAGGGACACGGACCGCGCCTTGCGCTCCGGCGCGACCAGGTTCGTGGCGACGACCGCGCCGACACCGAAGAAGGCACCGTGCGGCAGCCCGCTCAGGAACCGGGCGGCGAGCAGCCAGTGGTAGTCGGCGGCGAAGGCGGAGGCCGCGTTGCCGACGATGAACAGCGCCATCAGAGCGATGAGGACCGTACGACGGGACATACGGGCGGTCACAGCGGCCAGCGCCGGCGCACCGACGACGACACCCAGGGCATACGCCGAGACAAGGTGCCCAGCGGTGGGAACGGCGATATGAAGATCGTCCGCGACCTCGGGCAGCAGCCCCATCATCACGAACTCGGTGGTGCCGATCCCGAATGCGCCCACAGCGAGGGCGAGCAGGGCCAAGGGCATGGAGGGGCCTTCCAGGGGTTGTTCCGCGGTGCTTATGTTCACCTGCGGAACAAAGCCTTTCGGGCCCAGTATTCCATGCGGTTACGAAGACGTGTCGACCTTCACACGGGCAGCCACCGGAAGGTGGTCGCTGCCCGTCTCCGGCAGCGTCCAGGAGCTCTCCGGTTCGACGCCCTTCACCAGGATCTGGTCGATCCGCGCCATCGGGAACGACGCCGGCCAGCTGAACCCGAACCCGTTGCCGGCCGCGCCCTGCGTGGAGCGCATCTGGGAGGTGACGGCGTTGAGCGCGCGGTCGTTCATCGTGCCGTTGAGGTCGCCGAGCAGCACGACCCGCGGCAAGGGCTCGTCGGCGATGGCCTCGCCGAGCGCGTCGGCGCTCTTGTCGCGCTGCCGGGCCGTGAACCCGGCCTCCATCTTCACGCGGACCGACGGCAGGTGGGCGACGTAGACCGCGAGCTTTCCCTCGGGCGTGGCCACCGTGGCGCGCATGGCGCGTGTCCAGCCCAGCTTGATGTCGACGGGCTCGACCCCGGTCAGCGGGTACTTGCTCCACAGCCCGACGGTGCCCTGCACCGAGTGGTACTTGTACGTCGCCGCCAGCGCCTTCTCGTACGTCGGCACCGCCCCCGCGGTCAGCTCCTCCAGCGCCACCACGTCCGCCCCGGACGCGGCCACGTCACGGGCGGTGCCGGACGGGTCGGGGTTCTCGGCGTTGACGTTGTGCGTGGCCACCGTGAGATCGCCGCCGGAGCCTGTCTTGTCGGTGAGCAGACCACCGAAGAGGTTGAGCCAGACGACCGCCGGGAGCACCACGGCGACCAGGGCGGTCACCGACTTCCGTACGACGCCGAGGACCACCAGCACCGGCACGAAGACGCCCAGCCAGGGCAGGAAGGTCTCGATCAGGCTGCCGAGGTTGCCGATGCGGTTGGGGATGCGTGAGTGCAGCAGCATCACCAGCGCGAGGAGCACCGCCAGCGCGGCGACGACCAGGCCGCGGCGCCAGATTCTCGGGTCGCCGCGCCATCCGGTGAGCAGTCGGTCGAGCAGGCGCCGGAGCCTGGAGCTCTGGCGCTCGGGTCCCGAGCCGCCGTTGTCCGTCTCCTCCATGTACGCCTGCTGCGCCATACCGCGTCGCCTCACTGCCTGCCGTGCATCCGTCCGTCCCCCCGTGTCTCAAGACCCTAGGGGATGATCGGTTCCGTTCTCGCCGTCCCATGACGGCCGTACCCGTACGAGCACGAACAAGTCGGCGCCGCCAGTTCCCGTCTCGGACTCAGAAAGCGCCCTCTGTGACGAAACGCGCACAGTAGGGCTACGACGCCGTGGAACTGACGGTCGGTGAGCTGACGGGCCGTAGGTCCTCCGTGTCGGGGGACCTCAGTCCTTCAAGAATCGTGTCGACGATCTGTTCGGACAGACCGTCCGGGAGGTCGGCGTCGGGGCGCATGACGGAGCGCAGCAGCATGGGGCCGACGAAGATGTCGTTGAGCAGTTCGATGTCGACGTCCTCGCGCAGTTCGCCGTTCACCTGCCCCTGTCGCAGGACCTCCATCCCGAGCCTGCGCCGGGGCGCGATGACGAGGTTGTGGTACGCCTCCCAGATCTTGGGACTGCTCTTCATCTGGGCGTGCACGTTGTGCAGGATCATCGAGGAACGGCTGACCAGTCCGCGCTGGCGCAGCGACTCCAGGAGGACGACGAGGTCGTCGCGCATGGAGGTGCCGGGGAGTTCGGGGTCCGGGGGTTCGGCGCTGCGGATGACATCGACGAAGAGCTCCTCCTTGCCGCTCCAGCGGCGGTAGATGGTCGCCTTGCCGACGCCCGCGGTACGGGCGATGCGCTCGATGGACAGCTCCGCGAGCGGCACCCCGTCCTCCAGCAGCTTCATCACGCCCTCGACGATGGCACGCTCCACGGCCTCGCTGCGGGGCCGGCCCCGCACGGGGCCCGCTTGCCGGGGCTGACCTTCGGCGAGGCTGCTCACGTCGCTGGATCCCTTCTGTGTCCTGCGATGATTGTCCCCCGGCGGGACGCGCGCACGGCCAACCCCTCACTCCGCTGTTGTTGGGCTACTCCGCCGCCGTGACCAACTCCCGCCCCTCCTCGTCCTTCTGGGCGGCCGGCGGCTTGCCCGGCAGGAACACGGCGACCACGACCGCGCCGACCACGGCGACGCCCGCGCCCCACAGGGCGGTGACGTGCATGGCGTGCAGGAAGGCGTCGTGGGCGGGGCCGATGAGCGCGTTGCCCCGGGGGCCGAGCTTCTCGGCGACGCCGAGGGTGGCCTCGATGGACTCGCCCGCGGTGTGGCGCAGTCCGGCCGGGAGGAGGCTGAGCTTGTCCTCGACGCCGTTGCGGTACGCCGTGGACAGCACCGAGCCGAGGACGGCGATACCGAGGGCGCCGCCGACCTGGCGGAAGGTGTTGCTGAGGGCGGAGGCGGAGCCGGCCTTCTCGCGGGGCAGGGCCTGCATGATGACGACGCTGACCGGGGTCATGATGTGCGCCATGCCGGCGCCCATGAGGAAGAAGACGACCTCCAGGATCCAGATCGGTGTGTCCGCCTCGAACCCGGCGAACGCGGCGAGCGTCGCGGCGATGACCAGCAGTCCGGCCGTGGTGGTGGCCTTGTTGCCGAACCGGTCGACGACCAGCCGGGCCCGCGGCGCGAAGATCATCTGGGCGGCGGCCAGCGGCAGCATCAGCAGACCGGTCTCCAGCGGCGAGTACCCGCGCACGCTCTGGGTGTAGAAGACCGAGAAGAAGGTCACGCCCATCAGCGCGAAGAAGACCAGCGCGATGGCGGCGATCGCGGCGGAGAAGACCTTGTTCTTGAAGTAGGTGACATCGATGGACGGATGGTCGCTGCGCGCCTCGAAGACGACGAAGGCGACCAGTACGGCGAGACCCGCGCCGATCGTCGACAGCACTGCCGCGTCCGTGAAGTCCGCGAGCTGGCCGCCCTTGATGATGCCGTAGACGAGCAGGACCAGGCCCACGACGGACAGCACGACACCGATCGGGTCGATGCGGCCGGGGTTCGGGTCCCGGGAGTCGGGCACGAGCCAGACCATCAGCGCGACGGCGAGGATCACGATCGGCACGTTGATGAGGAAGACGGACCCCCACCAGAAGTGGTCCAGGAGCACACCGCCGGTGATCGGCCCGATGGCGATGGCGAGCCCGACACCGCCGGCCCAGATGCCGATGGCCTTGGGCTGCTCCTCGCGCTCGAAGACGTTCATGAGCACCGCGAGGGTGGCGGGCATCACGAAGGCGGCGCCGAGGCCCATCACCGCGCGGAACGCGATCAGCTCGGTCGGCGACCCGGCGGTGGCGGCGAGGGCGGACCCGATACCGAAGACGGCGAGGCCGCCGAGGAGCACCCGCTTGCGTCCGAGCCGGTCCCCCAGCAGACCGGCGCTGAAGAGGAGCCCCGCGAAGACGAGGGTGTAGGAGTTGATCGCCCACTCCAGCTCGCTCTGGGTGGCGCCCAGGCCGGTGGGGGCGGGGGTCGAGATCGTCTTGATCGCGACGTTCAGGATCGAGTTGTCGAGGACCACGATCAACAGGCTCAGCATCAGCACGCCGAGGATCGCCCAGCGGCGCCGGTGCACGGCTTCCGGTATGCGGGAGCCGGTGAGGGCAGGGTCGGCAGGAGAAGTCATACGGCCGACCCTAGACCTATTTCGATACGGCACCGTCTCGTATCGGAATTCTTTACGGAGACCTTAAGAAGAGCCCTAGGACCCAGGACGTACGTCGCTGGAGGCGTGACCCAAGTCCCGTGCCCCGGTCTGGCCGAGCGTGACACGAGGTGCCACCATGGAGGTGATCCGGGGACGCCGTGAGGGCGCCTCGAGATGACGTGTAAGGAGCAGTTCCATGACGCAGCTCTCGGCTGCCCAGACAAAGCCCTCCGACGGCAGCAAAGCGCTGTACGGGGGGAAGGGCACACGCCGTATCACCGTTCGCGACATCGCCCTCGCCAAGGAGCGCGGCGAGAAGTGGCCCATGCTCACCGCGTACGACGCGATGACCGCGTCCGTCTTCGACGAGTCCGGCATCCCGGTCATGCTCGTCGGCGACTCCGCGGGCAACTGTCACCTCGGGTACGAGTCGACCGTGCCCGTCACCCTCGACGAGATGACGATGCTCTCGGCGGCCGTGGTCCGGGGCACCTCCCGTGCCCTGATCGTCGCCGACCTCCCCTTCGGCTCGTACCAGGAGGGCCCCGTACAGGCGCTCCGGTCCGCCACCCGGCTGATCAAGGACGCCGGGGTCGGCGCGGTCAAGCTGGAGGGCGGTGAGCGGTCCTACGAGCAGATCCGGCTGCTGGTCGAGGCCGGCATCCCGGTCATGGCCCACATCGGCCTGACCCCGCAGTCCGTCAACGCCATGGGCTACCGCGTCCAGGGCCGTGGCGAGGAGGCGGCCGCGCAGCTGCTGCGCGACGCCAAGGCCGTGCAGGACGCGGGCGCGTTCGCGGTGGTCCTCGAACTGGTCCCCGCCGAGCTGGCGGCCGAGGTGACGCGCTCCCTGCACATCCCGACGGTCGGCATCGGCGCCGGGGCGGAGACGGACGCGCAGGTCCTGGTCTGGACCGACATGCTCGGTCTGACCTCCGGCCGGGTCCCGAAGTTCGTGAAGCAGTACGCCGACCTGCGCGAGGTCATGGGCAACGCGGCGAAGGCCTTCGCGGAGGACGTGGTCGGCGGGACCTTCCCGCTGGAGGAGCACAGCGTCCACTAGAGCCATTGCGGCACCAAGGCAGCCCCGCCGATCTTCCCCCGCCGGCGGGGCTGCCGTTTTTTGTGTCGGGTTTTCCAGCCCGTCCGGCGTCTGAGGACGAGGCCCCTTCAGGGCCGAAGCGAGGGCCTGGGGGCGCAGCCCCCAGGGAGGGGACGGGTAGGGGC
>NZ_JABERD010000365.1 GCF_013044505.1 Streptomyces sp. S3(2020) | reverse complement strand
TAGTGTTTCGGTGGTCATAGCGTGAGGGAAACGCCCGGTTACATTCCGAACCCGGAAGCTAAGCCTTACAGCGCCGATGGTACTGCAGGGGGGACCCTGTGGGAGAGTAGGACACCGCCGAACAAATATTAGAAAAGGCCCACGCCATCAGGCGTGGGCCTTTTTTGTTTTCCTAGTCCTTTCCTTTTCCCTTTCCGGGAATCCGGGAAAGGGATTACAGACGTCCGGCCGTCTTCAGGGCGAGATACGCATCCGCCAGCGCCGGTGCCAGCTCATCCGGTGTCGCGTCGACGACGGTGACGCCGTGACGTCGGAGCTGTTCCGCGGTGCGATGACGTTCGCTCTGTGCTTGTGCGGCTGATGCGGCCTCGTAGACGGCGTCGGTGTTTCCCCGGGCTTTGGCCATGCGGGAGACGTGAGGGTCGGCCACGGATGCCACGAGCACGGTGTGGCGCTGGGTGAGTTGGGAGAGGACGGGAAGCAGTCCTTCTTCGACCGGGGCGGCGTCGAGGGTGGTCAGCAGCACGATCAGAGAGCGGCGTGGGGCCGTCCTGAGCGCAGTGGCCGTAAGACCGCGTGCGTCTGTTTCGACGAGTTCCGGTTCGAGCGTCGCCATCGCGTTGACCAGGGACGGTAGGACGTCCCTTGCTGTGCGGCCCTGGACCAGGGCGCGGACCCGGCGGTCGTAGGCGAGGAGGTCGACGCGGTCGCCGGCGCGGGAGGCGAGTGCTGCCAGGAGCAGTGCCGCGTCCATGGAGGCGTCGAGGCGTGGGGCGTTGTCCACACGGCCCGCTGAAGTACGGCCGGTGTCGAGGACGACGAGGATGTGGCGGTCGCGTTCGGGGCGCCAGGTGCGTACGGCGACCGCGGACTGGCGGGCTGTGGCACGCCAGTCGATGGAGCGGGTGTCGTCGCCTGGGACGTATTCGCGAAGGCTGTCGAATTCTGTGCCCTCGCCGCGGGTGAGCACGCTGGTGCGGCCGTCGAGTTCGCGTAGGCGGGCGAGCTTGGAGGGGAGGTGCTTGCGGCTGGTGAACGGGGGCAGGACGCGTACCGTCCAGGGAGCGTTGTGGGTGCCCTGGCGGGAGAAGAGGCCGAGGGGGCCGTAGGAGCGGATCGTCACGCGGTCGGTCTGGCGGTCGCCTCGGCGGGTGGGGTGCAGGCGGGTGGTGAGGCGGCGGCGTTCGCCTGCGGGGACGGTGAGGCGGTGGCGGGAGGCCGTTGTCTCGGTGCCGGGGAGCCAGCTGCTGGGAGGCCAGGCGTCACGAAGGTGGGCCCGGAGCGGGCGGTTGGACGGGTTGGTGACCGTCAGGGTGACGTCGGCGGTCTCTCCCAGACGTACGGAGGTGTCGCCGGAGCGGGTCAGGCCGAGGCGGCGTACCGGGGCTGCGAGGGCGAAGTCGCAGGCGCAGGCCAGGGCCAGGGGGGCGTTCACGGCGAGGAGGCCGGTCAGGCCGGGTTCCCAGATGCCGACGGGGATCGAGCCCAGGGCCGCGATGAGTGCGGCGCGTCCGGTGAGTGCCATCAGCGGGGGACGGGGACGTGGGCGAGGATCGCCTGGATGACGGAGTCGGGTGTCACGCCTTCCATCTCGGCCGCCGGGCGGAGTTGTACGCGGTGCCGGAGGGTGGGGAGCGCGAGGGCCTTCACGTCGTCGGGGATGACGTAGTCGCGGCCCGTCAGCCAGGCCCAGGCGCGGGAGGTCGCGAGGAGGGCCGTGGCGCCTCGGGGGGAGACACCGAGGGTGAGGGACGGGGACTCGCGGGTGGCGCGGCAGATGTCGACGACGTAGGCCGTGATCTCGGGGGAGATGGTCGTCTTCGCGACCGCTGCGCGGGCGGCTTCCAGGTCCGCGGGGCCTGCTACCGGGCGGATGCCGGCGGCTTGCAGGTCGCGGGGGTTGAAGCCCTCGGCGTGGCGAGTGAGGACGTCGATCTCGTCCTGGCGGGAGGGGAGGGGGATGGTGAGTTTGAGGAGGAAACGGTCCAGCTGGGCTTCGGGCAGGGGGTAGGTGCCCTCGTACTCGACCGGGTTCGGGGTCGCGGCGACCAGGAAGGGGTCCGGGAGCGGGCGCGGGGTGCCGTCGACCGTGACCTGGCGTTCCTCCATCGCTTCGAGGAGGGACGACTGGGTCTTGGGGGGCGTGCGGTTGATCTCGTCCGCGAGGAGGAGGTTGGTGAAGACCGGGCCGGGCTGGAAGGAGAACTCGGCGGAGCGGGTGTCGTAGACGAGAGAGCCCGTCACATCGCTCGGCATGAGGTCCGGGGTGAACTGGATGCGCTTGGTGTCGAGTTCGAGCGCGGATGCGAGGGCGCGGACGAGCAACGTTTTGGCGACCCCGGGGACTCCTTCCAGTAGGACGTGTCCGCGGCAGAGGAGGGCGACGACGAGGCCGGTCACGGCGGGGTCCTGGCCGACCACGGCTTTGGCGATCTCGGCGCGCAGGGCTTCCAGGGAGGACCGGGCGGTGTCCGGATCCCCGGGGTACCCGGCGTTGTCAGTGGTCGGGGCCATCATGAACGGCGTACCTCTCTTTCGAGGGTGTCGAGTTGGTCGGCGAGGGAGACGAGGGCCGCGTCGTCGCTGGGCGGCGGGCCGAAGAGAAGCGTGGGCAGGGTCTGTCCGTCGTTGTGGAGATGCGCGGACAGCGCGGGCAGCAGGGCTTCGGGCGCGTGTGCCTGGGTGACGGGGACGCCTACGAGGGGGGCGAGGCGGGTGCGGGTGGTGGAGCGGAGAGCGGCGGCCGCGCGGTCGCGGGCGTTGGCCTTGCGGTAGAGGCGGGCGCGGCCTTCGACGGTTTCGGAGGCGCGGATCGCCACGGGGAGTTTCTCGGGTACGAGGGGGCCGAGTCGGCGTGCCCGCCAGAGGGCGGCGAGTGCTGCGGCGACGAAGAGCTGCAGGGTGCCCCAGCGCCAGCCTGCGGGGAGCAGGTCGAAGAAGCTGCGTTCGTCGTCGTCGGCGGCCGACGCGTCGGAGAGCGAGGGGAGGTACCAGACCAGATGGGGGCGGGAGCCGAGGAGTTGGAGGGCGAGGGAGGCGTTGCCCTGCTCGTCGAGGCGGTCGTTGCGCAGGATGTCGGGCGCGCCGAGTACGACGGTGTCGCCGTCCCCGGTCGTCGGGACGCGCAGCAGGGTGGCCAGGCGTTGGCTGGGGTAGCAGGAGTCGGCGTCGAGGTGGGTGGTGGTGTAGCGGATACCGCCGGTGTCGGCGGCGCCCGCGCGCCGGGCGGCGGGCAGGTCGCAGTCGGGCTCGAGTGTGGATTCCGCGCTGGTGGCGGGGTCTGCCGTGACGTCGGGGGCGAGCCGTCCGACGGATGCGCTGCCGGGGGCGACGAGGACGGTACGGCCGCCGGATTCGGCGGTCGCGGAGTGCAGACGGGTCTGTTGGCGATCCGTCAGCAGGTCCGGGAGGGCGACCAGGAGGGTGGTGTCCGGCTCGGCCGCGGCACGTGCCTCGTCCAGGGTGGTGACCACGCGCGTGGACACCCCGCGGTCGGCGAGGAGTTCGGCTACGGCGCGGCTGCCGTAGGGGTCGGCGGAGCGCGGGTCGAGGTTGCCGTGCCGGGCGTCGGAGCGCATCACGGCGATCGTGACGGCCGCCGCGAGGAGGGCGGCGAGGGCGAGGGCGATGCCTCGTGTGCGGGTCCATACCTGGCGGGCGGTGGGCGAGGCCGAGGTGGACGCGAGGGTGGCCTCGGTGGTCATTCGGCGGCTCCCTGGCGGGTGTTGGGGGCCGCGCTGTGGGTGCTGCTCGCGAGCTGGGGCTTGGTGCGTTCCAGGTCGCGGTCGAGTTCGGCGATGCGCTGGTACGACTGCTCGCTCGCCCTGCGGCCACCGTATGTGACGTCGTCGAAGTCGCGGGCGGCGGTGTGCAGCCGGTCCGCGCGGGAGGGCAGGGCGCGGGCGGTTTCCGCGGCGGCCTCGTCGGCGGTGCGGCCGGGGCGGATGTCGAGGAGGGCGCGTTCCTCCAGGGAGCGGACGATGGCCCGCATGCGTTCCTGGACGGCCTGGTTCCAGTGGCCCTGGGCGGCGTGTGCCTCGGAGGCCGCGCGGTGTTCGGCGGCGCTGCGGGGGCGGTCGTCGAACAGGGCGGCGGAGGAGGTGGGTTCGCGGCGCGGGGTGCCGAGGCGCCACCACAGGGCGCCCAGGACCGCGAGGACGGCCAGGATGATGACGACCAGGCCGAGCGCTCCGCCGGGGGCCGCGGTCGCGGCTGTGCCGAACACTTTGTCGATCCAGTCCCAGAAGGCGTTGAGTGCACGCTGGAACCAGCTGGGGTCGTTCTCGTGGTACAGACGTTTGGACAGCTCGTGTTGTGCCGCCTCGCGCGCCGGATCACGCGGGATGGTGATCGGCGGTTCGTCGCCGGAGCGCGACAGCGACAGCATGAAGGTGTCGCCGACGCGCACGACCGCGCCCGGCACCGCCGGCAGCGATGCCGGAACTCCCCCCGTCAGGCTCACCGCATCAGCCTCCGGGTGTGGGTCCGGGTGTGCCGGAGCCGTGGTCCTGGATGCCGGCCGCGCGGGAGAGGTCGAGGTCGAGGGCCTCGCGGCGGATGCGCTGGTCGATGTAGAGGAGCACGGTGACGCCCGCGGTGATCGGGAAGGTGATCATGGCGCCGATCACCGCGCCGATGCCGCTGACGATGAGGTACGTCCAGCCGAGATCGCTTCCGCTGTTCACGAGGCCGGTGAAGCCCTCGCCGTCCAGGGCGGAGGCGACGAAGGCGAAGGGGAGGACGATGATCGAGGCGACGATGTTGGCGATGAGCGTGGCGAGCAGCTGGATGCCGAAGACACGCCACCAGGAGCCGCGGACCAGCTTCGCGGAGCGGCTCAGCGACTTCAGGATGCCCTGCTTCTCCAGCATCAGCGCGGGCGAGGCGAGGGAGAAGCGGACCATCAGCCACAGGGCGACGACGCCGGTGGCGAGGCTGCCGAGGACGGCGAGGCTCGCACCCGCGTCGCCGGCTCCCGCGACGACGGCGAGGATGCCCGGCAGGGCTCCGACCGCGACGACGGCGAAGGCGATGAGGATCAGCAGGAAGATCAGGCCGAAGAGCTTGGCCACCTGAGGTCGGGCGTCGCGCCAGGCCTCCCCGGTGGTCACCGACTTGCCGAGGACCGCGCGGCTGGTGACCGTCGTGAGCAGGGCGGTCGCCACGATCGTGCCGATCAGCGAGATCAGGAAGACGACACCGGTGCTGAGCATGGCGTCGCCCAGGGCGCGGGTCAGTTCGTCGACGCTGGCGCTGGGGTCTTCGAGAGCCGAGGTGCTCGCGTCGTTCAGGACCAGGCCCTCGAGGAGGATGACCACGATCTGCGTGACGACCGCGACGGTCAGGGAGATGCCCAGGACCGTGCGCCAGTAGGTGCGCATGGTGGAGACCGCGCCGTCGAGGATCTCGCCCACGCCGAGCGGGCGCAGCGGGATCACACCGGGTTTGGCCGCCGGCGGGGGGCCGCCCCAACCGCTTCCCCAGCCGCCGTACCCGCCGTATCCGCCTTGACCCGCGCCGGGACCGCCGGGGCCGGCCGGGGGAGGGGTGCCCCAGCCCGGGCCGGCCCCGGCGCGCCCGGGCCGGGGCAAGGCCCGTCTCTTGTACACGTCTCCGGGGCCACGAGACGCCTGAGCACGACGGATGCTCGTCTACGGCTGAAAAAAAAGACAGAACTACACGAGCACACCTGCCACA
>NZ_JABERD010000364.1 GCF_013044505.1 Streptomyces sp. S3(2020) | reverse complement strand
GGCTGGGATTGCCTGGACCGGGGTTGAGCGCTGCGGCCCCAGCGGGTGGGTGGGCGGGGGTTCGGGACGGCCCGCTTCGTTCTCGAACACCGGACGGGCCGAAGAGAGTGGGCCGGGGTTCGGGGTGGCTCGTTGTTACGCCCTTCGGGCCGTTGCCGCTGCTCCCAGTGCGCCTCGTTGGGGGGTGATTCCGGCGGGTACCGCGCGGGCGCGTGCCGGGGTTCCGGTCCAGCAGGTTCCGCGGCGGGACAGTAGGCGGCGGAGCCAGAGTTCCAGGGAGACGAGGTCTGCCAGGCCGTCCAGCGGGAGGGGTTCGCCCTCCGCTGCCGCGCGGAGGGCCTTGCGGACGACGCGTGCCTCCACCAGGCCCGCCTCCGCGAGGAGGGGTGTGCCGAACAGGGACATCAGGGAGTCCGCCGCCACGCGCAGGCCGGTGCGGGCCGCCACCGCCGCCGAGGCGTGGGACGGCGCGCCCCAGCCGGGCGGGAGGTCGGCGACGCCCGCGCCCTGGAGGACCGTGCGCAGGATCGCGGCCCGCGCGCCCGGTTGGACGCGCAGCGCCTCCGGGAGGGCCCGGCAGGCTCGGACGACCTGGTTGTCGAGGAACGGGGCGTGCAGACGCTGGAAGCGGATCTCCGCGGCCTGCTCCAGGATGCGTACGTCCGCGGCGGTTCGTGCCAGTGCCGCACGCGCGCGGTAGTCGCCTGGGCGTTGGCCCGGGCCGACCCCCGAGCGGCTCGTCGCACCCTGGAGGCGAACCGATACTTCAGCCAGCGCCTCCCCCGTCAGCCAGCGCGCCGCGGGGCCGGGTCTGGCCCACGCGAGGGCGGCCAGTGACGCCCCGACCGCACCCCCCGGTTCGTCGAAGCGGCGGTCCATCAGCCGGTCGGCGAGGACCTCCAGGCCCGTTCGGTAGGGCGTACGGGCGAGGCGGCGTGCCGCGCCGTACACGCGCGCGGGGACCATCACCGAACCGTCCGCCTTCGCCAGCGCAGCCACCGGGCGGACCAGATGGCGTCGCTTGCGGTCCATCAGCAGATCCGCCAGGCGGGCCGGGTGTGCGTCCAGGACCTGACGGGCGCCGTATCCCGTGAAGTGGTCCGCGCTGCCCGACGCCAGGCGCGCGCGGTGGCGGGCCGCCGTCACCAGGGACGGCCCCGGCTCGTCCGTCAGCGGGCCGTCCAGGTCGGCGTACGGCAGTGTCTCCTCGCCGCCGGCCACCACCACGTGGTGCAGCCGTGGGTTGGCCGCCAGCGAGCCCGCCCGCTCCACCTCGGCCTCCCGGCCGCGCACCGCCAGGTCGTTGAAGGTGACCGCCAGCAGTCGCTCGCCCGCACCCGTGCCGTGTCCCAGCACGGTCCCCGGCATCCCGGGCAGGCCCGCCGCGAGCAGCGCCAGCGTTCCCGACGCCGGACCGCCCGACAGGTCCGCCCCGATGCCGGGAACCGGCATCCCGCGCGCGGCACGGCGTTCGGCGGGGCCCATCCCCGGAACCGGGCCCGGGTCGATGTCGGCGCCGGGCACATGGCGGGGCGCCGCCAGACGCGCGCGTACCGCCTCCACCAGCGCGTCCCTTACCGCGTCCACCGCGCTGTCCGGGTCGGCCGAGGGTGCCGCCACCGCGAGGGAGGCGACCTGCTCGTAGCCGGCGATCTCCCGTGCGCCGGTGCGCAGGATCAGGGCGTGCCCCGGCGGAATGCGCCGTACGCCGTCGTACGGGGTGGAGTCGTGCAGCGCGGCCGGGACGTCGGGGGCCGCCAGGAGGGCCGCCAGATGCCCGAAGTCGAGGTTGGCCTCGATGAGGTCGGCCAGCGGAAGGGCCGCCGTCGCGTAGGCGGTGCCGCCGGCCCAGGGCGTGTAGAACACCGGCCGGGCGCCCGCGAGATCGCCGCAGACGGTGACCCGACGGCCCACCTGGACGACGGCCGTGTAACTGCCGGACCAGGCCGTCAGATGCCGAAGGGCGCCTCCGCGCGCGGCGAAGAGTCCGACCCGCAGTTGTTCGTCCGTCGCCCCGCAGGTGCCGAGGACGGCGATTCGATTCTGCGCGTCGGCCTTGATGACCCGCACCTCGTCGGGGCGCCAGTCGCCGACCGCCCACAGCGGATCGGGGTCGCCCCATAGCAATTGGGAACCCACCGGATGCACCGTCTCGCCGTCGCCTCCGGTCGCCCCCGCGGAGCCGATCACGGCCGCTCCCGCTGCGGTGCTGCTCCACCCCACCAACCACCGCATCGACGCCTCCACAGGCTGTGGACAACCAGTGCACCGTACGAACCGGTTCACCATGCTGCCATGAAGGAGGCGCACCGGAGAGGCGGTGGAGCCGCTTGAGCTCCGTTGAATGCGCCCCTGTGCGCATACCCGTGAAGAAGCGAACGCCCGTACAGGGCAAGGTACCTGCGGCGCGAATGCGCCCCCGATACGCTCCCCCAAGACGCCCTTCGCGCCGTCAATTTCCATGGTAGGAGCGGTAATTGCCCTGGAGATGCGGGGGCGATTTTCGGCCAACTTGGCGGAGCGGGGACAGGCTTGCGCACGCTCCGTACAGGCTCTGCGCACCGCATCGGTAACGCGCAGTCCGGGGAACGGAGTTCGCCCCCCGGACCGTTCCGCCACCCGCGGGGATGGAGGTGGCGGAATCCCCCAGCCCACTGGATCCAGTACAGCGGGCCGACCCACGCACGATCCATGGAACCGCTCCCCCGATGGCCGGAGAAGAGCGCACGCACAGGCGCACGGCCACACAACGGGGGCACGTCGCGACGGTGTGTAGGGAGCCCGCACGCGCGTACGGACCACAATCCCGCCATCCGGAACAATGCCTCTTAACGCTTGGGATGCGGCGAACTACGCTGGGTTTACGAATGCCGCGTGGTTATGCCAGCGCGGCAGCCGTCTGTGTCGAGGGGTGGCGCATGTCCAGGGAGCAACGCGGGCCGAACGAAAAACTCGGCGCCGTTCTCGCCCTCGCGGGAATCAGCAACGCAGGGCTCGCGCGTCGCGTCAACGATCTTGGCGCTCAACGCGGGTTGACTCTTCGCTACGACAAGACGTCGGTGGCGCGCTGGGTGTCGAAGGGCATGGTGCCGCAAGGCGCCGCGCCGCACCTCATCGCGGCCGCGATCGGCCAGAAGCTCGGCCGCCCGGTACCGCTCCACGAGATCGGTCTGGCGGACGCGGATCCCGCACCCGAAGTGGGCCTCGCCTTCCCCAGGGACGTCGGACAGGCCGTCCGCTCGGCGACGGAGCTGTACCGGCTCGACCTCGCAGGGCGCCGCTCGGGCGCCGGCGGCATCTGGCAGTCGCTGGCCGGATCGTTCGCAGTGAGCGCATACGCAACGCCCGCCTCACGGTGGCTGATAACCCCGGCCGACAGCTCGGTCGCGCGCGAGGTGAACTCCGCGGAGGGGTCCGGCGCACCGCTCAAAGTCGGCCACAGCGATGTGCAGAAGCTGCGGGAGGCCGCCGAGGACGCCAGGCGCTGGGACTCCAAGTACGGAGGCGGCGACTGGCGTTCGTCCATGGTGCCGGAGTGCTTACGGGTGGAGGCGGCACCGCTGCTGCTCGGCTCGTACTCCGACGAGGTGGGCCGTGCGCTGTTCGGCGCCTCCGCCGAACTGACCCGTCTCGCGGGCTGGATGGCCTTCGACACCGGTCAGCAGGAGGCCGCGCAGAGGTACTACATCCAGGCGTTGCGACTGGCCCGCGCGGCCGCCGACGTACCCCTGGGCGGGTATGTGCTGGCGTCGATGTCCTTGCAGGCGACCTATCGCGGGTTCGGCGACGAGGGCGTGGACCTCGCGCAGGCCGCGCTGGAGCGGAACCGGGGTCTGGCGACCGCCCGCACCATGAGCTTCTTCCGGCTCGTCGAGGCACGTGCACACGCGCGTGCGGGTGACGCGCAGGCAGCCGGGGCGGCGCTGAAGGCGGCGGAGGGGTGGCTGGAGCGGTCCCGGGACGGGGACCAGGATCCGTCGTGGCTGGGCTTCTACTCCTACGACCGGTTCGCCGCGGATGCCGCGGAGTGCTACCGCGATCTGAAGGCTCCTCGTCAGGTGCGGCGGTTCACCGAGCAGGCCCTGTCGAAGCCGACGGAGGAGTTCGTCCGGTCGCACGGGCTGCGGCTGGTCGTCTCGGCGGTCGCGGAACTGGAGTCGGGCAATCTCGACGCGGCGTGCGAGCAGGGGGTGCGGGCGGTGGAGGTCGCGGGGCGTATCTCGTCGGCTCGCACCACCGAGTACGTCAAGGATCTCCTGCACCGGCTGGAGCCGTACGGTGACGAGCCGCGCGTGGTGGAGCTGCGGGAGCGCGCACGACCCCTGCTGATGGCTCCGGCGTAACCGGTTGCCCGAGCGTCCGCCGCACAGCCTCGCACCCCCTTTCGGAGTGCTGCCCGCATCCGAGTTTGAAGGTGATGTCAGTGGCGCAGTGCACTATCTAGAGCAGGGAGGTGGTGCAGGTGCGGGCGGAGGTCGCTTACGACTGTGACGTGCTCGTCATCGGGGGCGGGATCGTCGGGCTGTCGACCGCGTATGCGATCACTCGGGCCGCGCCGGGGACGCGCGTGACCGTGCTGGAGAAGGAGCAGGGGCCGGCCCGGCATCAGACCGGGCGGAACAGCGGGGTCATCCACAGCGGGATCTACTACCGGCCGGGGTCGCTGAAGGCCCGGTACGCCGTCGAGGGCGCGGCCGAGATGGTCAAGTTCTGCGCGGAGTACGGCATCGCGCACGCCGTCACCGGCAAGCTGATCGTCGCGACCGAACAGGCGGAGCTGCCCCGGCTGCACGCACTGGTGCAGCGGGGGCGGGAGAACGGAATTCCGGTGCGGGAGCTGGGACCCGCACAGATCACGGAGTACGAGCCTGAGGTGCGCGGCCTCGCCGCCATACACGTCGGGACGACCGGGATCTGCGACTTCGTCGGGGTCGCCCGGCAGCTGGCGGAGGCCTCGGGGGCTGAGATCCGCTACGGCGCCCAGGTCGTCCGCGTCGACCGGCGGCCGGAGCTCGGGGTGGCCGTGCGGACGTCCGGCGGGGATGTCGTGCGGGCGCGGGCACTGGTGAACTGCGCCGGGCTGCACTGCGACGAGGTGGCACGGCTGACCGGGGACGAGCCCGGGATGCGGATCGTGCCGTTCCGGGGCGAGTACTTCACGCTGGCGCGGCCCGAGCTGGTGAAGGGGCTGGTGTATCCGGTGCCCGATCCGGCGTTCCCGTTCCTCGGCGTGCATCTCACGCGCGGGATCGACGGCGGCGTCCACATCGGGCCCAACGCGGTGCCGGCGCTGGCCCGGGAGGGGTACGGGTGGGGCGTCGTACGGCCTCGGGAGCTGGGCGCGACGCTGGCCTGGCCGGGGTCGTGGCGGATAGCGCGGCGGCACTGGCGGTACGGGGCGGGTGAGCTGCGGCGGTCGGTGTCGAGGCGGGCGTTCGCGGATGCGGTGCGCAGACTGTTGCCGGCGGTCGAGGACGGGGATCTGGTGCCGTCGGCGGCGGGGGTGCGGGCGCAGGCGGTGCTGCGGGACGGGACGCTGGTCGACGACTTCCTGATCAAGGAGGGGCCGCGGACCGTGCATGTGCTGAACGCGCCGTCTCCCGCTGCGACGGCCTCGCTGCCGATCGGGCGGGAGGTGGCGAGGAGGGCGTTGGCCGCGCTGGAGGGTGTGTGACGGTGTGTGGTGGTCGCGGTCCAGGGGGTTGCCC
>NZ_JABERD010000363.1 GCF_013044505.1 Streptomyces sp. S3(2020) | reverse complement strand
GGCCTGCGGCGCGCCCCCTTCCGCCCCGCCCGGCGGTCAGGCCTGGGGCACCGCGTGGGGGCCCGAGCAGCAGGCACCCGCCCCGCAGCAGGGCGAGGGCTGGGGCGCGCCGCAGGCCCAGCAGTGGGGTACGCCGGACCCGTACCAGGCGCAGGCCCAGCCCCAGCAGTGGGGCGCCCAGAACGCGTCGCAGCCGCTGCCGCAGCCCGGCGGCTACGACAGCGAGCAGCCCACGTCGTACTACCTGCCGCCGGTGGACCAGAGTCCTCAGCACGGGCCCGGCCCGGGTGCGCCGCTGCCGCCCGTCGGCCATGACACGGACCAGCCCACCTCGTACTACCTGCCGCCGGTGGACCAGAACACCGCGGGAGGGTACGGCGCTGTCGGCGCCCCGCTGCCGCCCGCCGCCGACGTGTACGGCATGCCCGTCGGACATGGCGGTGCCACCGGCGTACCCCTGCCCCCGGCGGACGAGGGCGCCACGCAGTACATCCCGCCGGTCCCCGCGTCCCCGGACGAGGGCGTGACGCAGTACATCCCGCCGGTCCCGCCCGGGGCGCTGCCGCCCGAGGTGCCCGTGCGGGGGGCCGCGGAGCAGACGCAGTTCCTGGGGCACGCCCCGCAGGGCGGCGGGCCGCTGCCGCCCGTGTCCGGGCCGGACGCCGAGGCCACGCAGTACATCGCGCCCGTGCCCGGGCAGCACGGTGGGGAGCGGCAGCCGCCCGCCGAGTTCGACAACCTCTTCCGCAGCGGGCCGGGCGGCGAGAGCCCGGCCGGGTCCACACAGCAGCTGCCGCGCTTCGAGCCGGCGCAGCCGCCGCACGCGGGGCACCAGCAGCCGTCGTACGGCCGCCGCGACCACCACGACGACGGCGGTGGCCGTAATGGTGGCCGCAACCGCTCGCGGGTGCCGCTCATCGCCGCCGTCGGCGTCGGTATCGCGGTTCTCGGCATCGGGGCGGGCGCGCTGCTCGCCGGTGGTGGCGGGGACGACGACAGCGACGGCAACGAGACCGTCGCCGCGACCGCCCCGGCGAGCGAGTCCGCCTCGCCGTCCGCCGACCCGGCGAAGGCGCAGGCCGTCGAGCTGGACAAGCTGCTGGCGGACAGCGGTGACAGCCGGGCCTCGGTGATCAGCGCGGTGGAGGACGTGAAGGCCTGCGAGAACCTCGGCCAGGCGGCCAAGGACCTGCGGGACGCGGCGACCCAGCGCAACGACCTGGTGACCCGGCTGTCCAGTCTCTCCGTCGACCAGCTCCCGAACCACGCCGAGCTGACCACCGCCCTCACCAAGGCGTGGCAGGCGTCCGCGTCGGCCGACAACCACTACGCGGCGTGGGCCGACCAGACCGCCGGCCGGAAGGGCTGCAAGAAGGGCCAGGCCCGCACCACCGGCCAGACCCAGGCCGGCAACACCGCGAGCGGCGAGGCCAGCACGCAGAAGATCACGGCGGCCAAGCTGTGGAACGCGATCGCGAAGACGTACGGCCTGACCGAACGCACCCGTACCCAGCTGTGACGGACGGGGGCCGCCCCTCGCGGCCCCCGCCACCCGGTCCCGGGTGCCGGCTAGCCCACGTCGGCGTTCGCGAGTGTCTTGCGGACGTCCGTGAAGCCCTTGCGTGCCGCCACCAGCCGGCCCTTGCGCACGGCCTGGAGTGTCACCTCGGTGTTGACCAGGCGCGGCAGGCCGATGGCCCCGAGGCCGTTCTCGTACTCCCAGTTGAGGGTCGGGGTCAGTCCGCCCGTGGAGACCTTCAGACCGCCGTCGAGCGCCTTGCGTACGGCGGTCGAGGTGATCTCGCCGTCGCCGAGCGAGTCGACGGCGGCCTTGAACACGGTGTACGCGAGCCAGGTGGTCTGCACCCCGGTGTCCGCGGGGTCGATGCGGTTGTCGTCGAAGGCCTGCTCCTTGATGACCTTCTTCATCGGGTCCCAGCGCCGGTCGGTGGCGACCGGGTACCAGCCGGTGATGTACGAGCCCTCGTAGGGCCCCGACGCCCCGCCCGTGGCGTCGATCACCGTCTGGTCGACGCTGCCGAGGACCGTGCCGGTGCGGACGTCGGGATAGCCCTCGCGGGCGCGGCGGAAGGAGTCCATGAAGGTGCTGGTGCGGTCCCCGAGCGCGGGCAGCACACACCCCTTCTTCGACGGGTCGCCGACGGCGTGGGCGAGGGCCCGCTCGGACTGCGCCGAGTACTCGGTGGCGTCCTCCGCGGCCAGCTGGTCGTCCGCGGCGGCGTGGCCGGCGGCCTTCAGGCCGGAGTCGAGCATGACGTGGAGTTCGTCGCCCGCGATGCTGTCGGGGCGGACCAGTGACACGGCCCCGCAGCTGCCGCCGAGTTCCTCGCCGAGACCGGCCAGGAGGCTGGGCTGGCCGCCGTTGACGGGGTAGGAGGCCACGCTGTCGAACTCGGCGTTGGTGATGCCGTAGCCGCCTATGTAGGGGATGTCGGCGCCTTCGAGCGTCGGGAAGAACGCGTCGCCGTACTGGCTGTAGGAGCCGACCACCGCGACGACCTTCTCGTCGACCGCGCGCTCGGCGCACTTGGCGGCGGAGACGGCGTCGTTGTGGTCGTTGCAGACCAGGACGGAGAGCTTGCGGCCGTCGATGCCGCCGTGCGAGTTGATCCAACGGGCGTATGCCTGGGCGAAGGCGGGCATACCGGGCTTGTTGGTGGCGCCGGTGTTCATCGGGGCCCAGGTCATGACCTTGATCGGGTCATCCCCGGAGCCCCCCGTGGCACCGGGGATGACCCCGCAACCGACGGTCAGCGACGCACACGCGGCCAGCGCCGTCGCCGCGAGGGCGATGGCTCTGACGGGCGGGTGGAGCCTGGGGAGGAAGGTGCTGCGGATGCGTCGCCTGCCGGTCATGGACACACACGCTTCCGTCACATGGCCAACCCGGGAGTGACTTACGGTCAACGATCGGTGACGCGAAGGTGAATTGCGGGGGTCGGTGAGGCGTGTGTGACGAGGAACGTACGATCGATGACCGTGCAAGGTTCGGAGAACTCTTCCCGTCGCGGCCGTCGCTCATCCACCATGGGCGGCATGCCACTGAACGACATGCCGTGGTGGCGCTGGCGCAGCAATGTGCGCTCCGCGCTGCACATGCTCTCCGACCCAGGGTTCCAGCGGGACGTCTGGCTGGCCGGTGTCGAGGGGTACGGGGACGTCACCGACGCCGTGTACCGCCTCGTCGAGGACACCTGGCTGGACAACTGGTCCGCCGAGAAATACGTCGGCACGATCTTCCGGGACTCCCAGGAGTCGGCCCTCGTCGACACCGCGGTCCTGCGGGTGCTGCGGATCATGCACCAGGTCGGACCGGACGCACCCGTCTCCGCCTATCTCGACCACCCCGGGTGGCCGGAGGCGGTACGGGCCGCGCGCGACGCCCATGTGCGGATGGCCACGGCCGACCAGGACGACCCGGACCAGCCGCCGCGCTCGCTGCACGTGCTCCAGCTGATGACCAGGTCCGCGTGACGGACGCGTTCTCTGCGGTGCCGGTGGATATGGGACCCTGTCCCGCATGAACGAGCAGTCCAACCGGGCCGCGGTGCCCGCCGAGCAGTACGTCCTCATCCTGTCCTGCCCCGACAAGCAGGGCATCGTGCACGCCGTGTCGAGCTACCTCTTCATGACCGGCTGCAACATCGAGGACAGCCAGCAGTTCGGCGACCACGACACGGGTCTGTTCTTCATGCGCGTGCACTTCTCGGCGGAGGCGCCCGTGACGGTGGACAAGCTGCGGGCCAGCTTCGCGGCCATCGGGGACGCCTTCCACATGGACTGGCAGATCCACCAGCCCGAGGAGAGGATGCGGGTCGTCCTCATGGTCAGCAAGTTCGGGCACTGCCTGAACGACCTGCTGTTCCGGGCCCGGATCGGCGCGCTGCCGGTGGACATCGCCGCGGTGGTCTCCAACCACACCGACTTCGCCGAGCTGGTGAAGTCGTACGACGTCCCCTTCCACCACATCCCGGTGACGAGGGACAACAAGGCGGAGGCCGAGGCCCGGCTGCTCCAGCTGGTGCGTGAGCAAGGTGTGGAGCTCGTCGTCCTCGCCCGGTACATGCAGGTGCTCTCGGACGACCTCTGCAAGCAGCTCAGCGGGCGGATCATCAACATCCACCACTCGTTCCTGCCGAGCTTCAAGGGTGCGAAGCCGTATCACCAGGCGCATGCGCGGGGTGTGAAGCTGATCGGGGCGACGGCGCACTATGTGACGGCCGACCTCGACGAGGGGCCGATCATCGAGCAGGAGGTCGAGCGGGTCGGGCACGACGTCACACCGGACCAGCTCGTCGCGATCGGGCGGGATGTGGAGTGTCAGGCGCTGGCGCGGGCCGTGAAGTGGCATGCGGAGCGGCGGATTCTGCTGAACGGGCGGCGGACGGTCGTGTTCGCCTAGGAGTGCGGGCCTGAGCGTCGTAGGGCGGCTGCGGCCGGGTGGGGGCTGATCGCGCAGTTCCCCGCGCCCCTGGGTGGGTCCACTCCCGCTCCCCGATCCGCGCTCTACCCCTTAGATCCGGCTCAACGACGCGACCGCGAACAGCACGTCCCTGATCGCCTCGCGGTCGCCCAGCTGTCCCGCCGCCGCGTCCGCCGGAGGCACATGGCCCGCGGCCAGCTGGCAGAACTCCACGCCGTCCAGGGCCACATGGGCCACCTCGTACTCCGCGGAGCCGACCGCCGCGGGGGAGTCGAGCGGGATCAGCCACTCGCCGCCCCCCGAACCCTCGATCTCCAGCCGCAGACTGCGCCCGGGCTCGCCCGCGGGAACGAGGTGGCGCCCACGCGGCGGCGCGGCCAACCCGGTCCGGCGCCGCACGGCCAGCGCCGCGGGGAGCATCCGGGCGGCGAGGTCGATCATGCGGTTCAGATGGCGGGGGGACGGCGGGCCGTACGGGTAGTCGACCGCCTCGGCGATGTCCTCCGCGTGGACCCAGCACTCGAAGGCGCGGTCCAGCATGGCGTCGTGCAGGGGGAGTTCGAAGTCGCCGTAGGACACCGAGAGCTTGCCGGGGCCGCCGCCGGTGAAGGAGACCGTGCGCACCAGGTCGTGGCTCTGTTCGCGCCAGGGGCCCCGCACGGAGCGGGTCGGCGGGAAGTGGGAGCCGCGCCAGAACGCCTCGGTGCGGGCCGCTGGGGTCGGTGAGTCGGTGCTGACGTCGCCGAGCGGGTCGTCCAGGCCGAGCGCGAGGGCGACCAGGCCGTCGACGGTGAGGAGGTGCGCGATGACGCCGGCGACCGTCGTACGGCGGCTCGTCGCCTTGTCGGCCTCGAACCAGCGCAGCCGCACGGGCGCGTGCCACTCGGCGTCGCCCATGTCCCGCAGCAGCGCGTCCAGGCGGGCGGTCTCGGCGTCGTAGGGCGCCGCCCACTCGGGTACCGGGATCCGCGGCGGGCGGCGGTCCAGGCAGCCCTCCAGGACGCGGGTGCGCAGCCCGGGGTCGAGGTCGAGGCTCTCCGGCGGGTGGAGCAGGCCGACCGCCCCGCGCAGCCGCAGCGCCTCGTCCGCGCAGGAACCGCAGTCGCCGAGGTGCTCCTCGACGGCCGCCGTCTCCTCCGGCGAGCAGGCGGCCAGCGCCCAGGCGCCGAGGAGCGCCTTCAGTACGGGGTGCTCCAGGACCAGGGGCGCGGGCGGCGGCGGTGTCTCCAGCGGGGGCAGGGGGCGCCCGGTGTCCTCGACGGACGCGCGCGGCAGCGG
>NZ_JABERD010000362.1 GCF_013044505.1 Streptomyces sp. S3(2020) | reverse complement strand
GCAATCGAGACACTAATTCGGAGGAATTCCTTGTCTGAACCTCTCCACGAGAATCACCTCACTTCCGAACGTGCGGCCTCACGTCGCACAGCAAGATGGAGGTTCGGACACTCCCCCGCAGGGGGAGTGTCCGAACCAGTCCCCGCCCCAGTGGTGGCGGGGTCCGACCAGCGCCAGGGGGCGCCGGACGGGAAGGCTGCGACCGAGGGCGGATCGCAGCCAGGCCCGACCCGTTCGGGGCGGTCCAAGGGGAAGTCGCGCCCGCGCGATAAGAAGCAGCGTCGCGCCCACAGCGTCCGCCTCAACGAAACCGAGCACGCTCTCATCCAAGCGGGCGCAGACGCCGTCGGCATGAGCACGGCAGGCTTCCTCGCGTACTCCGGCCTGGCCATGTCCCGCGATCAGTCGCGTACCGCCGTGGCCATTGCCACCGAACGCGACGTGCTCACTGAGCTGTTCGCCGCGCGCCGGCAGCTCGGCTGGGCCGGCAGCAATCTCAATCAGGTCGCCAAGGCCCTCAACACTGGTGGCGATGTTCCTCACCTGGCGACGGTCATCGCCGACATTCAGCGCGCTGCCAAGTCGGTGCAGGTTGCCGCTGACCGGGTCGCCAACCGGCAAGTGGGCGAGGCGGCTTGATCCCCCAGGTCCACAAGCAAGGCAGCGAGACCCTCGGTCTACTCAACTACCTCTACGGCAAGGGCATCCACGAGGAGCACATTGACCCCCACCTGGTCGCTTCCTTCGACGGCATGGCCCCCGACCCCGGCCGTGATCCGGGCGCCACGAAGCGGGACCTCCAGCAACTCCTCGACCAGCCCTTGCAGCTCCTCGACTCCGACCAGCGCCCCGAGAAGCATGTGTGGCACCTGTCCGTACGAAACGCAGCCGAGGACCGCATCCTGACCGACGAGGAATGGGGGCAGATCGCCCGCCGCATGGTCGCCGCGACCGGCATCGACCCCGGCGACGGAGCGGGCTGCCGCTGGGCGGCCGTCCGCCATGCCGATGACCACATCCACATCATCGCTACCCTCGTACGCGAGGACGGGCGCCGTCCCAACCACCACCGCTCCGGCAAACGCGCCCAGGCCGAGGCCCGTCTCCTTGAGGTCGAATACGGCTTGCAACGGGTCAATCCTGGGGACGGCACCGCTGCGAGGAGGCCCACCAGCGCCGAGCGCCACAAGGCCGAACGCCATGGCCGGGAGCGGACTGCTCGTGAGGAGTTGCGCGAGACAGTGCGCCGCGCCGTCGCCGGCGTACAGAGCGAAGGGGAGTTCTTCGACCGCCTGACCGCTGCCGGCGTCCTGGTCCAAAGGCGCGTCGCGCCCTCCGGTGACCTCCTCGGCTACAAGGTCGCCCTCCCCGACGACCTCAACAAGGACGGCAGGCCGGTGTTCTATCCCGGCTCGAAACTCGCCCCTGACCTCTCCCTGCCCCGTATCCGTGAACGGTGGTCCGGCGGTGCCGCCGGCAACGAGCACGACACGGATCGTTCGGCTGGTGCGGCGCGCATCACTCCCTCGGCCGCGCGCCGCCAGGCGACGTCGGCGTCCTGGCAGGCCGTACTGATCATCGACCAGGGCGGCGACGGACAGGTCTCCGCGTTGATCGCCGCGGGTGGCGAGATGCTCGACGCGCTTGCCAAGACCTCGGCCGCGCACACCCGTCGTGAACTGCGAGATGCTGCCTGGGCGTTTGAGCGGGCCTCCCGTTCCCACATCCAAGCCGAGCGGGGCCACGACCGCGCTCTGCGGCAGGCTGCCCGCGACCTCGTCTACGGTGGGCCCGCGCTCGGCCGCGGGGAGGACGGCGCCACCACCGCCATGTTGATCGATATGGCCATCTTCTTCGTCCTTGCTGCCGCCCACTGGCACGGGAAGAAGGAGCACGCCCAGCAGGCTGCTGCTGCCCGCCAGGCCGCCGAGCATCTGCGCGCCGCCTACCAGGCCGCCGCACCGATGTACCTGGGCCCCATGCATCAGCGCGGTCGGAACCTGTCCCAGCCCCTGGAGCACAAGCAGACCGCCTACCTTCGCCGGGCGGTGCCGGAGCTGGCCGAGCAGGTCCTCGCCGAGCCGGGCTGGTACGCCCTGGCCGCCACGCTCGCCGACGTCGAGCGCGCCGGGCATGATCCAGCCGCGCTCCTGGCCGAGGCAGCCGAGCAACGAGAGCTGGACACCGCCGACTCGATCAGCGACGTCCTCGTGTGGAGGCTGCGCCGCATGGCCGATCTGCCCGCCGACGCGTCCACCATGCCCGAGCACCCCCCGACCGCGACCACCACCAACCGCGGTCCCACGAAGCGGCCGGCGAACCGAAAGGAGCGTTCCGCCAAGTCCCTCTGAATTCAACATTCTTAGAGTTGCAGCAGGTCAGGGACTTGCTGCACTCTCCTCGTGCAGGCGAGACGACAGAGATGGAGACGGCATGTTCCGACGCAACAGTGCGGACCGAGAGTTCCGTGAAGCCCAGCACGTCGGCCAGGCACTGCTGGCCATGCACACCGAGTGGCCCGAGGCTCCCGTCCCGGTCTCTGCGCCGCTCCCGGCCGCGCCGACCTGCACCACGGTGGTGCCCGACTTCCTGCCGCCGGGGTTCCGGGCACCGTGCCGCCAGGACGTCTCGGGCTTCATGATGCGCTGGGACCTGCCACTGGTCATCGACGGCGAAATCCACGCATGCCACTGCGGTGCGTACCGGAACTGGATCGTCTTCAACATGCGCGACGACTCGGTGTGGCTGCGCTGCGAGGCCGGCCACGAGGCGCAGGAGACCCGACTGGACACCGCCTGGTACAACCGCAACTCCGGTCCGGTCGACCACTTCCACCCCACTCTCGAAGACGGCCTGCGCCACCTAGGCCACTGAAATACGCGAAACCCCTTCCCCTACCCCTGCGTTCGTCGGCACCCGGAGGGCCGACCCGGTCAGACCATCCGTCTCGCATCACCCAAGGGGTTTCACGTATGCGCCGCTCCACCACGACCGCCTTCGGCCTCAGCGCCGTCTGCACCGTCCTCGCCCTGACCGGCTGCGCCGGCTATGCCGAGTCCGCCGGCGCCTCCTCCCCCACACACGGGGGCGGCAGCACACCAACGGCACCCGTGCCGCTGTCATCGACTCAGCTGAACCAGCGGCTGCTGAACGGGAGCGACCTGGGCGAGGGCTACACCCGCAGGCCCGAGGCCGCTCGCCGCAACGACGATGTGACCGTGATCGGCTGTTCGGCTCCGGAGAAGCTCGGCGGCGACACGGCCACGGGCTCCGGTCTCGACTTCGCCCGCAAGGCGAAGGTGTCCTTCACCTACAGCAGCAGCTCCGAGGTGAGCGAGGAGCTGTACAGCGACAGCCCGGCGAAGCTCTCCACGGGCATCTCGAAGGTCTTCGACGCGATGCTCTCCTGCCCCTCGTACCAGATCGCCTCGGGGAGCACGGTCGTCGACATGCGCACCGAGAAGTCAGTTGCGCCTGACCTCGGCGACGAGCAGTGGAGCCAACTGCTCACCTTCTCCGCCAGCGGGCAGCGCAGCGTCGTCAAGCAGACGGCGATCCGCACCGGCAACATCCTGGTCACCGTCTCCGGCTCACCGGGCCTTGTCGACACCCACCTGGACAAGGCATTCGCCAAGGCACGCACCGCCCGCTGAGCCACTCCTCCGCCTGCCCCGGTGTCCGGGCCTGTCCACCCGACAGGCCCGGACACCGGGGTTTCGTCGTATCGGGCGCTCAGCCGTTGAGGCGGAGTTCGCCTGGCTCGTAACGGAGTTGGAAGGTCTGGGCATGCTCCCCGTCCATCCAGTACAGGGTCATGGTCGACAGCATGCAGCGCTTGATGTACCGGGTACGTGAAGGCATTCCTTCGTCCTGCGCGACGATCCACTTCTCCACCCGCTCCGGCAGACCGAACCTCAACGCATAGGCATCGGGGTGCTCCGCGGAGCGCAGTTCCCAAACGGGGTGGGACGCTGCCTGGTTGATGCGGCGCAGGCGCACCGCATGTGTGGGGTGCGCTTTCGCGTAGTTCACGAAGCCGTACAGGTCGTCCGAGGCCAGGCCCAGGATGAACGGTGCTGCTGGAAAGGCCAGTACAAGGCCCAACTGCGAACGGCTGTATAGGGCCTGGGCAAGGCCGTCGAGCGGGTCGCGAATGGCATCGGGCAGTTCTACGTTGCCCGGGTCCATTTCCAGCAGCGGGCCACGAAGATATGTGCGTATCTCGCGCACCTTCGGCCGCTCGGCCGCCGGAGTCGCTTCGAGTACGGCGTGAATCGTGTCGGCGGTGTTCCTGACGAGGTTCCGCAGCACGGCGAAGTCCGGTGCGGAGAGATCGATCAGGGATATCTGGTGGGCCAGTGCGTAGTCCTGGGCCTCCGGGCTGAAGCCGGACGTGGAAAAGATCGCGTAGCTGTAGCGGTATCGCGTCCGCGGCCGGCCGGTGCCCGCAGCGGTGAGTGTAGTGGTCTCGCCCTCGTTTACGTCGTGGATCACACCGTGCCCGTTGCGGACGGTGGGCAGACCGACGGGGGCTGCGGTCAGGTACTTCGCCTCGACGAACAGGCGGACTGGCAGGGAGAAGGGTGGCACATACCGGAACTGCCCGAGCGCGTCGACCTGGTGCCAGGCACCGCGTCCACGGACCAGCAGACCGTTCTTGTCCTCCTTCAGAACCTTCCAGGGCTCTTTGTCCTGGTCGTCGTCGGCCGTGAGCACCTCGAAGCCGCTGGAGCGCAACAGCCAGGCCAGCACCTCCTCCAGGAGGTAGCCGCGCAAGGGTCCTTTGCCGATCACTTTGACAGCCACGCAGGCGATCCTACGTACGGCCCTGATCGTGCTTGCAGGGTGCTGTTCGGAGCACTGATGCCGGTACACCAGAGGCCCGGTGGTTCCGCTCTCGTGATTAGAGCGGAACCACCGGGCCTGGATACAGGGGCATCGCCCCATCGATTACTCGCCTCGGTCAGCGGCTACTCGCAGCCGTCAGCCGCGGCGGACGACGGTGAGGCGGCCCTCCGCACCCACGGGCAGCGTGCGCCGTGGTACCGGGCCGGGTGCGGCGAGCGAGGAGGCGAAGGCCGCGACCAGTTCGTGCGGGGCGCTCGCGCTGAAGCTCGCGCACCATAGGTACGGCGCCCCTAGCACAGGCTCCGCCCATGCCTGCCATCCCAACAGGTCACCGCGGGGGTCGGCGTCGTGGATGAGCGGCGGCAGCATCTCTAGCGAGACGTTCGTGGAGAAGCTGGGATCGGCAGCGGCCGTACGAGGGCGGTCCATGTCGCGCAGCCAGCCCCGGGCGCTGAGCGCGGTGAGCACCGCCTCGGCGTGCTCGAGCCCGATATCGGGGGTCTCGCTGGCGTCGAGCGCAAGCAGGAAGTCGGTGAGCGCCTCGTGCGGTACGCCGGTGGTGAAGTAGGCGTTCCACTCGGTCAGGGCCGAGGCAGGGTGCGGGCGGGCCGACATCTGCCAGGCCACCGGGAGGCCGCCCAGCTCGAACGGATAGGCGGCGAGGATCCACTCGGCGCCGCGCAGGCCATCGGGGCTCACATAGAGCAGCGTGTTGCGAGAGGTCGGCCACAAGTGCCAGCCGAGGTCGGTCAGGGTCTCGCCGATCCGTTCGGCGAGGACGCCGTCATCGCCGGCCAGGTGGCGCGGGGCGACCCAGTACATCGGGTCCGGCGAAGCGGGGCGGGTGGGATCGGGGGGGGGGGGGGGGTGGGGGGGGGCCGCCGCC
>NZ_JABERD010000361.1 GCF_013044505.1 Streptomyces sp. S3(2020) | reverse complement strand
GGGGGGGGGCGGTGGGGCGGGTGTGGGGGAGCCGCCCGGTGAGCCGTTGGAACGGGTCTGTTGCGGTGGTACCGCCGGCATGGTGGGCATGCCTGGTACCGGTGGTGGTGCCGCGCTGCTTTTCGGCGGGTGTGTCACTGTTGACCTCCCCCATGGTCATCCGTCGCCGCAAGTATCGCTGCCGGGACCGACATCCGCACCGGCCTTCACTGGATCTTGATCGGATTGCAGCGCGGTGCGCGGTTTTCCGGCATCACTCGCCGCCCCGCACCACCCCCTGCCCATTCACACGCGAGGGGAATCTGTTCGGTTCCAGGTTCGGGTTTCGGGGGCCGCGTCAGGCGTCGTAGAACCTCCTCACGCGGGTCTGTGCCGCCGCGCTCGCGCCCAGCCCGTCCAGGCCGAGCAGGGCCGCTCCCAGCACCGGGCTCGCCGTCACCACCTGCGGCACGGCCTTGGGGGCGCGGGAGGCCAGCAGGTCCCGTATGCCGTCGTCCAGTTGGGGATGGCGTGCGGCCAGGATGCCGCCGCCCAGCAGGACCGGGGTCTCCTCCTCCAGCAGGTCCAGGCGGGTCAGGGCCACCGCGGCCATCGTCGTCACCTCCTCCGCCAGGCGGTCCACCAGGGCGCGGGCCACCGGGTCGCCGTCCGCCGCCGTGGTGAAGAGGACCGGGGTCAGTTCGTGGCGGCGGGTCGGTTCGATGTGCTCCAGGTGGAGGGCCTCGATGAGGGCGAGCATGGTGTCGTGGCCGAAGTGGGACGGCAGCGTGCGGGAGAGGGCGGTCGGTTCCCCTCGGCCGTCCTCCGCCCTCGCCGCGTGCCACAGGGCCTCCTCGGCGAGTCCCCAGCCGCCGCCCCAGTCGCCGGAGATACGGCCCAGCGCCGGGAAGCGGGCGGTGCGGCCGTCGGGGCGCATGCCCACGCAGTTGATGCCGGCGCCGCAGACGACGGCCACACCCCGGGGTTCGGTGATGCCGGCCCGCAGGATGGCGAAGGTGTCGTTGCGGACCTCCACGGTCGTGCCCCACGCGCGCGCGTGCAGGGCTGTGGCCAACTGCTCCTCCTCGACGGGGAAGTCGGCGTTCGCCAGACAGGCCGAGACATGGTCGACCGAGGTGATCCCGGCGGCCGCGAAGGCCTCGGCCACCGGTTCGGCGAGTGCGTCCACCGCGGCCCGCACCCCCACCGCCGGTGGCCGGAAGCCCCCGCCGCGCGCGGTGGCCAGGACGGTTCCGTCGGCCGCCACGACCGCGACATCGGTCTTGCTGTTGCCCGCGTCTACGGCGAGGACACGTGCGGTCATGCCCACGCGAGATGCTCCCGGTTGTGTGCGACGAGTCGGTCGGTGAGTTCTTCCGCGTACGCGTACTGGCCGATCAGGGGGTGGGAGAGCAGGGCGCGGAAGACGCGGTCGCGGCCGCCGTGCAGGGCCGCCTCCAGGGCGAGGTCCTCGTAGGCCGTCACCGCCGCCGTGAGGCCCGCGAAGAGGGGGTCCACGGCCGGTACCGGCAGCGGGGTCGCGCCGGTCCGGTCCACGGCCGCCTGCACCTCGATCACCGCGTCGTCGGGGAGGAAGGGCAGCGTGCCGCGGTTGTACGTGTTCACCACCTGGTAGGGGCTTCCGGTGCCGGTGAGCAGCCCTGCCGCCAGGTCCACCGCCGCCTCCGAGTAGAAGGCGCCGCCCCGCCGGGACAGCAGCTCCGGCTTCTCGTCCAGCGCCGGATCGGCGTACAGGCTGAGCAACTCCTTCTCCATCGCGGCCACTTCGGCCGCCCGGGAGGGCTTGGTGCGCAGTTCCCGTACGACCTCGTCGTGGGCGTAGAAGTAGCGCAGGTAGTAGGAGGGGACGACGCCCAGGCGGTCCAGGAGGGGGCGGGGCAGACGCAGGTCCGCCGCGATCGCCTCGCCGTGCCCGGACAGCAGGTCGGGCAGGACGTCCTTGCCCTCGGGGCCGCCCAGGCGTACGCCCGTCTCCCAGGTGAGGTGGTTGAGGCCCACATGGTCGAGGAAGATCTCCGACGGCGCCGCGTCGAGCAGGGCCGCGAACTTCCGCTGGAAGCCGATCGCCACGTTGCACAGGCCCACCGCCTTGTGGCCGGCCTGGAGCAGGGCCCGGGTGACGATGCCCACCGGGTTGGTGAAGTCGATGATCCAGGCGTCCGGGTTCGTCCGGCGGACCCGTTCGGCTATGTCCAGGACCACCGGGACCGTGCGCAGCGCCTTGGCGAGGCCGCCTGCGCCGGTGGTCTCCTGGCCCACGCAGCCGCACTCCAGCGGCCAGGTCTCGTCCTGTTGGCGGGCCGCCTGGCCGCCGACACGGAGCTGGAGGAGCACCGCGTCGGCGCCGTCGACGCCCGCGTCGAGGTCGGACGTCGTCACGATCCGGCCCGCGTGGCCCTGCCGCGCGAAGATACGGCGGGCCAGTCCGCCCACCAGATCGAGGCGTTCGGGGGCCGGGTCCACCAGGACCAGTTCCTCGATCGGGAGGGTGTCCCGCAACCGGGCGAAGCCGTCGATGAGTTCGGGGGTGTAGGTCGAGCCTCCGCCGACCACGGTGAGTTTCATATGTCAGCCCTTTACTCCGGTGAGCGTGACACCCTCCACGAACGCCTTCTGCGCGAAGAAGAACACGAGGATCACGGGGGCCATGACCAGCACGGTCGCGGCCATGGTCAGGTTCCAGTCGGTGTGGTGGGCGCCCTTGAAGGACTCCAGGCCGTAACTGAGCGTCCAGGCACCCGGGTTCTCCGAGGCGTAGATCTGGGGGCCGAAGTAGTCGTTCCAGGCGTTGAAGAACTGGAAGAGGGCCACCGCGGCGATTCCCGGCTTCGCCATCGGGAGGACGACCTTGAGCAGGGTGCGCAGGTCTCCGCAGCCGTCCACCTTGGCCGCGTCCAGGTACTCGTTGGGGATCGTCATCAGGAACTGGCGCAGCAGGAAGATCGAGAACGCGTCCCCGAAGGCCAGCGGAATGATCAGCGGCCACAGGGTGCCCGAGAGGTCCAGCTGCTTCGCCCAGAACAGGTACATCGGGATGACGACCACCTGCGGCGGCAGCATCATCATCGAGATCACCAGCATCAGGGAGAGGTTGCGGCCCCGGAAGCGGAACTTGGCCAGCGCGTACGCCACCGGGACCGACGACACGACCACGAGGACGGTGCCGAGTCCGGCGTAGATCAGCGTGTTCCGCCACCAGGTCAGAAAGCCCGGGGTGTCGAAGACCTTCCGGTAGTTGGCCCACTCCCAGGTGTGCGGGATCAGGTCCCGGCTCAGGGCCTGGTCGTCGCTCATGAGCGAGGTCAGGAAGACGAACACGAAGGGGAGTGTGAAGAACAGGGCCGCGGCGATGCCCAGGGAGTGGATCGCGATCCACTCCAGGAGCGCCTTGCGGCGGGCGGTGCGTTCGGCGGGGGAGGCCGGGGTCTTCAACTCCGCCGGCCGGTCCAGTACTTGGGTCATCCGTCAGTCACCTGCCTGGATCAGTCCGCCTCGGCGCCGCATCAGGAGCGCGGTGAAGGCCATGGAGAGGGCGAAGAGGACCAGGGCCACGACACAGGCCGAGCCGTAGTCGAAGCGCTGGAAGCCCAGGTTGTAGACGAGCTGGGGGAGGGTGAGGGTCGACTTCTCCGGGTAGCCGGGCTCGAACATGGTGCCCGCGCCCTGGATCACGCCCGAGGCGACCTTTCCGGCGACCAGTGGCTGGGTGTAGCACTGCATCGCCGCGATCACCCCGGTGACCACCGCGAACATGATGATCGGCGAGATGTTGGGGATCGTGACGAACCGGAAGCGCTGCCACGCCGAGGCCCCGTCCAGCTCCGACGCCTCGTACTGCTCCTTCGGTACGTCGAGCAGCGCGGCCATGAAGATGACCATCAGGTCGCCCACCCCCCACAGGAACAGCAGGGTGAGGGCCGGCTTGGACCAGCTCGGGTCGTTGAACCAGCCCGGGGCCGGGATGCCGACCTTCTCCAGCATCGAGTTGACCGGGCCCGTACCGGGGTTGAGGAGGAAGGCGAAGGCCATCGTGGCCGCCACCGGCGGGGCCAGGTAGGGCAGGTAGAACAGGGTGCGGAAGACCCCTGTGCCGGTCTTGATCTTCGTGATCAGGAGGCCGATGCCGAGTCCGAAGAGGACCCGCAGGGTCACCGTGATCACCACCAGCCACAGCGTGTTGCGCAGGGCGGGCCAGAAGTAGGGGTAGCTCTCGAAGACGTAGGTCCAGTTCTTCGTTCCGCTCCACGTCGGCGGCTTGAAGCCGTCGTAGTGCATGAAGGAGAAGTAGAGCGTCGAGATCATCGGGTACGCGAAGAAGACCGCGAAGCCGATCAGCCAGGGCGACATGAAGGCGGCGGTACGAAGCGCTGAACGGCGGCGCTTCGACCTCAACGTGTTGGTGCTCATCGCTACTTCGCCTGCGCGATGTCCGTGTCGATCTGCTTGGCCGCGGCGGCCAGACCGGCCTTGAGGTCCTTGGACTTGCCGCTCTCGTACTCGTAGCCGAAGTTCTGGATCGTGGTGAGGTAGACGCCGCCGTTGAGGGAGGCGGGGCTGGTCGTGGAGTTCGGGTTCGCCGCGATCTCCAGGAAGGTCTTGAAGCGCGGGTCGTACTTCAGCTTCGGGGACTTCAGCGCGGCCAGCGTGGAGGGCACGTTGTGGATGGCGTTGGAGAAGTTCACCACCGCGTCCGTGTCGGTGGTGATGTACTTGACCAGTTCCCAGGCCGCGTTCTGCTTCTTGCTGGTGGCGGCGATGCCGGTGATCGTGCCGGTGATGTAGCCCTTGCCGTACTGGTCGGCCTGGTCGTCGGGGACGGGCAGCGGGGCGACGCCGATCTCGAAGTCGGGCTTGGCCTCCAGGGCCATGCCGAGGCGCCACTCACCGTCGAGCTGCATGGCCACCTGGCCGGTGTGGAAGGGGTGCTTGGGGCCCCACTCGTCACCGAGCTTGGAGCGGTACTTCTCCAGCTTCTGGAAGCCGCCGAGGTCGTCGACCAGCTTCTTCTGGAGGGTGAAGGCCGAGGACACGGCCGGGTCCGTCCCGACCGTCGACTTGCCGCTCTTGTCGAAGTACGTCGGGGAGAACTGGCCCATGTAGTGCTCGGTCGTGGTCTCCCAGCCGTGGTAGTTCGGCATGAAGCCGAGCTGCTTGTAGCTGTCGCCCTGAGTGATCGTCAGCTTCTTGGCGTCGGCCTCGAACTCGGACCACGTCTTGGGCGGGCTGGTGATGCCCGCCTTCTCGAACGCGGTCTTGTTGTAGTAGAGGCCGTACGCGTCACCGAGCAGGGGGGCCGTGCAGCGGTTGCCCTCGAACTGGGTGTACTCATTCATCGCCGTCGGGAAGGTCTTGGACGGGTCGATGCCGGACTTCTCGAAGAACGGGTTGAGGTCGACCAGGGCGCCGGAGGAGCAGAACTTGCCGACCGCGTTGGTGGTGAAGGAGGAGATCACGTCGGGCGCCTTGGAACCGCCCGCGCGCAGCGCCTGGTTGATCTTGTCGTCCGTCATGTTGCCGACGACGTTGACGTGGATGTTGGGGTGCGTCTTCTCGAAGCCGGCGATCAGGGACTTGACCGCCTTCACCTCGGCGGGCGCGCTCCAGGCGTGCCAGAAGTTGAGGGTGGTCTCCTTCGAGGCGTCGTCGTCGGCGCCGGAGCTCGACTGGCCGGTACAGGCGGAGGTGGTGAGAAGGGCCGCGGAGGCTATCAGGGCAAAAGCCGCGATTCGGGCGCGCTTGGGCATGGCGAGGTCTCCCTGGAGCGGGGAATGGGTGAGAGGGGCCTGACGAGGGGGGCTTACCG
>NZ_JABERD010000360.1 GCF_013044505.1 Streptomyces sp. S3(2020) | reverse complement strand
CCCCTACCCGTCCCATCCCGGGGGCTGCCGCCCCCGGACCCCCGCTTCGGCCCTGAAGGGGCCTCGTCCTCAAACTCCCCCAGAGGGGGCACCCCCAGACGGGCTGAAAGATCCGACTCAGCCCCTCCGGCGTTTGAAAGGCTCTACGGCACGACCACGATCTTCCTGCCGACGCCCGCCGCGAACTGGTCCAGGGCCGCTGGATACTGGTCCAGGGGGATGCGGTCGCTGATGAAGATCTCGGGGTCGAGGACGCCGGTGGCGAAGAGTTCCGCCGCTCGTTCGAAGCTGTGGAGGACGGCCATGGAGCCGGTGATCGTCAGCTCCTGGTTGTAGATGCGGTAGGGGTCGATGGTCACGCGGGTCGCGTAGTCGGCGACGCCGAACTGGAGGAAGGTGCCGGCCTTGGCCACCCGGTCGAGGCCGTCCTGGATCGCCGCCGCGTTGCCCGTCGCGTCGATCACCAGGTCCCAGCCCTGGGGACGGTCCAGCTCGTCCGGGTTCGCGGCGGACGCCGAGACGCCGAGCGTGCGGGCCGTCTCCAGGCGGGTCGGGTTCACGTCCACCATGTCCACGCTCGTCGCGCCGGTCCGCTTGGCGAGCTCCAGCATCATCAGGCCCATCGTGCCCGAGCCGTAGATCAGGACATGGGCGCCGAGGCGGGACTGGAGGACGTCGTAGCCCCGGACCGCGCAGGAGAGCGGTTCGACCAGGGCCGCGTCCTGCGTGCGGACGTGCTCGGGGAGCCGTACGCAGTTCGCCACCGGGGCCACCGCGTACTGCGCCGCGCCCCCCGCCGTGGTCACACCGATCGCCGCCCAGCGTTCACAGAGGTTGTTGTGGCCCGTACGGCAGTACCGGCACTCGTAGCAGTACAGGGACGGGTCCACCGCCACCCGGTCGCCCACCGACAGCTCCGTGACCTGCCGCCCGACCCCCACCACCTCCCCGGCGAACTCGTGCCCCGGCACGATCGGCAGCTTCGGTGCGAACTCGCCCTGGAGGATGTGCAGGTCGGTGCCGCACAGACCGCACGCGGCGACCTCGACGACGACCTCGCGCGGACCCGGCGTCGGGTCCGGGACCTCGGCGACGACGGCACGGCCCACGGACTCGATGACGGCGGCCTTCATTTCACGGCTCCCAGCGACAGGCCCTGGACCAGCTTGTCCTGGGCGGCGAACCCCGCGGCGAGCACCGGCAGGGAGATGACGAGCGACGCGGCGCACACCTTCGCCAGGAACAGCCCCTGGCTGGTGATGAAGCCGGTCAGGAAGACGGGAGCGGTCTCGGCCACCACTCCGGTCAGGACACGGGCGAACAGCAGCTCGTTCCAGCTGAAGATGAAGCAGATCAGGGCTGTCGCGGCAATTCCGGGCAGCGCTATCGGGGCCACCACGCGCGCGAGGATCGTCGGGAGCCGCGCCCCGTCCACCCTGGCCGCCTCGATGATCGCCACCGGCACCTCGGCCAGGAACGACTGCATCATCCACACCGCGATCGGCAGGTTCATGGAGGTGTAGAGGATGACCAGCAGCCAGATGTTGTCGAGCATGTCCGTGTTCTTGGCGAACAGGTAGATGGGCAGCAGCCCCGCCACCACCGGCAGCATCTTCGTCGACAGGAAGAAGAACAGGACGTCCGTCCACTTCCTCACCGGGCGGATCGACAGCGCGTACGCCGCCGGGAGCGCCAGGAGCAGGACGAAGGCCGTCGACGCCAGCGACGCCACCGTCGAGTTGATCAGCGCGGGCCAGGGGCTGGCGCCGCCGCCCGTGCCGAAGAACTCGCGGTAGCCGTCCAGGGTGAGGGCGGCCCCGAAGGAGGGCGGGTTGGTCGCCGCGTCCGCCTCCGAGTGGAAGGACGTCAGGGCCATCCACGCGATGGGGAGGAAGAACCCGATACCGAGGAGCCAGGCCAGCAGCCCGAGGCCGACTCCCTTACGACGTACGGTCGTCGCGCTCATGCCCGACCCGCCTCCTCACGGAACAGGGACGACACCACGCGCAGGGCGAAGGTCGCGATGATGATCGAGCCGATGACCACCAGGACGCCCGCGGCCGAGGCGAGGCCGTTCTCGTGGGCCTGGTAGAAGCTCTGGTAGACGGTGTACGGCAGGTTCGCCGTGCCCAGTCCGCCCGAGGTGATCGTGAAGACCGCGTCGAAGTTCTGGACGATGTAGATCGAGCCCAGCAGGGCGCCCAGCTCCAGATAGCGGCGCAGATGCGGGAGCGTCAGATGGCGGAAGATCTGCCAGTCGCTCGCGCCGTCCACCTTCGCGGCCTCGATCTGCTGGGGGTCGCGGCTCTGCAGGCCCGCCAGCAGGATCAGCATCATGAACGGGGTCCATTGCCAGACGAGGGACGCTTCGACCGCCAGCAGCGGGGTGTTCGAGATCCAGTCCGGCTGTGGGCCGCCCACATAGTGCAACAGCCCGTTCAGCAGGCCGTATTCAGGGTTGTAGAGCACATGCTTCCAGAGCAGGGCCGCCGCCACCGGGACCACGAGGAAGGGGGCGATCAACAAGGTGCGCACCACTCCGCGGCCCTTGAACCGGCGGTCGAGGAGCAGCGCCAGGACCAGGCCGAGGACCAGGCTCACCACGACCACCGTCGCTGTCAGCAGGACCGTCGTCCACACCGAGTGGCGCAGGTCCGCGTCCGTGAGGACCTGGCGGTAGTTGTCGATGCCCGTGAAACGGCGGGCGTCGGGGTAGAGGGCGTTCCAGTCGAAGAACGAGATCACCAGCGTGGCCACGAACGGGAGCTGGGTGACCACGATCATGAAGATCAGGGCGGGCAGGAGCGGGGCCCGGGTGGCCCAGTCGCGCAGCCGGGTTGAGGGCGGGCGGGCGGTGCGTAGGGGAGTCGCGGCCACGGCGGCCGTCGTTGTCGCTGTCATCGTCCCTCGTACTCCTCGGAGATCTTCTCGGCGAGCCGCTGGGACTTCTCCAGCGCCGACTCGACGGACTGGCGTCCGGCGATGGCCGCGCTGATCTCTTGGGAGACCTTGGTGCCGAGATCGGTGAACTCGGGGATGCCGACGAACTGGATGCCGGGCGCGGGGCGCGGTTGCACCCCCGGGTCGTTGGGCCGCGCGCCTTCGATGGCCTCCTTGGTCATCTCCTGGAAGGCGCCGGCCTCTTTGACGTACGCGGGATTCGTGTACGTCGACGCGCGCTTGCCGGCCGGGACGTTGGACCAGCCGATCTCATCGCCCACCAGCTGCTCGTACTGCTTGCCGGACGCCCAGGACACGAACTTCCAGGCCTTGTCGGGGTTGCGGGAGGCGTCCTGGATGCCCCAGGCCCAGGTGTAGAGCCAGCCGGAGGACCTGGTCTCCTCGACGGGGGCGGGGGCGTAGCCGACCTTGCCCTTGACGGGAGATCCGGAGGCCTCCAGGGAACCCGCCGCGCTCGTGGCGTCGTACCACATGGCGACCTTGCCCTGGGTCATGTTGTTGAGGCACTCGGCGAAGCCGGACTGGGGTGCTCCGGACTCGCCGTGCTCACGGACCAGGTCGACATAGAACTTCGTCGCCTTCTCCCACTCGGGGGAGTCGAGCCGGGCCTTCCAGTTCTGGTCGAACCAGGTGCCGCCGAAGGTGTTCACGACGGTCGTCAGGGGCGCCATCACCTCGCCCCAGCCCGGCAGTCCGCGCAGGCAGATGCCCTTCATGCCGGACTCGGCGCCGTCCACCTTCGCGGCGAGGTCGGCGACCTGGGTCCAGGTGGGGTGGGCCGGCATCGTGAGGCCCGCCTCGGCGAAGACGTCCTTGCGGTACATCAGGAAGGAGGACTCGCCGTAGAAGGGCTGGCCGTAGAGCTTGCCGTCGTCGCCGGTCAGGGACTGGCGCATCGGCTTGAGGACGTCCTGTTCGTCGTACGCCGGGTCCTTGGCGACGTAGGAGTCCATCTCGTGCAGCCAGCCGTTGCGGGCGTAGATCGGGATCTCGTAGTTGGAGAGGGTGGCCACGTCGTACTGGCCCGCCTGGTTGGCGAAGTCCTGGCTGATCTTGTCGCGGACATCGTTCTCGGGCAGGACGGTGAAGTTGACCTTGATGCCGGTCTCTTCGGTGAAGCGGGGTGCGAGTTTCTGCAACTCGGTCATCTGGGGGTTGTTGACCATGAGGACGTTGATCGAGTCGCCGCCCGCCCCCGCCCCGCCGGCTCCGACCCAGCAGCCGGAGAGCAGCGGGGCGAGCAGCGTCCCTGCGGCGGCCAGGGCGAGCGTGGCTCGCGGTGGCCGTCGTCGGCTCTGGGTTCGCATGGATCGCTCCTGGACTTTTGGGGAGATAAAGGGCGCGAGAAGGTGTGGCGTGCCGCATTGAGTGGTGAGTTGGTTTTTCAGACGCGGATGACCTGGGGCCCGAGCAGTGAGTAGCGGTGGGCCTCGGACGTGGGGAGCAGGGTGCTCGTGACGATCGTCTCCAGCGCGCCGATCTCCGCGAACCGGCAGAAGCTGACCGCCCCGAACTTGGTGTGGACGCCCGCGAACACCGTGCGGCGCGCGGCCCGGATCGCCTGCGCCTTGACCTCGCTGACCGCCGGGTCGGGGGTGGTGAGGCCGTGTTCGCGGGAGATGCCGTTGGCGCCGATGTAGGCGAGGTCGAGGACGAAGCCGGCGAGCATCTTCGTCGTCCAGTGGTCGACGGTGGCCAGGGTGCCGGGCCGGACCCGGCCGCCCAGCAGCAGCACGGAGGTGTTCTCCGCCTCGGCGAGGGCGCCGGCGACCGGGAGGGACGCGGTGACCACGGTCAGGGGGCGGTCCCCGGGCAGGGCCTCGGCGATCAGCTGGGGGGTGAAGCCCTCGTCGACGAAGACCGTCTCGGCGTCCCCGAGCAGTTCGGCCGCGGCGGTCGCGATGCGGCGTTTCTCGGGGACGTGGCTGGTGGCCCGGAAGGCGAGCGTCGTCTCGAAGCCGGCGCTCTCCACGGGGTAGGCGCCGCCGTGGGTGCGGCGGACGAGGCCGTGGTCTTCGAGTGCGCGGAGATCCCTCCGCACCGTTTCCTTGGCGACACCCAACTCGGTGGCGAGGGCGTTGACGTCGACGGAACCGCTTGCGCGGGCGGCGTGGACGATGTGCCGGTGGCGTTCTTCCGCGGTGCCGGTCATTTTCGTCACCCGCCTTCCTTCGCTGCCGTTGCCCGTTCGGGCCTCTGGAGGAAGTTCTACAGCCGGTGGGGGGTGGTGACCAGGTCTGTTGCGTGAGTGAAAGTGACCGTCTGTGCCCGTTCGGGCAGGGCGGGCCCAGGAGCTCGGGTGGGGCGGTTGTGGGGCGGCTGCGGGTTTGTCGTGGCTGGTCGCGCAGTTCCCCGCGCCCCTGGCAGGGCGCTGGCGCGCCCGTTCCAGTGCCATCGCCGTGTGCCCGAACATGCCGACGGGCGGGCCCGTTCGGTGCCCGCCCCTCCTGTGATCACGTCATGTCAGTACGGCCAGATCGGGGGGTCGCTCACGAAGTGGCCGCCCAGGTAGGCGTGGGCGATGTTGTCCGGGTCCAGTTCGCCCTGCTCGGCGATGATCTTCTCGGCGTACTGCTCGGAGTCGTCCTGGGGGGCGTAGCCGATCGCCCGGGCGGTGCTGAGGTCCCACCACAGGCGGGTGTTGGCGGAGGAGCCGTAGACGACGGTGTGCTGGACGTCCTCGGCGGTCAGGGCCGCGTGGAAGAGGCGGGCGCCGTCGGCCGGGCTCATCCACACCGACAGCATGCGGACGCTGCTGGGCTCGGGGAAGCAGGAGCCGATGCGTACCGACACGGTCTCCAGCGCGTGCTTGTCCCAGTAGAGCTGCGCGAGGTCCTCGCCGAAGGACTTGGACAGACCGTAGAAGGTGTCCGGGCGGTGCGGGGTGTCGATGGGGATGAGGGGGTCGTCGCCCTGGGGG
>NZ_JABERD010000359.1 GCF_013044505.1 Streptomyces sp. S3(2020) | reverse complement strand
CCAGGCCCCGCCCCTCACCTCCCCGCTCCCCGTCCTCAGGGCCGCGCTGAGCCGGCTGGTCGGCGGCCCGCACCCGCTCACCCGTCACCTGGAGGTCGAGACCTACACCGGGCAGGCCCTCCCACCCGAGCTCCGACCCCGCGGCCGCACCCAGCTCGCCGACGGCATCGCCGCCGAACTCACCCTCGCCCGCGACCTGTTGACGGACCTCGGCCTGAAGGAGCTGCCATGACCCGCCCCGACGGCCCCACCCCGCTCCTCGTCCTCGACGTCGTCGGCCTCACCCCCCGTCTCCTCGACCACATGCCCCACCTCAAGACCCTCGCCCTTGCGGGCTCCCACGCCCCTCTCGACACCGTCCTGCCGGCCGTCACCTGCGCCGCCCAGTCCACCTTCCTGACCGGCACCCACCCGGCCGGGCACGGCATCGTCGGCAACGGCTGGTACTTCCGCGACCTCGGCGACGTACTCCTGTGGCGGCAGCACAACGGCCTGGTCGGCGGCGACAAGCTCTGGGACGCCGCCCGCCGCGCCCATCCCGGCTACACGGTCGCCAACATCTGCTGGTGGTACGCCATGGGCGCCGACACCGACATCACCGTCACCCCCCGCCCGGTCTACTACTCCGACGGCCGCAAGGAACCCGACTGCTACACCCGCCCCCCGGCCCTGCACGACGAACTCACCGCGAAGTTCGGCACCTTCCCCCTCTTCCACTTCTGGGGCCCCGGCGCCGACCTCGTCTCCAGCCGCTGGATCATCGACGCCACCCGCCACATCGTCAGCACCCGCCACCCCGACCTGACCCTGTGCTACCTCCCGCACCTCGACTACGACCTCCAGCGCTTCGGCCCCGACGACCCCCGCTCACTGAAAGCGGCCGCCGACCTGGACCGGGCCCTGGCCCCGCTGCTGGACGACGCGCGCGCCCAGGGCCGTACCGTCGTCGCGCTGTCCGAGTACGGCATCACCGCGGTCAGCCGCCCCGTCGACATCAACCGCGCCCTGCGCCGCGCGGGACTGCTGGAGGTGCACACCCAGGACGGCATGGAGTACCTGGACCCGATGGCCTCCCGGGCCTTCGCGGTCGCCGACCACCAGATCGCCCACGTCTATGTGCGCCGCCCCGAAGACCTGGAGGCGACCCGGGACGCCCTCGCCGGACTCCCCGGCATCGAGCGGCTCCTGGACGACGAGGGCAAGAAGACCCACCACCTCGACCACCCGCGCTCCGGAGAGCTTGTCGCCGTCGCGGAGCCGGACGCCTGGTTCACGTACTACTACTGGCTCGACGACGCCCGCGCGCCCGACTTCGCGCAGCTCGTCGAGATCCACCGCAAACCCGGCTACGACCCGGTCGAACTCTTCATGGATCCCCGCGACCCCTACGTCAAGGTCAAGGCGGCCACCGCGCTGGCCCGCAAGAAGCTCGGCCTGCGCTACCGCATGGCGGTCGTGCCCCTGGATCCGTCACCTGTGCGCGGCAGCCACGGCCGCCTCCCCGCGAGCGACGACGAAGGTCCGCTTCTCATCTGCTCCACCCCCCGTGCTGTAGGCGACCGTGTCGCGGCCACCGACGTGAAAGCGCTCCTGCTCCGACTGGCCGGAATCGGCTGATCGGTCCGGCCCACCGGTCCACCCCACCGGCCGCGCACGACCGCTCTCCTCCGACTGGTCACCAGTGAAGCACCCGCCACTGACAACGCCCTCCGACACCGAGGAGTCCCAGGCATGAGCCGCATCTCCCAGCCCGACCCCGAACTCGCCCACCGCCTCAGCAGACGAGGCATGCTCGGTGTCGCCGCCGGCGCCACCGCCGCCGCGCTGGTGGGCGCGGCCACCGCCCCCGCCGCAGCCGCCACCCAGGCCGCGGGCGGCGGCGCCGGCCGCGGCCGTCCCGTCCTGCCGCCCGGCCGGCTCGGCATCCAGCTCTACAGCCTGCGCGACAAGGTCTCCACCCTCGGCTTCGCCCCCGTCTTCGCCGAACTGGCGAAGTACGGCTACGACGAGGTCGAGTTCGCCGGATACACCCAGGGCTCGGCCGGCCCGATCACCCTCGCCCAGCTCAAGCGGCTGGCCAGGAACCATGGCCTGAACCCGATCGGCAGCCACGTCGGCTACTACTCCGACGACCCGAACGCCTACACCTTCGCCCAGAACCTCACCAAGGTCCTCGACGACGCCCAGGCCCTCGGCCTCAAGCACATCGGCACCGCCTCGGGACCGTTCCGCTACGGCTCCACCGTCGACGCCTGGAAGCGCGCGGCGGAGGAGTTCAACACCTACGGCGCCGCCGCCAGGGCACGCGGCATGAAGTTCTACCAGCACAACCACTCCGAGGAGTTCTCCTTCGCCACCGACAACCCCAAGGTCCGCCTCTACGACGTCCTGCTCGCCGAGACCGACCCCGACCTGGTGTTCCTGGAGATGGACATCTTCTGGGCCTACTCGGGCCAGTTCCGCTTCTCCAAGCGCCCCGACGGCACGGCCGCGCCGTTCGAGCCGCTGGACTACGTCCTCAGGCAGCCCCACCGCTACCCGCTGTTCCATGTCAAGGACGGTGTGAGCGACCCCGCGAACACCTACGGCTATCGCATGACCGACGTGGGCGACGGGGACATCGACTACCGGCGGTTCATCTCCGCCGTGACCAGGCTGCGCGGTGAGCGCTTCGCCCACCACTGGCAGGCCGAGCACGACCAGCCGACGGAGTCCTTCACGTTCGCGCGGCGCTCCAGCGAGCACCTCCACTCGCTGCGCGAGAAGTGCTGACCGGCCGACCCCGCACAGGTACCCCGCGCGCGTGAGGAGGCCCTCCCGGAATCCGGGAGGGCCTCCTCACGCGCGCGTGCCGTCAGCCGGCGGGTTGCGGCACCGGAGTCCGCCCGGGCTGCCGCAGCAGCAGGGCGATCACCGCGGCCACCATGGAGACGGCACCGGCCAGGGCGTACGCCCCGTCGTAGCCCCAGGCGGCGACCACCATGGAACCGAGTCCGCCGCCGAACAGACCGCTGATCAGCTTGCCGCTGTACACCAGCCCGTAGTTGGAGGCGTTGTAGTTCTCCCCGAAGTAGTCCGGGGTGAGCGCCGCGAACAGCGGGTAGAACGCGCCGCCGCCGAAGCCGGAGAGGAAGGCGAAGAACAGGAACAGTGCCTCGCTCCTCACGTCGCCCGCCCAGATCACGCCGAACTGGGCCAGGCCCAGCACGACGATGACGAACACCAGGGTGGACTTGCGGCCCCACTTGTCGGACAGCCAGCCCACGACACCCCGGCCGATGCCGTTGATGACCGCCATGACACCCATCGACGAGGCCGCCACCAGCGGGCCGAAGCCCACCTCCTTGGCGTAGTCGACCTGGAAGGAGATCCCGAAGATCGACACCCCCGCGGTCAGCACGATGGAGAGCCACATCAGGGGGAGCATGCCGGTCCTGATGGCCTCCTTGGGTGTGTACTGCTTCACCGCCGGAGGGTTCTTGGCCAGGCTCGTCGCGTTCCTCGCGTCGCCGGAGAACGTCAGCGGATCGATGTCCGCGGGCCACCAGTTCTTCGGTGGGTCCTTGAAGAAGAACGCGGACCCCAGGACCACGATCATGATGTAGCAGCCGATCAGGTCCAGGACCCGGTGGTAGTTCGCGGTGTCGAAGCCGTAGTTGAAGATGAAGATGAACGGCAGCGATCCGTACGCGAAGCCTCCGTTGACGAACCCCGTCCTGGCTCCCCGGCGTTCGGGGAACCACTTGCCGACCATGTTGATGCAGGTCGCGTAGACGAGCCCGGCGCCGATCCCTCCGACGACGCCGAAGCCCAGGATCGCCAGCCAGACGTTGCCCAGGTGTGAGAGGGCGAGGAATCCGACGAGGCACAGACCCGAGCCGATGTACATGGCGCTACGGGCCGTCAGCACGCCCTTCTCCCGAAGCCAGCCCGCGGGGAAGGCGATGCCGGCCTGGAAGAAGACCCAGACGCTGAGGATCCAGAAGGTGTTGCTCTGCGTCCAGCCGTGGGCGTGGGACAGGGTGTCCTCCGCCGAGCCGTACGCGTACTCGAAGACACTGATGGCCATCATGGCGATCCACGGCAGATACACCATGAGCTTGCGCGAGTGACCGAGGATGTCCCGGTCGGTCTCGCCCACGCGGTAGACGCGGCCGCGCGCGTCGGTCACTTCTCGGTAGGGACGGTGTGCGGCGTCGGGGTGGGTCGACGAACTGTTCGTGGCTAGGGGATCTGCCGTCATTGCAGGGCGATTCCTTCGTGTCAGGCCATGCGTGTCAGACGATGCGGGTCAGGCCATTTCCTCGCCGAGCGGCTGCGGGTTGGGAGAGACGCCACGGCTGGTCCGCGGGGTACCGGGCGCCTTCAGGAACACGGCCAGGACGGCGGAGCACAGACCGATGGTTCCGGCCAGGACGAACGCGCCCTCGTAGTCCCAGGCACCGACCACGACCGCGCCCATTCCGGAGCCCACGAGGCCCGAGATCAGCTTCGAGCTGTAGACCATGCCGTAGTTGGAGGCGTTGTTGTTCTCCCCGAAGTAGTCCGCCGTCATGGCCGCGAACAGCGGGAAGATCGCGCCGCCGCCGAAGCCGGAGACCATGGAGCAGAAGAGGAAGAACGGCATGCTGCCCATCTGGCCGGAGATCAGCACACCGAACTGGGCGGAGCCCAGCACCAGACACACGATGATCAGGGTGTTGCGGCGCCCGTAGCGGTCGGAGATCCAGCCGATGACTCCGCGCCCCGTGCCGTTGACGATGGCCTTCAGGGACATCGCCGTGGCCACGATCCCGCCCGCGAAGCCCATGTCCTTGCCGAACGGCACCTGGAAGGCGATACCGAAGATGTTGATGCCGGCCGTGCACAGCAGGCAGAACCACATCATCCACAGAACGGGCTGACGAGCGGCCTCCTTCGGGGTGTACTGCTTGGGCGACGGCGGGTTCTTCTCCAGCGCCCGGCGGATCTTGGGGTCCTCGGTGACCTTGAGCGGGTCGACCTGCGCGGGCCACCAGTTCTTCGGCGGGTCCTTGAAGAACCAGCCGGCGGAGGCCACGACCAGGCACAGTCCTACGCCCACACAGGCGAGCACGACCTGGTAGTTGCTCAGGTCCATGTACGAGGTGAACAGGAACACGAAGGGCACCGAGCCGTAGGCGAAACCGCCGTTGACGAAGCCGGTCTTGCCGCCCTTGCGCTCCGGATACCACTTGCCGACCATGTTCACGCAGGTCGCGTAGACGAGACCGGCGCCGATACCGCTGCACATGCCGAAGCCGAAGTAGGCCACCAGCACGTTCGGCGCGAACGCCAGCGAGACGTAGCCGAGCATCGTGCCGACCGCGCCGATCATCATCGCCGTACGGGCGGGCAGTTTGCCGCTCTCGCGCAGTTGTCCGGCGGGGAAGGCCACGGCCGCCTGGAAGAACACCCAGACGCCCATCAGCCAGAAGATGTGTCCGCTGCTCCACAGGTGAGCCTCGTGGAGCGTCTCCTCCGCCGACGTGAACGCGTACTCGGCGGAGCTGATGCCCATCATGCCGATCCACGGCAGGATGACCATCCATTTGCGTCGGCGGCCCATGATGTCGACATCGGACTCACCGATGCGGTACACGCGGCCGTTGTGGTCCGTCACCTCCCGGTACGGGACGGACGTCGAGTAGTCGATGGTTGTCATCTCGGTCAAGCACTCCTTGCGTCGAAAGATCTGGCCAGCGCCCCCTGTCCAAATTCCTTTCGTGCGCGCACGGATCATGGGGCCGGCCGACGCGCACCGTCGGCGGCTCCCGTGCTCAGTCAGGTCACCTGATCACCCCGCTCGCTCTGAGGAGCTGCAACTCTTCATCTCCCAGGCCGAGTTCGCCGATGAGGATTTCTTCGGTGTGCTGGCCCAGCAGGGGCGGGGTGGTGATGTGGGTGGGGGAGTCGGAGAGTTTGGGGGGCTAGCCGACGGTGTTGAAGCGGACGCGCTCGGGAT
>NZ_JABERD010000358.1 GCF_013044505.1 Streptomyces sp. S3(2020) | reverse complement strand
TCGAGGAGGAGCAGGAGCGGGCGGTCGGCGGTGCGGGCGAGGTGGGCGAGGCGCTCGGGGGTCGTGTCTCCCAGGTCGGCGACCTGTACCGAACGGGACGCCGCGACGATCCGTGCCGCGCGGGTCAGGGCCCTGCGTGCCGCGTCGGCGACCGAGGTGTCGTCGTCCCTGAGGTCGGCGCCGCGCAGCCACAGGGTCGGGGCGGGACGGGCACCCCGGTTGCGGCGGGCGGCGAGGGAGGCGAGTTCTGTCGTACGCCCGCTGCCGGGTGGGCCGACGAGGGCGAGGACGGCGGCCGGGCCCCGGGTGAAGGCCTCGAACTCCGTTGCCGTGGCCGCCCGTTGGACCGGCGCCACCGATCCGGGGGTACCGGTGCCCGCGCGGCCGACGTATCCCGCGAGCGCACCCGACGGGCCGTCCTGGCCCACCGAGGTCGCCGTCAGTTCGAGGACGCCCGCGAGGTTGAGGTCCACGCCGTACGCGGGGACGGTCGCCGCGTTCTCGCCGAGGAGCTCGGCGAGCGGGCCGGCCGGTGCCGGGAGCAGGGGGACGGCGAACCCGGCGTCTCGGCCGCTGCCCTGCAGCGCGGTGCCGAGGACACCGAGCACCGCGCCGGTCGCGGCGTCGAGCACCGGTCCCCCGGCCGCCCCGCCGCCCAGCCGCAGCGCGTCCCGCCCTGCCGTGCCGATGGCCAACTCCAGCGCGGAGTCCAGGAGATGGAAGCGATCCGTCGCCGTGTACGTCACGGTGGCCGCGCCGAGCACCCTCGCCTCACGCCAGCACCCGGCGGCGATCCGCACATAGGCGCCGGTCTCGATCCGGTCCCGCACGGTGACGGGGAGCGGGTCGACGCCGAGCCCCTCGGTCCGTACGAGGGCCAGGTTCAGCTCGGGCAGGGCGGTCACCGCGTCGGCGGTCACCACGCAGTGGCGGTCCTCGGCGGCGTAGAGAAGAAGTCTCGGCAGTCCGTCGACGGCCTCGTGGCTGGTGATCACGGTGCCGTGGTGGTCGGCCACGAAGCCGGTGCCCCGGGGGCGGCCGGCGAGGTCGTGGATACGGACGAGGGATTCGTCGCGCGCCTGTCCCGGCCCGGAAGCCGCGCCGCGAGTCGTGCCGGAAGCCGTGCCGGAGTTCGCGGAGTGCCCACTCTCACCCGCGCGCCGGCGGCCGCCCGCGGTCCGCGGGCCCCGTCCCGCCATGGTCGAACCTCCCCGCCGTGCCCTGCCCTGTCCTCGACGGTAGGCACCAGGTGATCGGCGGGACAGATCGCGCGGTGAACGCGCCCCCTTCCGCTCCCCCGCTTCACTCCGAGCGCCTGCCCGCACGGGTGAATGAGAGGGGGAGGGTGGATACACCCTAGGGGTGGGGGAACCGAGGGGGGACCGTGGAGCGGCGGACAACTCCGTGACCGCCGCTCCACGGGCGGCACCCGATCGGGCCCACTCAGCCGAAGACGGCCAGGCTCTTCGCCTTGCCCTTCTGTTCCTCGACAAGCGCGAGGAATCGGCCCTCGGGGTCGAACACGGCCACCGCGCCGCGCCCCGCGTACTCGCCGGGCATCTCCAGGCGGACGCCGTTCAGCAGCAGCCTCGCCCGCTTGGCGTCCACGTCCCAGCGCGGGAACGCGGCCGTGGCCGCCTCGGCGATCGGCATCACCGTCAGCTCCTGCTGGTGCTGCTCCAGGGTCCTGGCCGCGTCCAGCTTGTAGGGGCCGACCCGGGTGCGTCGCAGAGCGGTGAGGTGGCCGCCCACGCCCAGGTCCGCGCCCAGGTCGCGGGCCAGCGCCCGGATGTACGTACCGGACGAGCAGACCACCGAGACGACCAGGTCCAGGACGGGCGTGCCGTCCTCGGCGACGGCGTCCCGGACGTCGTACACCGCGAAGGACGAGATCCTCACCGGCCGGGCGGGGATCTCGAACTCCTCGCCCTCACGCGCCCGCTTGTAGGAGCGCACACCGTCGATCTTGATGGCGCTGACCTTGGACGGCACCTGCATGATGTCGCCGCTCAGCTTGGCGATCCCCGCGTCGACGGCGTCCCGGGTGACCTTCGAGGCGTCTGTCGACCTCGTGATCTCGCCCTCGGCGTCGTCGGTCAGGGTCGTCTGGCCCAGGCGGATCGTGCCCAGGTACTCCTTCTCGGTGAGCGCGAGGTGCCCGAGGAGCTTGGTCGCCTTCTCGACGCCGAGGACGAGCACACCGGTCGCCATCGGGTCGAGCGTGCCGGCGTGTCCGACCCGGCGGGTCTTCGCGATCCCGCGCATCTTGGCGACCACGTCGTGCGAAGTGAAGCCCGACGGCTTGTCGACGATGACAAGCCCGTCGGGCGTCTGGTTCTTCTGGGTCATCCGGCGGTGTCGTCCGTCTCGTCCTCGTCGTCACCCGGCTTCTTGTACGGGTCCGCGTCACCGGCGTAGGCGGCGCCGGCCGAGACCTCGCGCACCTTCTCGTCGGACTGGCGTGCCTTGTCGAGGAGGTCCTCGATGGTCTTGGCGGTGTCGGGAAGCGCGTCCGCCACGAAGGTCAGCGTCGGCGTGAACTTCACGCCCGCCGCCGCGCCGACCGCGGAACGCAGCACGCCCTTGGCGCTCTCCAGACCGGCGGCCGCGGCCGCGCGCTCCTCGTCGTCCCCGTACACCGTGTAGAAGACGGTCGCCTCCCGGAGGTCACCCGTGACCCGGGTGTCCGTGATGGTGACGTGCGAGCCGAGCCGCGGGTCCTTGATCCCGCGCTGCAGCTTCTGGGCCACCACCTCTCGGATGAGGTCCGCCAGCCTCTTCGCCCGCGCGTTGTCGGCCACTGGTCCGTCTCCTTAAGTGTCTTGCCTCTTGCTAAGACTTCGTCGCTTCAGTCTTCGTCGCTGTGGAGTCTGCGTCGAACCGAGAGCAGTTCCACCTCGGGCCGCCCGGCGACCAGCCGCTCACAGCGGTCCAGTACGTCGGTGAGGTGTCCCGTGTCCCCGGAGACCATCGCCAGCCCGATCTCGGCCCTGCGATGGAGGTCCTGGTTGCCCGTCTCCGCCGCGCTCACCGCGTATTTGCGCTGGAGCTCGGCCACGATCGGACGGACGAGAGAGCGTTTCTCCTTGAGCGAGTGAACGTCGCCGAGGAGCAGATCGAAGGACAGAGTCCCCACATACATGTGTGTGTCCGGATGTCCCGCCGGTTCGGGGTATGGGCGCCGCGTCGACGCCGATACAGGAACCGTACACGCAACGGCCGGGGCCGATCGACGGATATTACGTCCGCCGATCGGCCCCGATCGCGTGCTACGACAATCAGCCGCGCGGCTTCTCGCGCATCTCGTACGTCGCGATGACGTCGTCGACCTTGATGTCGTTGAAGTTGCCGAGGTTGATACCGCCCTCGAACCCTTCGCGGATCTCGGTGACGTCGTCCTTGAAGCGACGCAGACCGGAGATGTTGAGGTTCTCCGCGATGACCTTGCCGTCGCGGACGAGTCGAGCCTTCGTGTTGCGCTTGACCTCGCCCGAGCGGACCAGGACACCGGCGATGTTGCCCAGCTTGGACGACTTGAAGACCTCGCGGATCTCCGCCGTGCCGAGCTCGACCTCCTCGTACTCCGGCTTGAGCATGCCCTTGAGGGCCGCCTCGATCTCCTCGATGGCCTGGTAGATCACCGAGTAGTACCGGACGTCGACGCCCTCGCGCTCCGCCATCTGCGCCGCGCGGCCCGCAGCGCGGACGTTGAAGCCGATGACGATGGCGTCGGAGCCGGTCGCCAGGTTGATGTCGGACTCGGTGACCGCACCCACACCGCGGTGCAGGACACGGATGTCGACCTCGTCGCCGACGTCGAGCTGGAGCAGCGAGGACTCGAGAGCCTCCACCGAACCGGACGCGTCGCCCTTGATGATGAGGTTGAGTTCCTGCACCAGACCGGCCTTGAGCGCCTCGTCCAGGTTCTCCAGGGAGAACCGGACTCCGCGCCGGGCGAAGTTGGCGTTGCGCTCGCGCGCCGCCCGCTTCTCGGCGATCTGACGGGCCGTACGGTCCTCGTCGACGACGAGGAAGTTGTCGCCGGCGCCGGGGACGTTGGTGAGACCCAGGACCAGGACGGGGGTCGAGGGACCCGCTTCCTCGACGTTGTTGCCGTTGTCGTCGAGCATGGCCCGGACTCGGCCGTACGCGTCGCCGACCACCATGGTGTCGCCGATGCGCAGCGTGCCGCGCTGGACCAGGACCGTCGAGACGGCACCGCGGCCGCGGTCGAGGTGGGACTCGATCGCAATACCCTGCGCGTCCTGCTCCGGGTTGGCCCGCAGGTCGAGCGAGGCGTCCGCGGTCAGGACCACGGCCTCCAGGAGAGCCTCGATGTTGAGGCCCTGCTTGGCGGAGATGTCGACGAACATCGTGTCGCCGCCGTACTCCTCGGCCACCAGACCGAACTCGGTGAGCTGACCGCGCACCTTGGTCGGGTCGGCACCCTCGACGTCGATCTTGTTGACCGCGACCACGATCGGCACGTCGGCCGCCTTGGCGTGGTTCAGCGCCTCGATCGTCTGGGGCATCACACCGTCGTTGGCCGCCACCACGAGGATCGCGATGTCGGTCGACTTGGCACCACGGGCACGCATGGCGGTGAACGCCTCGTGACCCGGGGTGTCGATGAAGGTGATCCTGCGCTCTTCGCCGTTGACCTCGGTCGCGACCTGGTACGCACCGATGTGCTGCGTGATACCGCCGGCCTCGCCCGCGACGACGTTCGTCTTGCGGATGGTGTCGAGGAGGCGGGTCTTACCGTGGTCGACGTGACCCATGACGGTCACGACCGGCGGACGCGCGACGAGGAACTCCTCGCCACCCTCGTCCTCGCCGAACTCGATGTCGAAGGACTCGAGCAGCTCGCGGTCCTCCTCCTCGGGGCTGACGATCTCGAGGATGAAGTTCATCTCGTCCGCGAGGAGCTTCAGCGTCTCGTCGGAGACGGACTGCGTGGCAGTGACCATCTCGCCGAGGTTCATCATCACGCCGACGAGCGACGCCGGGTTGGCGTTGATCTTCTCGGCGAAGTCGGTGAGGGACGCACCGCGCGACAGGCGGACGGACTGTCCGTTGCCGCGAGGCAGCATCACGCCGCCGACCGACGGGGCCTGCATGGCCTCGTACTCCTGGCGCCTCTGCCGCTTCGACTTGCGACCACGACGCGCGGGACCGCCGGGGCGACCGAAGGCGCCCTGTGTGCCACCACGGCCACCGGGACCACCGGGACGACCGCCGAAGCCGGGACGACCGCCGCCGCCACCGCCACCGGGACCACCCGGACGACCGGCGAAACCGCCACCGCCGCCACCGGGACCGCCGGGACGACCGGCGAAGCCGCCGCCACCGCCACCGGGACCGCCCGGACGACCGGCGAAGCCGCCGCCGCCACCGGGACGACCGCCGCCACCGCCGCCACCGGGACGACCGCCGCCACCGCCACCGGGACCGCGGCCGCCGGGGCCACCGCCACCGGGACGCGGGCCGGCAGCCGGACGCTGCGGCATCATGCCGGGGTTCGGACGGGGACCGCCGCCGGGACGGGGTGCGCCGCCCTGCGGACGGGGCATGCCGCCCGGGGAGGGACGAGCGCCACCCGGGGACTGCGGACGGGGACCGCCCGCCGCACCCTGGGGACGGGGACCGCGATCCTGACCCTGGCCCTGCGGACGCGGAGCGCCGCCGGGACGCTCACCGGGGCCACCAGGGCCGCCGGGGCGCGGGGCGCCGCCCGGACGGGGCGCCTGCGGGCGCGCCATGCCGGTGGAGCCACCAGAGGTGAAGGGGTTGTTGCCCGGACGGGGACCGGCCGGACGGGCACCGGGACGCGGCGCCTGGCCACCCGGACGCGGAGCGCCGGGACGGTCGCCACGGTCACCACGACCCTGGCCGGCCTGACCGGGACCTGTCTCTTCTACACATCCTACGCTGCCTATGCCTAACATAGGGTACATCCTCGTAGGGGGCGGAGCAGTAAAAAAAAAAAACCACAGCAACGACGA
>NZ_JABERD010000357.1 GCF_013044505.1 Streptomyces sp. S3(2020) | reverse complement strand
CCCGATCCCCCGGAGCCGCCCGAGCCGCCTGAGCCCTGGCCTCCGCCGGGGCGCCCCCACCCCAAGTCGTCCCCGCTCATGCGCTCACCTCTCGACAGGCTCGGTAGAAGTCCTTCCAGTCGTCGCGTTCCCGGACGACCGCTTCCAGGTACTCCTGCCAGATGACGCGGTCGGCCGCCGGATCGCGGACCACGGCGCCGAGGATGCCCGCGGCGACGTCGCCGGCCCGCAACACGCCGTCGCCGAAGTGGGCAGCGAGGGCGAGGCCGTTGGTGACGACGGAGATCGCCTCCGCCGTCGACAGCGTGCCGCTGGGCGACTTGAGCTTCGTCCGGCCGTCGGACGTGATCCCGTCGCGCAGTTCACGGAAGACGGTCACCACCCGGCGGATCTCGTCGACACCTTCGGGCACGGCCGGCAGGTCGAGCGAGCGGCCGATCTGGTCGACGCGCCGCGAGACGATGTCGACCTCGGCCTCGACGCTGTCCGGCAGCGGCAGCACGACCGTGTTGAAACGGCGGCGCAGGGCGCTGGAGAGGTCGTTGACCCCGCGGTCCCGGTCGTTGGCCGTGGCGATGATGTTGAAGCCGCGGACGGCCTGCACCTCCTGCCCCAACTCCGGTATCGGCAGTGTCTTCTCGGAGAGGATCGTGATGAGGCTGTCCTGGACATCGGCGGGGATACGCGTCAGCTCCTCCACCCGGGCCGTCATCCCCTCCGCCATGGCCCGCATCACCGGGCTGGGTACGAGCGCGTCGCGGCTGGGGCCGTTGGCGAGCAGCTGCGCGTAGTTCCAGCCGTACCGGATCGCCTCCTCCGGTGTGCCGGCCGTGCCCTGCACCAGAAGGGTCGAGTCGCCGCTGACCGCGGCGGCGAGGTGCTCGGACACCCAGGTCTTCGCGGTGCCGGGCACACCGAGCAGAAGCAGGGCGCGGTCGGTCGCGAGGGTGGTGACGGCGACCTCGACGAGACGGCGCGGGCCCACGTACTTCGGTGTGATCACCGTGCCGTCGGGCAGCGTGCCGCCGAGCAGATACGTCGCCACCGCCCACGGCGACAGCTTCCAGCGGGCCGGGCGCGGACGGTCGTCCTGGGCGGCCAGCGCGGCGAGTTCGGCGGCGAAGGCGTCCTCGGCGTGCGGACGCAACTCCTCGGTCGGCTCGTTCGCAGGTGATGCGGATGCTTCGACGGACATCGCGTCCACGGACACAGACATGGCTGAGAGCCCCCTCCAGCTCGGCCGGTTCGGATCTGACAACCACGGTGCACCACGCCACTGACAATCCGTTCCGACCTGCGAAAACGCGATGTCGAGGCCGCTCGCCGGACCGATTGTCAGTGGTGGGATCTACCTTCGATGACATGACTCAGCAGGGGGTGCGCTGGAGCGCGGACCAGGTGCTGGCGCTGGCGCCTGACGCCGCGTCACGCAAAGCGGGAAGCAAACTCGGGGCGGCGGGGCCGTGGTCCGAGGCGGGGAGTTCCGACGAGGGGACGGTGTGGGGGCAGTGCAAGGGCAGTGGCAGCAAGCCGTATCAGACGGTCATCGACATCGCGGACGTGTCCGGGCCGGCGTACAAGTGCAGTTGCCCGAGCCGCAAGTTCCCGTGCAAGCACGCCCTCGGGCTGCTGCTGCTCTGGGCGGGCGAGGACAGCGCGGTGCCGCGGGGGCAGGCACCGGACTGGGCGGAGCAGTGGCTGGAGGGGAGAAGGAAGCGGGCGGAGGAGAAGAAGGACGCGACGGCGTCCGCCGGCGGCGGTGACCCGGAGGCGGCCAGACGCAGGGCGGAGCGCCGGGCCACGCTGGTCACCGCGGGGGCGACCGAGTTGGAGCAGCGTCTCGCGGATCTGCTGCGCGGCGGGCTGGCCGGTGCGGAGCAGGCGGGGTACGGGATGTGGGAGGAGACCGCGGCCCGCATGGTCGACGCCCAGGCACCCGGACTCGCTTCCCGGGTGCGGGAGTTGGGGGCGATTCCGGCGTCCGGTCCGGGCTGGCCGGTTCGGCTGCTGGAGGAGTGCGCGCTCCTCCACCTCCTGGACCAGGGCTGGCTGCGCCGCGAGCGGCTGCCCGACGGTCTGGCGGCGACGGTCCGTTCCCGTATCGGCCTGCCCGCCTCGGCGGACGGACCGGCGGTGCGGGACCGCTGGCTGGTGGTCGCCCAGTACGACACGGCGGACGCCCGGCTGACGACCCGCCGGATCTGGCTGCACGGCGCCGAGTCCGGTCGCACCGCTCTGCTCCTCTCCTTCGGCGCCGCGGGCCGGGCCCCCGAACTGGCTCTGCCGGTGGGGCTGGTCCTGGAGGCGGAGGTGTCCGCGTATCCGGGTGCCGGGCAGGTGCGGGCGGCGCTGGGCGAACAGTTCGCGCCGCCGGTGCCCGCGGCGATACGTCCGCCGGGGACGAACCCGGCTGAGGCGGCGGCCCGTTACGGCGAGGCGCTGCGCGACGACCCGTGGCTGGACTCGGTGCCGGTGACGCTGCACCGGGTCGTCCCGACCCCGGACGGCGACACCTGGCAACTGGCGGACGCGGACGGGGACACGGCCCTGCCCCTCACCCCCACCGCCCGCTCCCGTCCGGGCCTGTGGCGCCTGGTCGCCCTCTCGGGCGGCGCCCCGGTCAAGGTCTTCGGCGAGGGCGGCCACCGCGGCTTCACCCCGCTGACGGCCTGGCCCGAGGGGGCAGGCGAAGGGGTGGCGCTGTACTGAACCGGCCGGAGCAGCGGGCGCTCTGCCGCGCAGCCGCCCACATGCCCCAGGCCGAGCGCGGGGCACCCCGCGCCGACGCGCACGGCGTGCCCGCGCCGACGCGACAACACAGACGTACCCGAAAGACCGACCCCACCCACACCACCGGCACCGGCCTCGCGCCACCCGCGCACACCGACGCCGATCCCATCCGCACCGACCTCGGAGGACACACGGACACCAACGTGCACGCCACGCGCACCAGCCGCACGGCACACGCGGACACGGACGACAACACCCACGTCACCCGAGCCGCCCGCACGACACGCAGGACACGCAGGACACGCACGACATGCAGGACATCCAAAGCACAGACCGGCACCGACACCCACAGCACCCACACCCACACCCTCACCTCCCCCACACACCGCGCCACCCCACGGAAAGGACCCGCATGAACAGCACGTCCACCCCTGTGGATCCACCCGCGCAGGACGTCTGGGCGGAACTCGTCACCACCGCCCTGCTCGGGACCGAGCGCCGCACCCCACCGGGCGCGGCGCCCGGCCGGGAGGCACCCGTCGTCCTGCTGGACGCGGCGGCGGCACAGACCGTACGGCGGCGGGCCGGGCTGCGGCCCGCCCCGGCGGCGGCGCGGCCGGAACCGGCTCCCGCGGAGACCCGCCCGGCCCTGCCCGCGGCAGCGGCCCGCAGGCTCTCGATGCTGCTGGCCGACCGCCCGGGCGCGGGCGGCGGAGGTCGCCGCGGCACGTCCCCGGACCTCATGGAGCTGCTGCCCCAATGGCTGGCGACGGCGAACGCCCGCGGTTTCGCGGCACCCCCCGAGATGCTGCCGTCGCTGCTGGACGCGGCTCGGGGGCGTACGGATCTGCGGCCGGCGGCGCTGGCGTTCGCGGGGCCGCGTGCCGTGTGGCTGGCGCGGCTGAACCCGGACTGGCGGTTCGCCCTGCGCGCGGCTCCGGGCGGGGACCCGGCGCTGCCGCACCCGGGGGACACGGACCGGGTGCGGCAGCTGTGGCAGGAGGGCCTGTTCGCGGAGCGGGTCGCGCTGCTCGCCGCGATACGCGCCCGTGAGCCCGCCGCCGGGCGGGAGCTGCTGGCGACGACGTGGGCGACGGAGCGGGCCGAGGACCGTCTGATGTTCCTCGACTCGCTGCGGACGGGTCTCGGCGCGGACGACGAGCCGTTCCTGGAGCAGGCGCTGGCCGACCGGAGCCGTAACGTCCGGGCGACCGCGGCCGAGTTGCTCTCCGCGCTGCCGGGTTCCGCGCTGGCCGCGCGGATGGCGGTCAGGGCGACGGCGTGCGTGGCCCTGGACCGTATGCGGGAGACACCGACGATCACCGTCGAGGCGCCGTTCGAGTGCGACGCGAGCATGGAGCGGGACGGTGTAGTGCTCAAGGCTCCGGCGGGACGGGGTGAACGGTCGTGGTGGCTCGGCCAGTTGGTGGAGGCGGCACCGCTGGGTACGTGGGCGGCGCGGCTCGGTGGGCGTACGCCGGAGGAGATCGGGGCGCTGCCGGTGACGGACGACTGGCGGTCCGAACTGCACGCGGCGTGGTGCCGGGCGGCCGTACGGCAGCGGGATTCGGCCTGGGCGCGGGCGCTGCTGGGAGCACCCGGGGCGCCCGAGGCCGGGGGTCCCGGGGCGGTGTCCCTGGCCGAGCGCGCCAAGCTGCTCGGCACGCTGGGCTCAGCCGAGCGTGCCGACTGGGTCGCGGGGTTCATCTCGGCGCACGGGCTGTCGGAGGCGTTTCAGCTGCTCGGGGGGTGTGCGGTGCCGTGGGCGGGGCCGCTCGGGCGGGCTGTGGTGGACGCGCTCAACATCGCGCGGGACGCGGGGAGTTACCCATGGAGTTTCAGTGGCGTGATGGGGCTGGCGGAGCGGTGTCTCGATCCGTCCGAGGCGGGGCGGCTGGACGGGCTGCTGGCGGTGCCGGACGAGTCGGAGGACGCGAGTCCCGGGGCCGGTGGGTACTGGGCGGAGGCGTTCCAGCGGCTGGTGACGACGTTGCGGTTGCGGGCGGCGATGGCGCGGGAGTTGGGGGCGGTCTGACGGGACCGGCCGGCGTCGGCCAGGCCGGCCCACTGTCCTGGAGCGGCCTACGCCCCCGCCGGCTGCTGCACGTTGGCGCGGACCCAGTCCACGATCGCCTGAGTGGTCGCTCCCGGGGTGAAGATCTCCGCGACCCCCTTCTCCTTCAGCGGAGCGATGTCCGCCTCGGGGATGATCCCGCCGCCGAAGACGAGGATGTCCGCCGCGTCCCGCTGCCTGAGCAGGTCGATGACGGCGGCGAAGAGCGTGTTGTGGGCGCCGGAGAGGATGGAGAGGCCGATCGCGTCGGCGTCCTCCTGGATCGCGGTGTCGACGATCTGCTCGGGCGTCTGGTGGAGCCCGGTGTAGATGACCTCCATGCCGGCGTCGCGCAGTGCCCGCGCGATCACCTTGGCCCCGCGATCATGGCCGTCGAGTCCCGGCTTGGCCACCACAACGCGGATCGGACCGGCTGCCACACCCATCACTGCCTCCATGAAGCGACTACATCCATCCGTACCGACAAGTACCGAACATGCCATGTATGCCACCGCGACGGCGCCGATACGGCACGGACGTCCTCACACCACATTGTGCGAGTAAGTGAACGAACGTTATCTCCAGCATCCCGTAACCGGCAGTTTCGCGGTGGAGACCGAGGGGGAAATCACACGGTGGGACACGTTCGCCGCGCACCGTTCCGAGTCTTTGCGGCACACGGGCCGCACCAGTACGCGACCCCCGTACCGCAGCGGGAGCAAGCGCAACGGGAGCCGCAACGAGGTCGCCGCACCACCGCGCCGCGGGCCGCGCGCCGTGGTGGTGCGGTGGGCCGACGGTGGCACGAAGGGCACGTAGGGCAGGTAAGGCACGACAGCGGGGAGCCTCGTCGCCACACCGGCAGGGAGCCTCGCCAGGTCATCGGCGCACCATGCTCCACTCGCGCCACCCGCCGCACCCACCCCACGCGCCCTCCTCGTGCCTCCTCGGCCGCCTCCGCCGCGGCCTCCCACGAGGGCACACGGGGGACGGAGCTGTCTTCTCGTGTGCCGACAGGAGGTCGGCCATGAAGGTCACCAGGGCAGCGGCGCCCTTTCTTCCGCTCTGTCAGCGGCTGCTCCCGAGCAGACTGGCGGGCCTGTCCGTGACGCTCCTGAAAGCGACTGCCCTGGAGCTAGCGATCCTCGCCGGGCACCTCCTCCTCTATCCCTCCGGCGTCCTCCAGGAACGCCGGGCCACGCCCGCCCCCCCCCCCCCCCCCCCCCCCCCCCCCC
>NZ_JABERD010000356.1 GCF_013044505.1 Streptomyces sp. S3(2020) | reverse complement strand
GTTCGCCGCGCTGCTGATGAAGAAGTCGTACGGATACCGGCCCCCGCGCCGCCCCGTCCTGATCGCGGCATCGACATAGGAGTCGCGGCTCTCGGTGAAGAGCTGCACATCCTCCAGATTCCGCGCGCTCACCCCCGCCGACGCCGCCCACCCGTCGCCCACCACCGCCCTGATCGAGCGCTTCGCGCCCCCACATTCCACCTCCTTACCCAGAAGGACACCTCCCATGGGCTCCGCCAAGAACAAGAACTCCTCCGAGCGCCAGGCTCGAATAGCGGAGATGCGGCGCGCCGAACAGGCCCGCGAACGCCGCAACCGGCTGCTCACGATCGGGGCGAGCGTGGCCGTCGTCACCGCTCTCGTCGTGGGCGGCGTCGTGCTCGTGCGGTCGCAGGACGACGGCGGCAGCACGACGGCCGACTCCAGCAACCCGGGGCACTGGACCACGGGCAAGGACGGGGTGAAGACGTGGTCGTCGAAGCTCAGCCAGACCCACGTCACCAAGACCGTGACGTACCCGATGACGCCCCCGGCCGGCGGTGACCACGACGCCCGCTGGATGAACTGCAACGGCGACGTCTACACCAAGGAACTCAACAACATGAACGCCGTGCACTCGCTGGAGCACGGTTCGGTCTGGGTGACGTACACCTCCAAGGCCAAGAAGGCCGACGTCGAGGCGCTCGCGGCGAAGGTGAAGAAGACGCCGTACACGCTGATGAGCCCGTACGAGAAGCAGGCGGCCCCGATCATGCTGACGGCGTGGGGCCACCAGCGGACGGTGACGAGCGCGAGCGACGCGAACGTGGACAAGTTCTTCGAGACGTACGTCCAGGGCGAGCAGACTCCCGAGAAGGGCGCGACGTGTCAGGGCGGTCTGTCGCAGTGAGGAAGGCCGGCTGGATCGCCTCGGGCGCGGCGGCGGTGCTCGTCGCGACCGGGGGGATCACCTACGCCGTCACGCAGGACGGCGGCTCCGGTGACACCCCGACCGCCGCCTCCGCGGACGCCGGGTTCGCGCGGGACATGGCGGTGCACCACCAGCAGGCGGTGGAGATGTCGTTCATCGTCCGCGACCGCACGAAGAACGAGGACGTGCGGCTGCTCGCGTACGACATCGCGCAGACGCAGGCCAACCAGCGCGGCATGCTGCTGGGCTGGTTGGATCTGTGGAGTCTGCCGAAGGTGTCGTCGGACCCGCCGATGACGTGGATGGACATGGGCGGCATGGCCTCCGGCGAGGACGGCGCGCTGATGCCGGGCATGGCGACCAACACCGAGTTGGAGAAGCTCAAGAAGCTCAGCGGCAAGCAGGCCGAGATCTTCTATCTCCAGCTCATGACCGACCACCACAAAGGCGGTATCCACATGGCCGAGGGCTGTGTCGAACGCTGCAAGGTGAAGGTGGAGAAGGACATCGCGCAGGGCATGGTCAACGCGCAGGAATCGGAGATAGCGCTGATGACGGACATGCTCAAGAAACGGGGAGCGAAACCGCGTTCCTAGCGGGTCCTGGAGGGTTCTAGAGGGTTAACCCTCGGTCCTCACAGCGCCTTAACCCTCAAATGGCCTTGTCATTAGGTTAATTGGGGTCTTCTTGGGACTCGTATTCCCCTGGCATGAACGGTTCATCGAAAGAGTGGCCCCCGTCGAGTGATCCACTCGAGACGAACCGCATACAGGGGGTTCCATGAGATCCAACCGCGCCACTCTGCGCGCCGGTGTGAGCATGGCAGCGACACTGCCCATGATCGCCGGCGCGCTGGCGCTCGGCATACCCGCGGCGCATGCCGCGGACGGCCCGGCACGGGACACGCTGGCCGGGACCAGGCCGGCGTGGGCCACGGCCAAGGCCGACAAGGGCGCCACCGCCGACAGTTCGCAGGTCTCCGCCCGGGTCTACCTCGCAGGGCGGAACGCGGCCGGCCTCGCCGCGTACGCGAAGTCCGTGTCCGACCCGGCTTCGGCGTCGTACGGCAGGTACCTGAGCGCCAAGCAGGCCCAGCAGCGCTTCGGCGCGAGTTCCGAACAGGTCGCCGCCGTGAAGGCGTGGCTGTCGTCGGCGGGCCTGAAGGTCACCGGTGTCACGCGGCACTACGTCTCCGTCTCCGGTGACGTGGCCGCCGCCGAGAAGGCCTTCGGCACCCAGCTGCACAACTACGCCAAGGGCACGAAGACCTACCGCGCGCCCGCGAAGACGGCCTCCGCACCGGAGAGCCTGAACGGCGCCGTGCTGACCGTCACCGGCCTGGACAACGCCCCGCACAAGGCGAGCCACAACGACCAACTGCCGGGTCCGGGCGCCGTGTTCAAGAACTCGGGACCGTTCTCGTCGTACTACGGCTCGAAGACCGCGAGCACTCTGCCCGACGCGTACGGCGGCAAGATCCCGTACGCGATCAAGGGCTACACGGGCAAGCAGCTGCGGGCCGCGTACGGCGCGGGCACGTACACGGGCAAGGGTGTACGCGTCGCCATCACCGACGCGTTCGCCTCGCCGACCATCGCCTTCGACGCGCAGACCTACGCGAAGAAGCACGGCGACGCCGCGTGGAAGACCGGCCAGCTCTCCCAGGTGCTGCCCGACACCTACACGCACACCGGTGCCGACGAGTGCGACGCCTCCGGCTGGTACGGCGAGGAGACCCTCGACGTCGAGGCCGTGCACGCGGTCGCGCCGGCCGCGAACGTCACCTACGTGGGCGCCGCGTCCTGCTACGACGACGACCTGCTGGACTCCCTCAGCAAGATCGTCGACAGCCATCTGGCCGACCTCGTCTCCAACTCCTGGGGCGACATCGAGGCCAACCAGACACCGGACCTCGCGGCCGCCTACGACCAGGTCTTCCAGTTCGGCGCGGTCGAGGGCATCGGCTTCTACTTCTCCTCCGGCGACAACGGCGACGAGGTCGCCAACACCGGGACGAAGCAGGTCGACACCCCGGCCAACTCGGCGTGGGTGACGGCGGTCGGCGGTACCTCGCTGGCCGTCGGCAAGGGCGACAAGTACCTGTGGGAGACCGGCTGGGGCACCGAGAAGGCCACGCTGTCCGCGGACGGCAAGAGCTGGACGAACTTCCCCGGCGCGTTCACCTCCGGTGCGGGCGGCGGCACCAGCAAGACGGTCGCCGAGCCCTTCTACCAGAAGGGTGTCGTCCCGGACGCGCTCGCCAAGGCCAACAACGCCGCCGGCAACCGCGTGGTCCCGGACATCTCCGCGATCGCCGACCCGAACACCGGCTTCCTGGTCGGCCAGACGCAGACCCAGGCGGACGGCTCCGAGTCGTACAGCGAGTACCGCATCGGCGGCACCTCGCTGGCCTCGCCGGTCATCGCGGCCGTACAGGCCTTGGCCCAGGAGGCGCGCGGCGGCAAGGCGATCGGCTTCGCCAACCCGTCGATCTACGCCAAGTACGGCACGAAGGCCTACCACGACGTCACCGACAACCCGACGGGCCGCCAACTGGCCGTCGCGCGCGTGGACTTCGTCAACGGCTATGACGCCACGGACGGTCTGACCACCTCGGTCCGCTCCCTCGGCAAGGACAGCTCGCTGTCCGCGGTGAAGGGCTACGACGACGTCACCGGCGTGGGTACGCCCGCGAACGGCTACGTCGAATCGTTCCGCCGCCACTGAGACCGATGGGGTGGCGTGAGGTGAGGAGCACCCCACGCCACCCCATCGCGTCTCTCTGACGATTACACTGACCCCGTGTCTCCACTGAACTTCTGGTCGATCTATCAGCACGGGTTCGCACGCGTGGCCGCCTGTACGGGGCACACCGTCATCGCCGACCCGCCCGCCAACGCCGAATCGGTCCTGCGCCACGCGCGCCACTGCGCCGAGGAGGGGGTCGCCGTCGCCGTCTTCCCGGAGATGGTGCTGTGCGGCTACTCGATCGAGGACCTGCTGCTCCAGGACGCGCTGCTGGACGAGGTCGAGGCGGCTGTGGCGACCGTGGTGGCCGGGTCCGCGGACCTCCTCCCGGTGCTCGTCGTCGGCGCCCCGCTGCGGCACCGCAACCGGATCTACAACTGCGCGGTGATCATCCACCGCGGCCGGATCCTCGGCGTCGTGCCCAAGTCGTACCCTCCGAACTACCGCGAGTTCTACGAGCGCCGCCAGATCGCCGACGGCGCCGACGAGCGCGGCGGCACGATCCGCGTGGGCGACCAGACGGTCCCCTTCGGCGTGGACCTCCTCTTCTCCGCCGACGACGTCCCCGGCCTCGTCCTCTTCGCGGAGATCTGCGAGGACATGTGGGTCCCGGTGCCGCCCAGCGCGGAGGCCGCCCTCGCCGGTGCGACCCTCCTCGTCAACCTCTCCGGCAGCCCGATCACGGTCGGCCGCGCCGAGGACCGCAAGCTGCTGTGCCGCTCGGCGTCCTCCCGCTGCCTCGCCGCCTACGTCTACGCGGCGGCCGGCCTGGGCGAGTCGACCACGGACCTGTCCTGGGACGGCCAGACGATGATCTACGAGAACGGCGTACTGCTCGCCGAGAGCGAGCGCTTCCCGCTCACGGACTCGTACGCCATCGCGGACGTGGACCTCGACCTGCTACGCCAGGAGCGCCAGCGGACAGGCACGTTCGACGACAACCGCCGCGCCCACAAGGCACGCACCGCAGACTTCCGCACGGTCACCTTCGACCTCGACCCGCCCCTCACCGACCTGGGCCTGCGCCGCCACCTCGAACGCTTCCCGTTCGTACCGGCCGACGCCGACCGCCTCGCCCAGGACTGCTACGAGGCCTACAACATCCAGGTCGAGGGCCTCCAGCAGCGCCTCGCCGCGATCGGCGGCCCGAAGGTCGTCATCGGTGTGTCCGGCGGCCTCGACTCCACGCACGCCCTGATCGTCGCCGCCCGCGCGATGGACCGCGCCGGGCGCCCGCGCAGCGACATCCTGGCCTGGACGCTGCCCGGCTTCGCCACCAGCGACCACACCAAGGACAACGCCCACGCCCTGATGCGCTCCCTCGGCGTCACCGCGGCCGAGCTGGACATCACGCCCACCGCGCGGCTGATGCTCAAGGAGATGGGCCACCCGTTCGCCTCCGGTGAGCCGGTGTACGACGTCACCTTCGAGAACGTGCAGGCGGGCCTGCGCACCGACTACCTCTTCCGGCTCGCCAACCACCACAACGGCATCGTGCTCGGCACCGGTGACCTCTCGGAGCTGGCCCTCGGCTGGTCCACCTACGGCGTGGGCGACCAGATGAGCCACTACAACGTCAACTCCGGCGTACCGAAGACCCTGATCCAGCATCTGATCCGGTGGGTCATCAGCAGCGCCCAGTTCGACGACGACACCGGCAAGATCCTCTCCGCGATCCTCGACACGGAGATCAGCCCGGAACTCGTACCCGGCGAGGAGATGCAGTCCACGGAGTCCAAGATCGGCCCGTACGCCCTGCACGACTTCACCCTGTTCCACGTCCTGCGCTACGGCTTCCGCCCCTCGAAGATCGCCTTCCTGACCTGGCACGCCTGGCACGACGCGGACACCGGCGCCTGGCCCCCGGGATTCCCCGAGGAGAAGCGCGGCGCCTACGACCTGGCGGAGATCCGCAAGTGGCTGGAGGTCTTCTGCCGCCGCTTCTTCGCCTTCGCCCAGTTCAAGCGCTCGGCCATGCCCAACGGCCCGAAGGTCTCGGCAGGCGGTTCCCTGTCACCGCGAGGCGACTGGCGAGCCCCATCGGACAGCTCGGCCAAGGCATGGCTACGGGACCTGGAACGCTTCGACTGAGCGCTCCGCTGAATGAGCAGTGAGGTGCCGTCGTTCGGCTGCGGCGCCGTCATGGCTGGTCGCGCCCGCGAGGCGGCAGCCGCACATCGACACAGCCCCGCGCCCCTTACGGGGCGCGGACCACCGTAGACCCGCAGCCGACGAACCCCAGGCGGGACGAGTCCCCTGCTCGCGCAACGGCGAGCAGGGGACGTACCGGGGGGGGTGTCCGCCCGCAGCGTCGGGCGCCCGACCAACCTCGCCGCCCCAACACACCGCACCGCCCGACCGAGGACGGACACCCCCCGGTGCGGCCCCGACCCCCAACGAACCGCACTCCCCGCCCCACCCCCCCCCCAGACACCCCCC
>NZ_JABERD010000355.1 GCF_013044505.1 Streptomyces sp. S3(2020) | reverse complement strand
GGCGAGGCCCGTGCTGGCGTCGGGAGTCGTGCCGGGGGTGGCGTCCGCGGTGGTGGCGAGGCCGGTTTCCTGGCTCCGGTCGCCGGATGCCGGGCGTGCCTCGCGGGACGCCTCCGTCTCCGGTCCGCGCTCGATGGCAGGGGGATGCCGGAGGCCGTCCGCCTCCGGTGCGGCTACGGCGGGCGTCCGCGCCCCCGGTGCGCGCTCGCCGGAGACCGTGCGGACCCGGTCCCGCCCCCCGGCTTCCGTGACGGGCGCCTCGACGCCCCCCTCCGAGCGCGCCCCGCCCTGCTCGCGTCCCTTCTCCAGTGCGCCCCGGATCGCCGTCAGTTCCCCCTCCAGCTCGCTGGGGTCGGGGAAGTTCTCGTCCCGTTCCAGGAGGACCCCGGGCGGGGAGACGCGGGAGGCGAGGTCGGTGAGGATGTCGAGGACCGGGCGGGGGACGGGGTGGGCGTGGCTGTCGTGCCAGACGCCGTCGCGTTCGAAGCCGCCTGCCACGTGGACGTAGGCGATGGCCTCCAGAGGGAGGTCGGCGAGCGCCTCGGCCGGGTCCTCGCCGCGGTTGACGTGGTTGGTGTGGAGGTTCGCGACGTCGATCAGCAGTCGTACGCCCGTGCGGTCGGCCAGCTCGTACAGGAACTGCCCCTCGGTCATCTCCTCGCCCGGCCAGGAGATCAGCGCGGCGATGTTCTCGACGGCGAGTGGCACGGGCAGCGCGGCCTGGGCGATACGGACGTTCTCGCAGAGCACGTCGAGCGCGTCGCGGGTGCGAGGGACGGGGAGCAGGTGTCCGGCCTCCAGGCGGGGCGAGGCCGTCAGCGGACCGCCCGCCCGGACGAACGCGATGTGCTCGGTGACCAGCGGTGAGCCCAGGGCCGTGGCGCGCTCGGCGAGAGCCGTCAGCCGGTCCTCGTCGGGCCGGTCCGCGCCGCCGAGGCCGAGGGAGACACCGTGCGGGACGACGGTCACCCCGCGCTCGCGCAGCCGCCGCAGCGATGCGGGCAGATGCCCGGGGCAGACGTTCTCGGCCACGGCCTCGACCCAGTCGATTCCCGGCATACGCTCCACGGCGTCCGCGATCTCCGGCCGCCACCCGATTCCCGTGCCCAGTCGCTCCATCGTCCCCGTCCCTCCTCCGGCCGACTCTCCGCTCCACCTGGATCCGCTGTGTCGTCCCCTTCGACGGCTCACTGTTTCCGGCGTGACGGGGGTATGGCCCCGGTGACCGGCTTCGAATCCCCCCGCCCGGTCGTTCAGAGGAACATTTGAGGTTCCGGTCACCCGTGCCAGGAGGTACGTCGCGAAGCGCCCGCCCGTTCAAGCGGGCGGACCACTCACCCCCACTCCGGCGACCGCCCCAGCAGCCGCAGCGTCTCCTCCAGCGGCCCGGCACCCGGCGGCAGGTCCAGCGCCGCGGCGAACGCGAACCCCGGACCCCGTCCCGCCGGATCGGCCGGGACCCGCCGGGCCACGGCCAGGGCCGCTGTCAGGACCTCGTCGGGCAGCTCAAGACCGACACCCAGCGTGGCGGCCACGTCCCAGGCGTGCACCACGTAGTCGATGAAGTGGAAGCCGATCGCGAGCCGCCCGGGGAACCGCCCGCCCAGTTCGGGAAGCGTGAACTCCCCGTCCGCGGCGCCCGGTTCGGCGAACGCCCCGAGGAGGCTCGTCGCGGCCGCACGGTGCGCCTCGGCCGGCGCGCCCCTGTCCGCCGACTCCGCCCAGTACGCCGGATCGCCGCCCGCACCCCGCGCGGCGGCCGCGAACCCGTGGTGCTGCGCGGTCATGTGTGCCACCAGCCGCCGCAGCGTCCACCCGGCGCAGGGGCTGTCCCGCTCCCACTCCCCGTCCCGCGCGAGTTCCACCACCCGCACGGCCTCGTGCACGGCGATCCGGTCGAGTTCCACGACGTCCATCACTGCTCCTCGGTGATCAGATCCAGGGCGTAGTCCCACAGGGCCGATGGCTCGAACGTCGCGAACTCCCGTGTCACCGAACGAAGTTCACCCCGCCCGCGATGGGCGCGCACGATCCGCAGATGGTCGGGCCGGCCGACGAACTCCTTGAGCTCCCGCACGCCGACCAGCACCGGGGCGTCGGTCGGCGGTACGGGTCCGGGCTGCCAGGGAGCGCGCAGGATGGCTCGTCGCGAGATTCGCATGGGTCCGAGAATAAAAGTAAGCGAACGGTCGTGCTACTTGTTTTCGGTGACGGATCCCGAACGGCGCGCAGCCGACATCCCTTACCCCTCAGTCCACTTGAGGCACCGACGAGGCGTCCACCGCCACCGCCCGCAACCGCGCCGCGATCCCCACCCGCGCCCTTCGATAGGCGACGTTCTCCCCGTGCAGCACCGACAGCGCGTTCGCCGACTCCATGAGGGCGATCAGCTCGAAGGCGAGCTGCCCGGCATCGGTGTCGGCGCGCAGCTCACCCGCGGCCCGCGCCTCCTCGACGCGGCCCTCCACATGAGCGCCCCAGTCCCGCTGGGCCCCGACCAGCGCATCGTGCACGGCCCCCTCCCGGGCGTCGAACTCGGCCAGCACGCCGTAGAAGAAGCAGCCGCCGGGGAAGACCCGCCCCTCCGAGTACTCCAGCCATGCCTCGCACAGCCGCCACACCCGTCCGATCCCCGCCGGAACCTTCGCGGCGGGCTCCACGACCTCCGCGACGAACACCCGCGAGGCCTCCCGCACGGTGGCCAGTTGCAGCTCCTGCTTGGAGCCGAACAGGGCGAACACGCCGCTCTTGCTGAGCCGCAGATCGGTCGCGAGCCGTCCCACCGACAGCGCCTCAAGTCCCTCCACGGAGGCGATCTCGACGGTACGGGCCAGCACCGACTGCCGGGTGCGGTTGCCCCGTTCGACCCTGCCGTCGAGCCGGGTCACCGCAGCGCCGGATGGTCGGCGACGACCGTGGCCGAATTGGGGGCGATCTCGGTGAACCCGGCGTCCCGCACCAACGGCAGCCCGCTGCCCACGAGTTCACGCCACCGGGCCGTACCGGGTGTCCGTACGGCGACCGGGAACCCGGCGTCCCGCCAGGCGCCCCGCTCCTCGTCCGACAGCTCCCACCAGGCGAGTTGAGCCCCGTGCCCGGCCTGGGCCATCGCCTTCCCGGCCGACATGTCGACGTCCGGGCTCATCCACAGCACGGGCACACCGGGACCGGCGTCCACCGGCGGCTCGGGGTCGTCGAGGTCGGTCCCCGACACCTGGAGCTTCGCCAACTCCTTGGGCCATCCGTCCAGGGGCACCGGCGGAAACACCCGCACCTCCGCGGACTTCCCGGTGGCCGTGATCCCGGGCAGCGCCTCGGCCTTCCGCCACTCCGCCCCACGGGCCCGCCGCACGACCTTCCGGATCCGGGCGTCCTGCCAGTCCCGCATGACCTGGGCCCACTCGCCGTCACCGAGGGACCGCGAGTCGCTGAGCATGACGAGCACGGCACGGGCGGCGGTCTCGAGGGCGTCGGTCCGGGCAGGAGCGGCGGCCCGCTCAATGCGCACGACCAACGGCAGCACGAACTGCGGTGCATGATCGCGGGCAGTGGCTTCGTGCTGGAAGGGACTGTCACCGGTGGACTCGGAATCAACGCTCACGCAATCACCCTAAGGGGCGCGGGGAACTGCGCGACCAGCCACAACCAACCGTCGGCCGCCACGCGACATCATCACCACTATGGAACGCGATCTACAGCTGGACAACGTGGGCCGCCGCTACGGCCTACGCGGCCCTTGGGTCTTACGTGGTATCGACCTGACGCTTCCCCCTGGGACCCTCACCCGCGTAGAAGGCCCGAACGGTACCGGCAAGTCCACGCTCCTCCGCCTGCTCGCTCGACTGGACGCCCCTACAGAGGGCCACGTCAGTGGCCGCCCCCGCACCGCCTACGTCCCCGAACGCTTCCCCTCGGCCCTCCCCTTCACCGCGCTCGGCTACCTCACCCACCTCGCCACGATCCACGGCCTCCCCCGGACCTCGGCCGAGCGGGCCGCGGCCGACACCCTGGAGAGGTTCGGCGCCACCCCCTACGCCCGCACCCCCATGGCCCAGCTCTCCAAGGGCAGCAGCCAGAAGGTCGCCGTCGCCCAGGCACTCCTCGCCGAACCGGAGCTGCTGGTCCTGGACGAGGCGTGGACCGGCCTCGACGTCGACGCCCGGGCGGAGCTGGAGCGCGCGGTCGCCGAGCGCACCGCGGCGGGGGGAGCGGTGGTGTTCGTCGACCACGACCCGAGCCGGCTGGCGGGGGTGCCCGACGCGACGTACACCGTGCACGGGGGCGGCCTCCACCGTCGTACGGGACGAGCCGCCGCCGCGCCCTCCGGCCCGCGGGTGACCGTCGTGGCCCGGGGCCCGGCCGGCGGGCGGCCGCCCGCGGAGGCGCACCGGATCACCGGCACCACCGCCGAGGAGACGGAACCGGGCACCTACCGGCTCACCGTCCCCGCGTCCCACTCGGACGTCCTGCTCCGCGCCCTGCTGACGGCCCGCCCGCCATGGCATGTGGTGAGCGTGCGCCACGAGACACAGGAAGGCGGCCGATGACCGCGCTGCTCCGCTACCAGGCCGCCCTGCTCATCCGCTCCCAGCGCTGGCTGCCGCCGTTCATCCTGTACGTCGCCGCCCTGGGCATCGGTGTGCAGAGCGGCCAGCCGATCCTCGACTCGCTCGGGTACGCGGCCGCCGCGCTGCTGCCCGTTGCCGCCTGGCTGGTGCGGATCTGCGGGTCCAACGAGCCGCCCGCGGCCCGCGCCTGTGTGTCCGCCGCGGTCGGGCCCGCGCGGGCGCACCTCGCCTCGCTGCTGGTGGCACTCGCCGCCGCGGCGCTGCTCGGCACGGTGACGACCCTCGTCGTGACGCTGATCAGCGATCCGGTGAGCGCCGACCACCAGACCCCGGTGGCACGGTTCCCGGCCGCTGCGGCCGGGCTGCTCGCCGCCCTCGCCTGCGCCCTGCTCGGCACGGCGGTCGGCGCGCTCACCACCTGGCCGCTGCTGCGCTCGCCGGGCCGGGCGGTCCCCACGATGCTGCTCGCGGCGCTGCTGACGACCGTGACTACCGGCTCCCCGGCCCAGGCGGCCGTCCAGGGCCTGGTCACCGGCTCCCGCGAGGGCACGGCCCCACTGCCGCTGCTGCCCCTGGCCGCCGCCGCCCTGCTCACCGCGGGCGCGACCGCCGTGGCCTGCGCCCTGACGTCCCGCCGCTCACCCTGAACAGGCGGTCCGCTGGGCCTCTTGCCACTCGCACACAGGACACAGCGTGATCCCCTTGTACGACTCCGGATACTCCGTGGGTTTTTGGCACAGCACGCACTCCGCGTACGGCGGACCGTCGGCGACGGGCGGCTTCGGGACCTCGCGGATCGTGCAGTAGTCCTCGCTCATGCCTCCAGCCTAGGACGGGCCGCTCGCCGCCCCGATCAGCTCGGACACCTTCACGAACCGGTAGCCCCTGGCCCGCAGCTCCGGCACGATCCTGCGGACGGCCCGCTCCGTCGCCGGTGCGGCGCTGCGGGTGCAGTGCATGACGACCACGGAACCGGGGCGGACGCCGTCCAGAACCTGCCGGGCCACCGCGTCCGCGTCCGTCGCGAAGGCGTCCCCGCTGATCACGTCCCACTGCACGGCGGTGACACCGGCCGACGTGAGCGCCTTGAGGGCCTCGCGGTCGTAGCAGCCGCCGGGGAAGCGGAAGTACGGCCTCGCGTCCGGGACGCCCGCCTTCCGGAAGGCGGCGTACGCGCGCTCGACATCGGCCCGCATGGCGTCCCGGGACACCGTGGGCAGCCCGTAGCAGTCGCCGGTGAAGGCGTGGTGGCTGTACGAGTGGTTGGCGACCTCGAAGAGCGGGTCCCGTCCGATCGACCGCGCCTGCGCCGGGTACTCCTCGGCCCACCGCCCCGTCATGAACACGGTGGCCGGCACCTTCAGCGTCCGCAGCGCCGCGATGAGCCGCGGATTGTCGAAGTGCTCGCCGGCCGCCGCCCGGGGCCCCTGGTCGGCGGTCATGTCGGCGTCGAAGGTGAGCGCGACCGTCCTGCCGTGCGTGCGGGGGCCGTTGCTGAAGACGGGGGTGAGACCGGCGGGGCCGGCGAGCACTTCGACAA
>NZ_JABERD010000354.1 GCF_013044505.1 Streptomyces sp. S3(2020) | reverse complement strand
CCCCCGCTCCCGCTCCCGCCCACCTGAACGGGCCGCAGCCCGGCGCCGTTGTTCCGGGTCGGCGTGGTGGTGGCCGGGCTGCGGCCCGTTCAGGTGGGCGGGCGCGGGAGCGGGGGCGTGGGTGGCCTGTGGCTCGGTCGAGGTGCTTGCGGTGGGTGTGGCGAACGCCGGTGCGTGCGGGTGGGCAGGGGTGTGAGCGGTCCGCGGGTCGTCCAGTGTGCTCCCCGCCGGTGCCGCGAACACCGGCTCCCGGTCCTCCGCCGCCGCCCGGTACAGCTCCTCCAGGTCCGCGGCGAGCAGTCCCGCCGAGTGGGCGTCCGTGATGATGTGGTGCAGGCCGAGGACCAGCACGTGGTCGTCCGCCGCGAGGCGCAGCAGCCGGGGTGTGAACAGCGGCCCCTCTGCGAGGTCGTACGGCCGTCCGCTCTCCTCGCGCAGAACGGCGGCCACCGCCCGCGTCCCGTCGACGTCGGTCACCGTCAACTCCGGTCGCAGGTCCGGTCGTACGACCTGCTCGACCGTGTCACCCGCCGCGCGGAAGACCGTCCGCAGCCCCGCGTGCCGCTCGACGAGTCCCGCCACGGCCGTGCGCAGCGCCCGCTCGGAGAGGGGGCCGCGCAGCCGCACGGACTGGATCTCGTTGTACGCGGCCGGATCGGCGATCAGCCGGGCGGCGAGCCAGAGCCGACGCTGGGCGTCGGTCGCGGGACCGCGACGGACCGTGTCCAGCGGGCCCCCGGTCGCGGCCCCACCGAGGTCCTCCGCGACGCCTCGACGGCCGACGACCCGCCGCTGCGCACCCACAGAGCCGGGACCGCCCGCGCCCACCGCGCTCGTGCTCGGCGGCGCGGCCATCTCTGTGTTCCTGACTGGCGGCATGGCTTCCGCGATGCTTCGGCTCGGCGGCACGGTCTCCGCCACGCCTCGGCTCGGTGGCACGGCCTTCTCCGCGTTCGCGCCTGGCGGCATGGCTTCCGCGATGCCTCGGCTCGGCGAAACCGTCCCCGCCACGCCTTGGCTTGGTGGCACCGCCTCCACGGTGCTCAGGCTCGGCGGCGCGGCCTTCTCTGTGTTCCCGGCTGGTGGCACGGCTTCCGCGACGCCCAGGCTCGGCGGCACCGTTTCCACCGCGCCCAGGCTCGGCTGCACCGTCTCCGCCGCGCCCCGGCTAGGCGAAAACGCCCCCACCGCGCCCGCGCTCAGCGGCACCGCCCTCTCCGTGCCCCCGCCCGGCGAAGCCGCCCCCACGCCCCCCGGCACCGCCCCCGCCACGCGCCGCCGCAGCGCGTCCAGGTGTTCCAGGCCCGTGCGCATGTGGTCCGCAGGCATTCCGAAGTCCACCAGGGCGGCGATCTCGTCGACGCCGGCCCCGCGCAGCGAATCCACCAGGGGTGTGCAGCTGTCGGGTGTGCCGATGAGGGCGCGTTCGTCGCAGTAGCGGTCGTAGGCGCGGCGGAAGAGGTAGTCGAGGTCGTCGTCGCTCGCGGAGGCCACGTCCTCCGGTCCGGCGCCCGCCGCGCTCGCCGCCGACCGCATCTGGAGGGAGGAGCGCAGATAGCGGCTCATCGGCTCCAGGGCCTCCGCGCGGGCCGTGGCGTGGTCCGTGCCGAGGTAGGTGTGGAGGAGGACGGTGACGCGGCCGGTGTCGGGGTCGAGGCCGTGCTGCTCGCGGGCCTTGCAGAAATGGCGGATGTTGTCGGCGAGTTCGGCGACCGTCTGCCCCATCAGGTTGGTGACGATGCCCAGTCCACGCCGCCCCGCGTCCTCGTACGAGGCCCGCCGCCCGGAGGTGGCGAGGAACATCGGCGGCAGCTCCTGCACCGGGCGCGGATGGATCCGCACGTCGACGGGCTCGCCCTCGCCGCCGGTGCGCCGTACCGCACCGCCGCGCCACAGCGTCGTCACGTCGTCGAGGTGCGCGAAGGCGATCTCCTTGCGGCGCTCGAAACGGTCCGGGTGCAGCGCGAAGTCCTGGGCGTGCCAGCCGGTGGCGCAACCGAGGCCGACCCGGCCGCCGGAGAGGTTGTCGACGACCGACCACTCCTCCGCGACCCGCACCGGATCGTGCAGCGGCAGCACCACCGATCCGGCGTTGAGCCGGATACGGCTGGTCTCCCGTGCCAACGAGGCAGCCAGTACGGCCGGGTTGGGGAACAGGCCGCCGAAGGAGTGGAAGTGCCGCTCGGGCAGCCACAGGGAGCTGAAGCCGCGCTCGTCGGCGAAGCGGGCGGTCTCGACGAGCCGGTCGTAGGCGGAGGTGCTGTCGGCGTCGGGGTAGTCCCCGAAGAAGTACACCCCGAAGTCCAGCTGCCTGGCCGGGCGTTCGGGCCTGCGGGCGGCGGCCGAGGACCGGGACGGCGGGAAGAAGCCCGCCTCCCGCAGCTCCCGCAGGGACCCCTTCACCGCGTCCGCGACCCGCTCGGTGTCGGCGTCGGTGTGGGCGGTGGAGAGATAGAAGCTGCGCCACTCCCAGACGTAGATGCCGCGCAACAGCAGGTGCTGGTAGAGCAGTTCCATGTCCGCGCGGTGGACGAACCGGAACATCGACCCGAAGTGGGCGAGTTCCAGGGGGAATTCCTCGTCGGTGAAGAACCGGTTGAGGTCGTCGGCGAGGGCGTCCGTACGGGCGTTGAGGCGCTCCTGGAGCCCGGGGCCCTCGGCGTCGAGATGCGTGAGGACCGCCTTGGCCGCCGCCATGGACAACGGGTGCTGGAGATAGGTCCCGCCGAAGAACGTCGTCTCGGCGGTGGGGCGGCTCTCGTCGCCGTACCGCCAGAATCCGCCGTCGACGCCGTCCATGATGTCGGCCCGGCCCGCGATCGCCCCGACGGGGAAGCCGCTGCCGAGCGCCTTGCCGTAGGTGGCGAGGTCGGGCACGACACCGAAGTGGTGCTGGGCGCCGCGCGGATGCGGGCGCAGACCCGTGAGCATCTCGTCGAAGAGCAGCACGATGCCGCGCCGCCGGGTCAGTTCGCGCAGCTCGCGCAGGAAGGCGACCGGGCGCAGGGCGGGGTTGCGGCACTGCACGGGCTCGACGAGGACCGCGGCGATGCCGTCGCCGAGCGCGTCGATGGTGGCGAGGGCCTCCTGGCTGCCGTACTCCAGGACGATCAGCTCCGCGACGGCGCTGTCGGGGATGCCGCGGGAGACGGGCACGGCCAAGTCGCCCGGTCCGGGGCGGCCGAGCACCGTGTCGAGGTGACCGTGGTAGGAGCCGCGGAACATGACGATCCGGTCGCGTCCGGTGGCTGCGCGGGCGAGCCGGATCGCGGCGGAGTTGGCCTCGGTGCCGGAGGCCGCGAACGCGACGCGCTCCATGCCGGTGAACTCGGCGAGCAGCTGGGCGACTTCACCCGCCTCGACCGGGCGCGGCCCGAACCGCAGCCCGCCGTCCAGGTGTGCCCGCACGGCCTCGGTCACACACTGCGGCTCGTGCCCGAGCAGCAGGGATCCGAAGCCCATCGTGATGTCGGTGTACGTGTTCCCGTCGATGTCCGTCAGCCGCGCGCCGCGTGCGCCACTGGCCGCGAGCGGGTACAGGGTCTCCTTCGTCGAACGCCGGAACCCGACCACGGCCCGGCTGTCCGCGAGCACCGAACGCCGGGACTGCGCGAGCTCCTTGGAGGTCCGGGTGCGTTCCGTGAGCCGCCGGGTGAGGTCGGCGGCGTGCGCGCGCTGTGCGTCGGTGGCGTCGGCGCCGGCCATGCCGGAGTCGTGGGGGAGGGTGACGCGGGGGCCGTGGACGGCGGGTGCGGGATCCGCTGTGCCCTTGGCCCGCGCCAGCTGCTCGTCCAGCCGGCGGGACAGGGCCGCGGCCCGGTCCGCCGCCGTGGCCGGGCTCATCGGGCGGCCCGCTCGGCGGTGAGCAGGGCGACGGCGTCGGAGAGCTGGGTGATCAACGAGGCCTGGGTCTCGGCCAGCACGTCGATCTGCCGCCGCAGCTCGGCGACTTCGGCCCGGCTGGCGTACGCGTCGGGGCCGGGAGCCTCGGAGGGTGCCGTGTCCTGTCGCTCCGGTATCTGCCGTACGTCGATGATCTCGGCCCGTGGCTCCGGTGCCGGCCGTGCCACGCGCTCCGCGATGAGCCGTGCCGTCAACTCCGGTGACCCCGCGTCCTCCAGCAGCTCCCGCACGGCCAGCCGCACCCCGAACTCGCCCTCCAACTGCCGCAGCATGCCGATCAGTTGCAGGGAGTCCGCGCCCAGTCCCACGTAGGTCTGACCGGCGCGCAGCCCGTCCTGGTCGTATCCCAGGTGCTGTGCGGTCAGTTCGCGTACGCGCTTGAGTACTGCCTGGTCGGTCACGTCGTTCTCCCCATCGGGTTCTCTCGCGGGTCCGTGCGCGGGTTCGAGTGCGGGTGCGGCCGTGGTGGGCGGCGGCGGTGGGCCGATCCAGTACGGCCGGTGCTCGAAGGGGTAGGTGGGCAACGGGATACGCCGGCCCCCGCACCCTTCGAGCAGGGCGGCCCAGTCGAGGGGCGCCCCGGCGCAGTGCAGCCGGGCCGCGGCCCGCCACACGTCGTCCGGGGTGCCGCCCGTGGGCACGCAGAGGGTGTCCGGCACCGCGCGGCGGGCCAGCCGGGTCAGGGTGGCGTCCGGGCCGAGTTCCAGCAGGGCGTCCGTGGCGCCCAGGGTGCGCAGTACGGCGTGGAAGTCTGCGGGGCGGCGGGCCTGGCGGACGAGGTGGTCGGCGTCGGGCAGCCAGCCCGGGGGATGGGCGACGCCGTCGAGACCGCTGACGAACTCGATCTCGACGGGCCGCAGTTCGGTCCTCTCGGCGGCCGTGCGCAGTTCGTCGAGGACCGGGTCGAGGAGAGCGCTGTGAAAGGCACGGTCCACCGGGAGCGGTACGCCGGTCAGGCCCTGTTCGGTCAGCAGGCGGTACGCCTCGTCGACGGCGTCGGGCGGGCCGGCCAGCACCTGGTGCTCGGGCCCGTTGGACACGGCGAGCTCCACACGCCCGACCTCGGCGACGAGCCGCCGGACGCGGTCCCGGTCGGCGAAGACGGCGAGCATCGCGCCGGGCGCCGTGCCTTGCATCAGCCGGCCCCGCCGGCACAGCAGCCGCATACCGTCCGCCACGGACAGCGCCCCGGCGGCACACAGCGCCGCGAACTCCCCGACACTGTGCCCGGCGACCGCCCCGGGCCGCACACCCCAACTCCGCCACAGCCGGGTCTGCGCGACTTGCAGAGCGAAGATCGCGGGCTGCGCGAAGGCGGTGTCCCAGGCGACACCGGACTCCGGGCCGAGCGGCCGGTCGAGGCGACGGGGGTCCGCGACGACGGGGCCGTGCCGGGCGGGCCGGTGCGCCTCCCCGACGCCCCGATCGGCTGGGCTGCCATGGCGTGCCTCGCCGGGGGTGGCGGGCCGGTCGGTGGTGTTCGGGCCGTTGGTGGCGCGCGTTCTGTCGGAGTCCTGGCTGGCGGGTTGGCCGTCATGGTCCGCCCTGCCGGGGGTGGCCGGTCGGTCGGTGATGCTTGGGGCGCTGGTGGCGTGTGCTCTGCCGGAGTCCCGTTCGGCGGGTTGGCCGGCTGGGCTGTCATGGCCTGCCTCGCCGGGGGTGCCCGGCCGGTCCGTGGTGTTCGGGCCGTTGACGGCGTGCGCCCCCTCGGAGTCCCGGCCGGCGCGGTCCTCGTGGACCCCCGGCATGCCGGGGCCGCCGGTGATCCGCTCCAGGAAGTCGTGCTCGCCCGTCTCCTCCTCGTAGACCCGCGCGCACTCCCGCAGCACCTCGGCGACGACCGGGAAGCGGGCGGCGAGGGCGGCGGCCATGCCGGGGCCGCCGGTGCCCTGGCCGCTGAAGAGGAAGGCGGGGGCCACGGTCCGGTCGGCCGTCCCGGTCAGGGCGCCCGGCGCACCGGCGAGGAACGCGTCCAGCCCCTCGACGAAGGGCGCGGTGACGACCAGCCGGTGGGGCAGATGACGCCGCCCGAGCGCGGTCGTCGTCAGCAGATCGGCAGGGTCGAGATCCGGGCGCCGCACCAGCTCGTCCCGGAAGGCCCGGGCATACGCGACCAGCGCCGACGGCGTCCGCGCCGACAGCGGCAGCAGCACGGGCCCGTCCCACGCACCACGCCCCACGTCCGGCGCCCGCCCCCACGTCCGGCGCCGCCCCCCCCCACCCCC
>NZ_JABERD010000353.1 GCF_013044505.1 Streptomyces sp. S3(2020) | reverse complement strand
TGAGAGGTGGAGGTGGGGCGGTGTCCGTGGCGTTGGCGTTGGCGTTGGCGTTGGCGGAAGAGGACAGGGGCATGCTGCAACTCCCAGGGGAACAGAGGCTGTTGGCGGACAGTTACGGATGGCGACGAAGGGGGCGGAGATGGGCTGCGCGCGCGTCTTGGACAGGAACACCTGCGGAGTGACCGCCGCGATCACGGTGATCGACGGCAAGTGGAAGACCTCGCTGCTGTGGCTGCTGGAGGCCGGCCCGCAACGGCCCGGTGAGCTGCGCAGACAACTGCCGGGCCTCAGCGAGAAGGTGCTGACCCAGGCGCTGCGCGCGATGGAGGCGGACGGTCTGGTGCACCGGGAGGTGCACGACGTCCTGCCGCTCAAGACGGTCTACTCCCTGACCGCCTTCGGCCGTGAACTCTCCGAGCTGTTGGCCCCGTTGTCCGACTGGGGCCACCGCCACATGGAGAAGCGGGCCGCTTCCTGATCCCTCCCGGTTTCCGATCCCCTTCCCTTCGCCGGTCCTTCGTGACCAGCTTCTGATCCATCCGTGTCCGCCGCCAAGTACCCACTTTTTTGTGGGTACTTGGTCAGTCCTTCCGGTCGGCCTCCCGAGCCGTGCGCTCCAGCCGTTCCCGGTAGGCCTCCCACCAGGCCGGGTCGTGCGACGCCATGCTGTCGTTGCCCTGGTTCATCCCGACGGCGCCGTCCATGAGCTCCCGGAGGATGTCGGCGTGCCCGGCGTGCCGGTGCGTGTCGGCGATCACGCGGACCATCGCGTGATGCAGCGTGACCTCGTCCTTGCCGTCCGGCCACCATGGGACCTTGCCGAGGGTGTCCAGGGCCAGCGCGTCGAGCGTGGCGTCCGCGTGCGCCCATGCCCGGCGGTACAGGCCCACGATGTCCTCGCGCGACTCGTCGGCGGAGGCCCACATGTCGCCGTTGGGTTCGGCGTCGGCGTCGGCGTCGGCGTCGGCGTCGAGCCAGGGGAGGGGCTCCCCGGACGGGCGCCCGAAGGTGTCGCCGAGATAGCCCAACTCCACACCGGCCGCGTGCTTCACCAGCCCCAGAAGGTTGGTGCCGGTCGGTGTCAGGGGGCGGCGGGCGTCGTACTCGGAGAGGCCTTCGAGCTTCCAGAGGAGGGCGTCGCGGGCGGACTGGAGGTAGGAGCGAAGGGTGTCTTTGGGATCCGTTTCGGTCATGCGTGTCAGTCTGTGGCGACTGTGATCTGCGCGCATTGTGTTTGCGCGGACGGCTGGGTGGACGGCCGGGTGGACGCTCGTCCAGGGCGCTCATTCGCGGGCCGCGGCGACCCCCGAGCCGTCCATGTAGTCCCGTGCCCGTGTGATCAGTCCGTCGTGGACATGGAGTACCAGCAGGCCGGGGACGGTGATGGCGGTGCGCCGAGGTGGCGTCGACCGGTGCGGCAGTGACCCCACCACGACATGCTCGGCGACGATCACTCCGGGTTCGACGGTCTCGTAGGCCGCCACCTTCCTGATCTCGTCCACCCGGACGGGGCTCCCGCCCCAGACCACCCGGTATCCCGCACGCACGGCCTCGCGTCCCTCGTAGCGGGGAGGGAAGCCGGGGACGGCGAACGGGAACTCGTGGACCGCGTCCAGGGCGTACAGGTCGGCGAGGTCGTCCGCGGACTTGTCGACCATGGCCCGGTAGAAGCGGGCCAGCACCTCGCGAGGGGTGCGGAGGGGAGGGTGCTGCGGTTCGGGCATGGGGACCACCCCACTCGCTTTCGCTCAACAAGCGTTGACCCAATCACCGTAGAGACTCGGCGGTCGTTCGGTCAACGGCTGTAGAGTGAATCGATGTCCACGCCCCCCTCCTCACCTCACCAGTCCCGCGCCGACCGCCGTCGGTCCACCGAGGCGCGCATCCTCGACAGTGCCCGGGAGCTGTTCGCGGAGAAGGGCTTCGACCGCACCACCATCCGTGCCGTGGCGGCCGCGGCCGGCGTGGACCCGGCCCTGGTCATGCAGTACTTCGGTTCGAAGCGCGAGCTGTTCTCGCAGGCGGTGCAGGCGCTCCCCGTGTCACCGGCGCCCGCCGACGCCGACGCGCTGGTCGATCAGCTCCTGGCCACGCTCGGCCTCAAGCTCGGCGGCCTGCCCGAGGGCACGCTGGCGATGATGCGCTCCATGCTCACCGACCCGGCCGCGGCCGACCACGTCCGCGCGGCCCTGGCCCGGCAGATCGACGGCGTCGCCGCGACCCTGCCGACGTCCGGGGATCCCGAACTCCGTGCCGCCCTGATCGTCACCACGCTCCTCGGCGTCACCATCGGCCACCAACTCCTCGCCCTGCCCGCCCTCCATGACGCCCCGCCCGAACGCGTCGCGGCGCTGCTCCGGCCGGCGGTGAAGGCGTTGGCGGGGCAGGAGGGTTGATGCCGGTGAGCGACGTGGGGTGACGGCGACAGTCGGGTGGTTGGGTTCGGCGACTGAGGTGGGTCGAGGTTGGCAACGGCGACCCGGCTCCCGCACGCTTGTGACTCGGCGCTGCGGTAGGTGAGTTGGATGCCGCGATCGGAGAGTGGGCTGATCTCGCGGAGCGTCACGCTGGAGCGAGAACGCAGAACTCGTGCCCCTCCGGATCGGTCAGGCACGTCCACGGCACGTCGCCCTGGCCGAGGTCGAGGTCGGTGGCGCCGAGGGCCCGCAGTCGGGTCACCTCCGCCTCCTTGTCGTCACCGGGGTAGGGCAGCAGGTCGAGATGGATGCGGTCCGGCACGGTCTTCACGTCGGGCGTGCGGAGGAATTCGAGATACGGGCCGGTGTCCTCGGGGGAGCGGAACAGCGCGTGGTCGTCGGTCACTTCGTGCAGGGGCCAGTCGATCGCCGCGTCCCAGAAGCGGGCCATGGCATGCGGATCCGCGCAGTCGACGACCATCACGGCGATCGGCCCGGTGTCCCGGTGGATCTCCCGGGGCTCCAGCACACAGAACTCGTTGCCCTCCGGGTCGGCGAGGACCGTGAACGGCACGTCACCCTGCCCCACGTCGACAGGCGTCGCACCGAGCGCCTTCAGGCGCGCGACCAGCTCCGCCTGATGGGCCGCGGACGTGGAGGCGAGATCGAGGTGCACCCGGTTCTTCTTCGTGCTCTTGGGCTCCGGGACAGGGACGACGTCGATGCCGACGGCGACCGGGTCCGGCCAGACGAGGTCCGCGGAGGGCCCGACGTAGGTGGTCACTCCGGGGCGGAACAGATTCCAGCCGAGCGCCTCCGCCCAGAACCGGCCGACCGCCAGGCCGTCGACAGCCTTGATGTTCAGTTGAACGGGTCGCAGCGCCATACCGACGATCCTATGCACCCGCTCCGCTGAGACGGAGCGAGCTGGTTGTAGTCAACCCCGGCGTCCTGACCAAGGGATTCCTGGAGCGCTGAGCGCGACGACTGTCGTCAGATCCGTATATTCCTTGGCATCTATCGCGCTTACTGCAAGCGGAGGCGGGCAAGGTCAGGGCTGCGCGGTCCGGAACGCGAGATACCGGCTGAAGGCTTCGTGGCTGTCGGGGGTGAAGCGCCACTCCAGCAGGGCCGAGCGCAGCTCCGGCTCGGTCAGCCAGCCATGCCAGGCGACCTCATCGGGATCGGGGACCACGGCGTCCGGCACTACGGCTTCGTGCACGCCGAGCCAGTGAGGGCTCAGACCGCTGCGGTTGATGAACGTGAACAGCAGGCACGGCAGCGCATGAATGCCCAGCTCCTCGGCCAGCTCCCGCGCGGCGGCCTGTTCATAGGACTCGCCGACATTTGCGGCGCCACCGACCTCGACCTCATAGAGCCCGGGGAAGCGCGACACCTGCTCCGACCGCCGGTGGACGAGGATCCGGCCACGATCATCACGACACACCGTCACGGCGACCCGATGCAGCCAACCCTCCCGGATGGCCTCCCTACGGCTGACCACCCCCAGCACGCGATCTTGACCGTCGACACGCTCCACCAATTCATCCACGACGCACACCCTGGCAGAGCCCGCCGACAACGCCGTTTCTCGGCGACTTGCGGAGGCCGGCCCCAAAGCACCTGCACCAGGAGGCCGCACGCGGATGACGACAGTTGTCATGCAAACACGACAGCTAGCGTGCTCAGGCTCATCTGCCGAGTCACGTGGCGTGGAGCACTTTTGCAAGCGCCTGCTTGCAATAGTTAGCAAGGGTGAGGCACAGTGGGGCCATGGCAACGCTCAACGTCGGCAATCTCGGTGAGTACCTGCGCGAGCAGCGGCGAAACGCTCAGCTCTCGCTCAGGCAGCTCGCCGACGCCGCCGGGGTGTCCAATCCGTATCTGAGCCAGATCGAGCGCGGGCTGCGCAAGCCGAGCGCGGAGGTGTTGCAGCAGGTCGCCAAGGCGCTGCGGATCTCCGCCGAGACGCTGTACGTCCGCGCCGGCATCCTCGACGCCGAGCGCGACCGGGACGAGGTGGAGACGCGTGCCGTCATCATCGCCGACCCGACGCTCAACGAGCGGCAGAAGCAGGTGCTGCTCCAGATCTACGAGTCCTTCCGCAAGGAGAACGGATTCGGGACGGACACCGAGGAGAACGGCTCGGAGGGGGCGCTCGTTCCCGAGGCGGAGACCACCGCGGTCGACGTACCGGCAGCCGAACCGGGCGAAGAAGCCCGGGGTGGCACGGCCAAGCGCCGTACCCGCAAGAAGAGCACGGCCCCCCGCACGACCGACGGCAGCGACGCCGACCCGCAGCAGACGGCCAGTTGAGACACCGGCTGACCGAGCGCGGAACCAAAACCCTCAGACGAAAGCGACCCGGGAGGACCATCACCATGGCCATCACCGACGACATCCGCAAGGCCGTTTCGGACCCCACCCCGCTCTACTTCCTCGCCGGCGCCGGTGACCTCGCCTTCCAGGAGGCCAAGAAGGTGCCCGGCATCGTCGAGCAGCTGCGCGCCGAGGCCCCGGCCCGTATCGACGCCGTGCGCGGCACCGACCCGAAGGCTGTGCAGGAGAAGGCCGCCGCCCGTGCCAAGGAGGCCGGCGCCAAGGCCAAGGAGGCGCAGGAGTCCCTCCAGGCCAGGGTCGGCGAGTTCATCGCGACCCTGGACGGCGACATCAAGAAGCTCGGCTCGACCCTCGACGCCGACCTGAAGAAGTTCGGCGAGAGCGCCCAGGACTTCGCTCTGCGTGGCGTCGGCGTCGCCGCCGAGTACGCCGTGAAGGCCCGCGAGACCTACGAGAAGGTCGCCGAGCACGGCGAGCAGGCCGTGAAGACCTGGCGTGGCGAGGCCGCCGAGGAGATCGAGGAGCTGGCCATCGCCGTAGAGCCGAAGGCCGAGCCCGTCGAGGTCAAGGAGGAGGCTCCGGCAGCGAAGCCCGCCGCCGAGGCCAAGCCCGCCGCGGCCGCCCCCGCGAAGAAGACCGCCACCGCCAAGAAGACGGCGCCGGCGAAGAAGGCCACCACCTCCAGGAAGACGACCCCGCCCGCGAAGTAGGCGACTGCGCCCGCGAAGTAGGTGACGCGGCAGGACTTCCAGGACTTCTACGACGGGCCGGGCACCCCTGGGGTGCGCGGCCCGTTGTACGGGTACGGTGACCGCGTAATGACGAGCCGAGTCAGGTGGTGGACGTTGTGCTGATGCAGGGGTTCGCGGGGTTGATGTGGCTGCTCTACCTCGCGATGTTGGTCTTCGCGGTGGTGGCGTTCATCATGGCCGCCTTGTTCCGTGAGGACGCGTACCGGGCCGCCAGCAAGCAGAACAAGGGCTTCTGGCTGATCATCCTCGGCGTGGCGGTCGCGGTGAACCTCCTGGTGCCGATGCTCTTCCTCCAGCTCGCGGGCCTGGTCGCCTCGATCGTCTTCTTCGTCGACGTACGCCCGGCGCTCCGCCAGGTGTCGGGCGGCGGAGGCAGGGGCCGCGGCGGCAGCAGCAGCGACGGTCCCTACGGCCCTTGGAACGGCGGCAGGTAACCCCACCCCAAGTAACCCCACCCCAGACCACCCCACCCTGGGCAAACCCACCCCAGGGCGCGGGGCCGTCCCCCCCGGACCGAGCGCTTATTCACATACCCGTGCCCCCACGCCTCGTAATCTACTCCTACGCCCTCCATCATTGGTTAACAACCATGCAAGACACATATATAGGCGCCACCCAAACAACGTCA